>NZ_JBSHGZ010000039.1:0-108274 GCF_053618075.1 Embleya sp. NPDC055664
CCCGAAAGCTACCTGGCAGGACTCCAATTGCGAAGCTCGATCATCTGGATCCGCAGCCTTCAGCCCATCGGATAGTCCAACTGCGTACAGGCCCTAGTCGCCAAGGTCAACTTCATACCTAGTGACCCCGGTTGCTCGGGTCGACACGGTGTCACTCGAGCCCCACTCCAGTCGAACCCAAGGAGGAGAGGGGTTGCGTCCCGCGATTGACCGTGGGGCTGCCACGAAGACCCCGACCGCGTTCCCGGCTGCATTTTCAACCGTCAGTTCGGCCGGAACGGTCGTTCCGCCACTGACGACGATGATGGGCTGACCGTCGCGGTACTCGATCGACAGCGTCCCGATGTCCTCGGGCCTGACCTGGTCCGCCGGGATCAGGTTCGGGTCCGTGGTGGCTGGGATCCGAACCGGCGCCGGTCCCTTCGAGTTGGGTACCGCTTGTTCTTCAGACATGTAAGTCCCCTCACCGGTCGACCACTTGTCGACCAGCGGTGATCTTCCCAACGCGTTGCGTGTCCACACCCACTCGTTTGGAGGTACCCCCATGCCCCGAAGACCCCGAAGGAAGAGGTGAAGGAATGACGACTCTCGTTCGAACTCACGGCGTGCGCCTGTACGCCCTTGTTGCCGCCGTTCTCCTGTTGCTGGCCCACTACGGGCTCGACCTGCCTACCGAGATCGTGCTGACCCTGACTGCTGCATTGCTTGGTCTGGGGGAAGTGGCCCAGCGCACCGAGGACCGGAAGACGGTTGAAGCGCTGCACGCGCCGTCTCCCGAGTACGAGGTGATGCCGATCATCGGCTATCTCGGCCTGGCGGACGGCGACCAGGACGACGAGCCCACCGAGGCGAAGACCGCCTAACGCAGAATGGCCCCGGCCGCCCAGAGGGCGGCCGGGGCCATTTTCTCGTATCTCGGCACGGCATCTACTCGTCGACAGCCACGAAGTCCGCGCCCACGATCCACCCCACGAGATGCCCTGACACAGCGTGGTAGACCGGCTTCCTGTCCGGCTCGGCAACGACAAGCGCAGCCGGTTCCGGCACGGAAACCGAGAAGGGCGTAGTCGTCTGTGGCCGGGAGGGCGCTACCGCCACAGCGGGCTCGGGCTCCGAGGGTGGGGCCAAGAACGCCAACATGGGTGGGCTCGTCATGGGTGTGCTCCTGCGGACGGTCGTGGGGTTCGACCCAGGATCGCACCTTGCTCCGACAGGTGCCCTCCGTTTTCGGGCACGACAAAACCGCCCGGCACCGTGAGGTGCCGGGCGGCAAGCGGAGCCGAGCTGCATCGGACATCCGCAACTCTTCGTCGAATGGCGTTCTCCGAAGGCTGGTGCTCCACCGTGTGCGCAGTCCCCGGTCCGAAATCCAATCGTGTTGCCGGGCGGGGCCTTCATGCCGATTTCTGCCTCGTCTCTCTCTTGTTCGGTCCGCCGAGCGACAAGGCGCCGTTCGGGGTTCCCGGAGGCGAACTTCCGTGCCCCCACAGTGGACTTGCATGTTCTCCACCCACCCGACTCCTGGGTTGGCCATAGTGGTTCATGGCGCCGGGACCGCCGGGCGCCGCACGTGAGAATGGAGACCACCATGCCTGAACAGCCGCTTCCCGCACCGACCGTGCCCCTCGCAAACCGCGACGGCATCATCAGCAGAGCGCAAGCACGCAACGGGATTACGGTTCACATCGAGTATCCGGCTAGGGAGCCCGGTGACACGATCACCCTTTATTGGGGTGGCCAGAGTCAGGGGGATCACACCGTGACCGAACAGGAGCTTGCGGCGTCCCAGTTCATGTCGTTCCCGATCCCCACCCCGGAAACCAACAGGCGATACTACTTGTACTACACGGTCACCGACCGCGCCGGAACGAAGCGAACGTCCTCCGAACGCACTGTGACCCTGACCGCGTAGACCCTCCGGCAGGCGCAGACGGGCACGCGCATCGGGACGTCGACCGGGGCGCGTGTCCGAGACTTTCTCCACGTACTCAAGCCCAGCGCGTTCCGCGCCGGGGCGGGCCCGCCCTGGACGACGACCCCGGGCGGGCCGAATGACGCCGCGCGCGACTGAAGGCGGCGGCACTCGGCCGCTTGCGCAGCGGGTTGACCTGCAAGATCCACGTGGCGTGCGACCGGCGCTGCCGCCCCCTCTAACCCAACTCCGTACAGGGCCTAGTCGTTCCGGGCGTTGCCGTCGTTCGAGCGATTGGCGCGGCGGCGACGCATACGTTCGCGGAGAGAGTCCGTCGAGGGGTCGAGCAGCGGTCGCTCGGCCGGGCCGTCCGGGGACGCCTCGCTCCACTGCCGGGCCTGCCGTACCAGCGCGGCCAGTTCGTCGGAGCCGTTCTCCCGCGATGAGTCGTGGTGCGTCATGGTGGACCCGATGCCCGCGCACTTGCCGGCCACGGCTGAGAATTGGTCACGAATATGCGGCATATCGATAACAACAGTGGCGAAGAGGGCGCACCGTGGGGCGGTTTTCAGCCGTCCGCATCTCGGCCCGGCCCGCCTGCTCCCGTCCTCATCGCGTCACCCGCCCGGCCCACAGCGCTCTCGGCCGACTCTGAGCCGTGATACGGCATCGTTTCGGGGACAGAGCTCCGGTATGTCGTTCCCCGCGCCGTAATCCCGGCCGACCGACACCGGATCGCGCGTTATCGAAGGAGGGAGCGCCCATGCCTTCGTCGGCCGTATCCGACTTGGCCGTGAACGTGCTGGACGCGAGTTCGTTGTTGTCCGCCTTCGGGGCGCTCGGCATCGCCGTGGTGTTGTTCGCGGAGACCGGCCTGCTGGTCGGCTTCTTCCTGCCCGGCGACTCGCTGTTGTTCACCGCCGGACTGTTGTGCGTACCGGGCTCCTCGAACCGGGTGCACCTGACCCTGTGGCAGGTGTTGCTCGCCGCCGTGGTCGGAGCCCTGCTCGGCGCCCAGGTCGGCTATCTCCTCGGCCGGCGCGGCGGACGCGCGCTGCTGAGCCGGTACAAGAACCGCAGCCTGCACGAAGGCGTGGCGCGGGCCGAGGAGTTGCTCGGCAAGTACGGACACGCCAAGGCGGTGGTCCTGGCCCGCTTCGTCCCGGTCGTGCGCACGGTGCTCAACCCGCTGGCGGGCGTACTGGGGATGCCCGTGCGCACTTTCACCCTGTGGCAGATCATCGGCGGCACGGTCTGGGCGATCGGCCTGGTCCTGGCAGGCTACGGACTCGGCTCGTCCGTACCGAACGTGGACACCTACCTGCTGCCGATCGTGGCGGTGGTGGTACTGATCTCGCTTCTGCCGATCGCACTGGAGGTACTCCGCCAACGCAAACACCGCCCCGACTCGGGCTCGGGCTCGGACCCCGGCTCCCACCGCCGAGACGAACCGTGACCGACCGCACCTTGCCCGGGTGGTTGGGTCGTTCCGGCGTGCGTTGCGCTTGGGGTCGCGGGTGGCTGGTGCGGAGCCGGCCAGAGTCGGTGATGGGCCGCCGCCGGCGTGCGGGGCTCCGAGACGGCGGGTTCCCGACGAGACGGATGCATCGCTTAGCGAAAACCGGCCGGCAGCGGCGGGCAGGGAGGGCGGTCCGGTTGATCCCGCCGAGGAGCCGTCCCGAGTGGGTCGGGCAGGGCATTTCGAGGTGCAGTGGGCGTGTGTGAGAGGCGAGAGTTTACGAAACCGGACGACGTGAGGCGTCGTGGCCTCGGTGGGGGAGAAAACCGCAGGTCAGCGCGAAGTGGGAGCGTTTGAGGTGCCTCGGGATCCGGTTTCGGCCCCTACTGGGCACTTGTGGTCTCCTCGACGGCCTCTGCTAGGTCGCGGCGTCCGAAGTCGGCTGCGATCGGGCGGTTTTGGTCTTCGCAGCGGCGTCAAGGGGGTCGGAGCGCACGAAACCGGCACTCGACGCCCGACTTTCCGCCCCGACACTACAAAACCGCAGGTCACCGAAGCTCAGGGCCCACAACCACCGATCGCGATCCGGTTTCGAGCCCCAACTCCCCTCCAAACGCTCCCGAAGCACCCCAACCCACTCGGGAAGGCCCTCTGGAGGACCCGACCCGACCGCCCTCCCTGCTCCCCGCTGCCAGCCGGGTTTCGCCGAGCAAGGCGCTTGTCTCACCGAGGACCGGCAGTCTCGGAGCCCCGCACGCCGGCGGCGACCCACCACCGACTCTGGCCGGCCCCGCACCAGCCACCCGCAACCCAAGGCGCAGCGCGCGCCGAAAGCACCCAGCCCACTCGGGAACGCACGCCCGGCGGACCCGACCCGAGCACCCACCCCGCCCGCCGCTGCCGGCCGCTTTTTCGCCGACCGACACACCCGCCTCGTCGGAAGCCCCAAGTCTCGGAGCCCCGCACGCCGGCGGCGTTCCACCACCGACTCTGGCCGGCCCCGCACCGGCCACCCGCGACCACACACGCAACGCACGCCGGAAGCAGCCCCGGCTCCGGCCGGCCCGAGACCTTCGGCGGAGGCACCTCAGGTGAAGGCTGTCGCCAAGTGGGTGGACAAGGCCGCTGTCGCCGGGTGTTGGTCGTGTTGTGGGGTGATCGTGTAGATGCCGCGGGTTGGGGGGTCTACCAGGGTCGCCGTGGTGACGTCTGTGCGTAGGGCGGTGGTCAGGGCGGCGGGGATCAGGGCGATGGCGTGGCCGGTGGCGACCATGGCGATTTTGCCGGGTAGGTCGGCCGCCGCCAGGTCGATTCGGGCGGTGGTTCCGGCGCGGGCGGCGTGGCGGCGTAGGAGGGCCGCCGAGCCGTCGTTGTCCTCGACCCAGGTCTGGTCGGCCAGTTCGTGGATCGGCAGTGGGCCCCGGCCGGCGTGCGGGTGGTCGGCGGGCAGGACGACCACCATCTCGTCGACGCCCAGGAGCCGTCGTTCCACCCGGGGGTCGTCCGGCAGGCCCGGCGGCGCGTCCGTGACCACGGCGATGTCCAGGTCGCGGGCGAGCACCCGGTCGTACAGGTCGGCGCTCGATCCGGGCAGCAGGCTCCACCGCAGCGGGCCTTCGTCGTCCAGGAGGCGCCGGATCGCGGCGGGTACGATCCCGGCGGCCAGGGACGGCGTCGCGCCGACGGTCAGCGGGCGACCCGGTGTCCCGTCTCGTACGTCCCGAACCGCGCGCACCGCCCGATCCGCCTCGTTGAGCACGACGAGGGCGTGGTGCCGGAACACCTCGCCGGCCGGCGTCGGCCGCACCCCACGCACCTGCCGCTCGACCAGCGCCACCCCGAGCCGCCGCTCCAGGCCGGCGATCTGCCGGGAGACGGCCGACTGGGTGTGGCCGAGTTCGACCGCCGCCGCCGACAACGACCCGACCCGACACACCGTCACGAAGGTCCGCCACACGGTGAGATCCAACTTGCCCCCTCCAGCACGAGCCTGGGCACAAGTATGGCGGCTCCGGGCAGGTCGTATGCGAGATACGCATGCCTGCCCTTCCGAAGTTGCGCTTGTCGCAGAGCCTGCCACTGCTTCACGCTGGGACGCATGACCACCGCACCGCGCACGATCGCCGTCCTCGGCCTGGGCCGCATGGGCACCGCTGTCGCGACACGACTCGCCGAGCACGCCCATGAGGTCATCGGCTGGACCCGCTCCGGGCCTCCCAGCACCGGCGGCCTCTTCGACACCACCGACGACCCGACCACCGCCGTCGCGAAGGCCGACGTCGTCCTCCTCGCGCTGTTCGACGGCCGGGCCTGCCGCGAGGTTGTCGACCAGGTCCGCGCCTCGCTTCGACCCGACGCCATCGTGGTGAACACGAGCACGGTCGCCCCCGCCGACGCGTCGGCGCCGGCCCATGAACTCGGGGCCTCTTACGTGCACGCGCCCGTACTCGGCTCGGTGCCCGCCGTCGCCGCCGGAACCCTGGACATCCTCGCCGGCGCCGACCCCGACACGCTCGATCGGGTGCGGCCGGTGTTGGCGGCGCTCGGCACCGTGCGGCCCGTCGCCGACGCCGGTACCGCCGCCGCCCTCAAGCTGATCGCCAACAGCAGCCTCGCCGGCGGAGTCCTGGCCCTGCGCGAGGCGCTGCGGCAGGGCGACGCGCTCGGCCTGCCCCGAACCGAGGTGCTGGACGTACTCGAACTCGGCCTGCTCGGCGGACTCGTGGCCCGCAAACGCAGCATGCTCACGAGCGGAGGCAACCGGCCCACTGCCGCCCCCGCCCAGTTCACCATCGCCGCGCTGGCCAAGGACCTGGACCTGCTGGCCGCCGCGTCCGGTACCCCGCTGCGCAGCGCGGCCGACCTGGCCGGCACCCCGGCCGACCCCGAGGCCGACATCGCCGTCGCCGCCCTGACCCCCGCCGTCCCCGACGCGGTGCTCGAACCCCTCCGCGCCTATATACGCGGACACGCCACCGGCGACCCCGCCCACTTCCGCGCCGCGTTCCTGCCCACCGCGCACGTCGAGGGCATCCGGGACGGCGCGTTCGTCTCGTGGGGTCTCGACGAATATTGCGCGCTCTTCCCCGGCCGGCCCGCCCCGGACGAGCCGACCCGCTCGCGTCGCATCGACACCGTCGACGTACACGGCACCGTCGCCACCGCGACCATGACCCTGCGACACGGCACCGACACCTTCACCGACGTCTTCCTCCTGGCCCACGTCGACGAAAGGTGGCGCATCACCAACAAGGCCTACCACCGACACCCCTGAGCCTTTGGCCCCCAAACCGCCCGGCCCCAGCCACCCGCCCGCCCGGACATGACCGATCCCATGTTGACGACGCATCCGAACGGGTGCTTTGGTGAGCCTCGCCTAAATTCCGAGATTTGTTCGATCGAGCGGAGTCACCTGGTGTTCGCCAACTACCTGATAGGTCTGCGCGAGGGGCTGGAAGCAGCCCTCGTGGTCAGCATCCTGATCGCCTATCTCGTCAAGAGCGACCGCCGGGACGCACTGCCCGCCGTCTGGCTCGGGATCGGCGCCGCCGTCGCGCTCAGCGTCGCCCTCGAGGCCACCCTCGAACTGACGTCGGCCGAGATGACCTTCAAGCAGCAGGAGCTGTTCGGCGGTTCGCTCTCCATCCTGGCCGTGCTCCTGGTCACGTGGATGATCTTCTGGATGCGGCGTACCTCGCACGCGCTCAAGGCGGAGTTGCAGGGCAAGCTGGACCACGCGCTGGCGATGGGCACGGGTGCGCTGGTGTTGACCGCGTTCCTGTCCGTGGGGCGGGAGGGCCTGGAGACCGCGGTGATCGTGTGGGGCACGGCCCGCTCCACCGGCGAGAACACCGAGCCGATGATCGGCGTCGCCCTCGGACTGGCCACCGCCGTCGTGCTCGGCTACCTCTTCTACGCCGGCGCCGTCCGCATCAACCTCGCCAGGTTCTTCCTCTGGACCGGCGCCGCACTCGTCGTCGTCGCCGCCGGCGTACTCGCGTACGGCGTCCACGACCTCCAGGAGGCCGACTACCTCCCCGGCCTGTCGAACCGGGCCTTCGACATCAGCGACACCATCCCCCCGGACACCTGGTACGGCACCCTCCTCAAAGGCATCCTCAACTTCCAGCCCGACCCCACGGTCCTCCAGGTCACCGTCTGGACGGCCTATCTGATCCCGGTCATGGCACTGTTCTTCCTGCTCCCCAAGGGCGGCCCGAAGAAGACCCCCGCCCCCACCGCCACCGCCCCGGGAACCGCCTCCGTCTGAGCGGACCGCGCCCCGTGGCGCAGATCACGCAGATCACGGCAGATCACGCCGAACCGACCCGATCCCACGCCGGGTATGTCCGGGAAGATCATCAGCCGCGCGCCGACGGATATCCTCTGACCCGGTCCGGCCGAGGAGCGCCGAACACGTACAGGGGGGGCACAGGCATGACGCAGCCGCGCAACGGGGACGGCCTCGCGGGCCAATCCCTCGACGAGGGCGGGGCGCGCACCGCGCGGTGGGCGTTCATCCGTACCGAGAGCGGCAGCGCGACGGTCCTCCTGGTCGCCACGCTGGCCGCGCTGGCCTGGGCGAACATCGGCGCCGACTCCTACGAGTCGTTGTGGCACACACACCTGTCGATCCGGCTCGGCGACTCCGGTGTCGCGCTCGACCTGCGCGAGTGGGTCAACAGCGGCCTGATGACGCTGTTCTTCTTCGTGGTCGGCCTCGAAGCCCGGCGCGAGTTCGACCTGGGCGAGTTGCGTGAGCGGCGCCGGCTGACCCTGCCGTTGCTGGCGGGGCTCAGCGGCATGGCCGTACCGGTGCTGATCTATCTGGCGATCAACGCGGGCGACTCCTCCGTGCACGGCTGGGGCGCGGCGATGTCCACCGACACCGCGTTCGCGCTGGGCATGCTCGCCCTGCTCGGCAGCCGGTTCCCGCGCCGGCTGCATACGTTCATCCTGACCGTGGCCGTGGTCGACGACTTCGTCGCCCTCGTGGTGATCGCCGTCGCCTACAGCGACCACATCGACGTAACCCCGCTGCTGATCGCGCTGGCCCTGCTCGGGGTGGTCCTGCTGGTGCGCGGCGCGCGGATCCGGCGTGGTGCCCCGTACGGGGTGCTGGGTGTGATCACCTGGGTCGCGGTGCTGAAGTCCGGCGTGGATCCGGTCGTGGTCGGCCTGGTGTTCGGCCTGCTGACCATCGCCCACCCGGCGTCGCGGGCCGAGCTGGAACGGGCCACCGGCCTGTTCCGCTCCTTCCGCGAGCAGCCCACCCCGGAGCTGGAACGCACCGCCCGACGCGGCATGGCGGCGGCGCTGTCGCCCAATGAGCGGCTGCAGCGGATGTACCACCCGTGGACGAGCTACGTGATCGTGCCGCTGTTTGCGTTGGCCAACGCCGGGATCACGCTGAACGGCGGGCTGCTCTCCCGGGCCTTCACCTCGCCGATCACGCTCGGCATCCTGTTCGCCTACGTGCTCGGCAAGCCGATCGGGATCATCGGTGCCAGTGCGCTGACCACCAGGCTCAGCGGGGGCCGGCTGCGTCCGCCGGTCGGCTGGGGCGCGGTGGTCGGCGGCGGCGCGATCGCGGGTGTGGGCTTCACCGTGTCGCTGCTGATCGCAACGCTCGCCTTCGAGGGCGAGCAGTTGGACGAGGCCAAGGTCGGCGTGCTCAGCGCCGTGGTGTGCTCGTTCGTGGTCACCTGGCTGGTGTCGGTGGTGATCTCGGCGCTGCCGCGTCCGGCCCGGTCGCGGGCGCTGCTCGGCACCGGGCAGAGCCTGGTCGACCTGGCGGTGCCGGTGGATCCTGACCGCGACCACATCCGGGGCCCGATCGACGCGCCGGTGACACTGGTCGAGTACGGCGACTTCGAATGCCCGTTCTGCGGTCGGGCCGAGCCGGTGGTGCGCGAGCTGCTGGCCGACTTCGGCGACGTGCGCTACGTCTGGCGCCACCTGCCGCTGCCCGACGTGCACCCCCGGGCCCGACTGGCCGCGATCGCCGCCGAGGCCGCCGCGGATCAGGGCGCGTTCTGGGAGATGATGGACCACCTCCTCGAACACCAGGACGCGCTCAAGCCGAGCGACCTGATCGAACACGCGCGCACCCTGGGCCTGGACGTCGACGAGTTCCGCCTCGCGTTGCGCACCCGGCAGGGCGCCGATCGGGTCGCCGAGGACGAGGAGTCGGCGGACCTGAGCGGGGTGACCGGTACACCGACCTTCTTCGTCAACGGCCGCCGCCACCACGGCCCCTACGACATCGCCGGCCTCACGGCGGCCGTACACGCGGCCAAGGAACGCGCGCTGATGGACCGCTGAGCGGGCGGCGCGCGGGGCCACTCACCTCGGCGCGCCCACCCGCCTCGGGACAGCGGACACGGCGGACGCAGCGGACACCGCGCTCACCCGGCCGATTCCGGAAAGTCGTCGCGGGCCCGGACCACGTCCCGCGTCAGCCGTTCGAAGGCGAGGGCGGCGGCGCTGCGGTAGGCGCTCTCCCGGCGGAGCAGCACGACGGTACGCACGGGCAGCGGCGGATCGACGGCCACCGGGCGCAGATGCGGATGGTCGCGGGCGATCGCGTCCGGCAGCACGGTGGCCAGCGGGGTGCGTCGGACGATCTCGGTCAGCGCCTGGATCGAGTTCGCCTGGACCGCGATCCCGGGCCGTACGCCGTGCCGGGCGAAGTACTCGTCGATGTGCCCTCGGGTGGCGAAGTCGTCGCTGAGCAGCGCCAGATGCTCAGCGTCCAGGTCGCGCACCGGCAGCGGCGGGGCGTCCGGGGCGGGGGTCGGCCGGGTCGCGCCGACCACGAGGCTGAGCCGTTCGGTGCCGAGCGCGGTCCCGACGAGGCCCGGCAGGTGTGTGCCGCGAAACGCGATGCCCAGGTCGAACTCGTCCGCGGCCAGGCCGGATTCGATCCGGTCCTGGGTGGTCTCCACGACGTCGAGGGCGATCCCGGGGTGACGGGCGTACAACTCCTCGGTCAGCGGCCCGACCAGGTACGTGGTGAACGTCGGCGTCACCGCGAGCCGCAGGCCGCCGCGGGTCAGGTCGGCCACGTCGTGCACGGCGCGTTCGGCGGCGGCCAGGTCCTGGAGGGCCCGGCGGGCGTAGTGCAGGTAGCTCTCGCCGACGTCGGTGGGCCGCACCGTGCGCCCGCTCCGGTCGAGCAGGCGCACTCCGAGGATGCGTTCGAGCTGCTTGATCTGCTGGGACAGAGTCGGCTGCGAGACACGCAGTTCCTCCGCCGCACGGGTGAAGTTGCCGTGCTCGGCGACGGCGAGCAGGTAGCGGAGGTGCCGTAGTTCCGGGGCCATGGGGACGACTATAGGTGATGTCTATGGCTTCGATGGGTACTGCGCCTTGGACGCTATAGGCACAGGTCATGCATGGTGGATCCAGTCGGGCGGGAGCGCCCCGCTTTCACCGTCACCTTCGTAAGGGAGTAGTGCCAGCCCATGCATCACCTCACCGCCGGTGTCACCCGGTTCCAGCGCGATGTGTTCCCGGCCAAGGCGCCGCTGTTCGACCGCCTGGCGCATGCCCATCGGCCCGCGACGCTCTTCATCGGCTGCTCCGACGCCCGCGTGGTGCCGGAGCTGATCACCCAGAGCGAGCCGGGCGAGCTGTTCGTGATCCGTACAGCCGGCAATCTGGTGCCGGCCCATACACCGGGCGCGGGCGGCGGTGACGGGGTGGCCGCGAGCATCGAGTACGCGGTCGCCGTCCTGGCGGTCACGGACGTGATCGTCTGCGGGCACTCGGCCTGCGGGGCGATGACCGCGCTCGCGGAGGGCCACGACCTGGCCGGTACGCCGCAGGTCGCCGACTGGCTCCGGCACGCCAACCCCGATCGGGCCCGTCCGGCCGCGGACGCCTCCGATCGGGTGGGCGCGCTGGTCCGGAGCAACGTCGCCGACCAACTCGCCAACCTGGCCACACATCCGAGCGTGGCCCGCGCCCTGGCCCGGCACGCACTGACCCTGCACGGCTGGGTCTACGACATCGGCTCCGGCACGGTCACCGCGCTGGACGCCGCCACGGGCCGGCCGATCGCCCTGCCGGCCTGACCCTTCCCTCCGCCTGACCCTCCCCTCCCTCACACACCCTCGTAAGGAAACCCCATGCCGCACGCCCTGTTCGACCCCACCGCCCGGCAGCAGCTCGCCGCCACCGCCGTCGAGGCCAAGATCCGCAAGGACCTGACCTGGGAGCGGATCGCCGAACCCACCGGCCTGTCCGTCGCGTTCGTCACCGCCGCCGTCCTCGGTCAGCACCCGCTGCCCGCCGACGCCGCCCACGCGGTCGCCGAACTCCTGGACCTGGGCCCGGAAGCCGCAGCACTGCTCCAGGCCATCCCCACCCGGGGCCCGGACACCCCGGGCCTGCCGACCGACCCGACCATCTACCGCTTCCACGAGATGCTGATGGTCTACGGCACCACCCTCAAGGCGCTGATCCACGAGCAGTTCGGCGACGGCATCATCAGCGCGATCAACTTCCGCCTCGACGTGCGGAAGGTCGCCGACCCGGAGGGCGGCGAGCGCGCGGTGATCACGTTGGACGGCAAGTATCTGCCGACCAAGCCGTTCTGACATTCCGGCTTTCCCATCTCTTTCTGCACACCTTCACCCGAACGACCAAAAAATCCCGATGACCGGGAAATCCGGAGGAATCCCATGGACTTCGCCCAACGCACCATCGACCTCGCCCTCCGCAACGTCGAGGAGGGTGGCCGGCCCTTCGCGACGGTGATCGTCCGCGACGGCGAGATCGTCGCCGAGAGCGCGAACAAGGTGGCCCAGACCGCCGATCCGACGGCGCACGCCGAGATCCTGGCGATCCACGAGGCGTGCCGAAAGCTGGGGACGGAGCATCTGATCGGCGCCACCATCTACGTCCTCGCCCACCCGTGCCCGATGTGCCTGGGCTCGCTCTACTACTGCTCTCCCGAAGAGGTCGTCTTCCTGACCACCCGCGACGACTACGCGCCGCACTACGTCGACGACCGCAGGTACTTCGAACTCGACACCTTCTACGCGGAGTTCGCCAAGCCGTGGGAGGAGCGCCGGCTTCCGATGCGATACGAGCCGCGTACCGCCGCCACCGACGTCTACCGCGAGTGGCAGCGCCGCAACGGCGGCGAACGCCGGGTCACGGGCGCCCCTACCGCCTGATCCGGACGCCGGGGCCGTTCGCCGCCGTTGCGGAGTCGATATCGCCAACTTCCGCACCCGCCTTGACGATTACGCTTCGGCGTTTCTAGGGTGCGGCGAGTAGTCACCCTCCGGAAAGGTTGGTTCGTGATGGCCGCTCGGTCCGTCGTTGCCGCTCGACGGTGCGTTTCATGACGGTGGGGCCCGACACGCTCACGGCGCTGCTCAAGCGCAAGGACGTGCTCCCGGCGGGATGGGAGTCGGTGTTCGGCATGGTGGCGCGCGAGGACTTCGTGCCCGCCCGGATCTGGCCGGACGACACCGACGCGCTCCTCGATCGCGACCGGGATCCGGAGGCGTGGCGCCGCGCGGTCTATTCGGACCGGGCGCTGGTGACCCAGTGGGACGACGGCCGGCACTCCGGCACCGAGGCGGGCCGGTTGGCCACGTCGTCGGCGTCGACGCCCTCGACCCTCGCGGAGATGTTGTACGACCTCGACGCGGCCCCGGGGATGCGGGTGTTGGAGGTCGGCACCGGGACCGGTTACAGCGCCGGCCTGCTGGCCGCGCGCGGCTGCCGGGTCACCTCGATCGAGGTCGACCCGCACCTGGCCCGGCGGGCCCGGGAGAATCTGGCGGCGGCCGGGTTCGGCGATCTGGTCGAGGTGATCACCGGCGACGGCACGCTGGGCCATCGGGCGGGCGGGCCGTACGACCGGATCCAGGTCACCGCCGGGGTGCGGCGGGTGCCGGCGGCGTGGATCGAACAGGCCGCGCCCGGCGCGGTGATCGTGCTGCCGTGGGGCACCGACTACGGCAGTGGCGACTGCGCGCTGCGCCTGGTGGTGGGCGCCGATCGGCGTGGTGCGAGCGGGCCGTTCACGCTCGCCACGGCGTTCATGAAGCTGCGGGCCCAGCGGCCGGATTGGCGGCGCTACGGCGGCGCGGCGCTGCCCGACGACTGGGCCGCCTACGCCCGGGCGACGACCACGACGTTGGGCTACGACGACGTGGTGGGCGGGCCGTTCGACTCGGTGGGCTTCGTGCTGGGCCTGTGTGTACCCGATTGCCTGGCCCGGACGGTGCTGCACGGGATATTCGGCGCGACGTTGTGGCTGTACGGCGCCGACACCGGGCGGGGTCACTCGATCGCCGCGGCCGATTTCGGCACGGACGCGCCGACCATCCGGCAGTCGGGCCCGCGTCGGTTGTGGCACGAGGTCGAGGCGAGTTGGCACTGGTGGAACGCCCGGGGCCGGCCGACCATCCACGACTTCGGCCTGACCGTCACGGTCGCCGGCGACGGCGTCGTGGACCAGCAACCGTGGTACGGCGCCACCACGTTTCCGCTCGTCCCGCCGGCGCACGACTGGCCCGCGCGGGGCCGCGGTTGACGCCCGGGGGTCAGGCCGGGGTCGGGGCCGCGGCGGGGAAGCCGGCGTCGGCGAGCCAGAGCAGTGCGCTCTCCGCGATTTCCGGCCATCCGCTGTCGACGGTCAGCGAGTGGCCCCGGTCCTCGAAGCAGCGATAGTCCGTGATGGCACGGGAGTTGCGGTAGCGCTTGAGCGTGGCGCGGGTCAGCACGTCGGGGACGGTATGGTCCTGCTTTGCGGACAGCAGCAGGAGTGGTCCACGCGACTGGTTCCCGGTGGCGACCTCGGCGGCGGAGTTGCGGGTGAGGTTGCCCAGGGCCAGTTGGAAGAGCGGGCGGGCCGTACTGGGGATCGTCCAGGCCGCGAACAGGTCCTCCGACTCCTTGCGGGTCACGGTGTTGGCGAAGCCGTACCGGAACTGGGCCTGATTCAGCGACACCACGCGCTTGGCGTTGGCGGGGTTGCGCAGGATGGCGTATGTCGACTTCACCTGGGCCGGTCCGATCGCCTTGACGCCCTTGATCTGGCCGGGACAGATCGCCACGGCCGCGGCGGCCACGCCCTCGCCGAGCAGCTGCTGGGCGATGAAGCCGCCGACGGAGTGGCCGATCAGCACCGGTGGGGTGTCGAGGCCACGAATCACGTCCGCGTACGCCGCGGCGATCTCGGCGAGGCCGACCCCGGCCTGGCTCTGCGGGTCCCGGCGGGTGGCCAGTACGGTGCCCGGCACTCCGGGCCACTCGGGCGCCAGCGGCTCGTAGCCGGCCTTCCGGAATCGTTCGATCCAATTCCGCCAGCTGGTCGAATGCAGCCACAAACCATGGATGAACACCACGGGAGTACGTTTCACGGCCCTACCTCGCCTCGCTCACCAAGCCCCCGCCGCACATCAGCCCGAACAAGATCCTTTCCCGCCACTGTGACACCGCCCCCGGCACGGCGCCGGCCGCGCTGCGGCGGGCGTGTGGTTGTGTCCGGGGCGGGGGTGTCGACGGGGGCGGATTTCGGAATGGGCGTCATGTAAGGTTTCTACAGATGTGTAGAAGCTTGGTTTCGGCGGGCTCGGTGCGAGCGAGGCCGCTTGGTCGCCTGCGATTCAGGGGGTGGAACTGTGCTGAATGATCATCGAGAGCGACGCATGGGAGTCGAGTGGGTGACGGCTCCTCCGGAGGAGGAGATCCGCCGGGTCTACGAGCCGGTGGAGATCCGTAACCGGGACGGCAGTTGGGCCCTGGGACGAATCAACGCGCGCTGGTACGGCGGGCGCGGCGAGGACTGGTGCCGCCTGCGCATCGTCGGCAGCGACCGCCCGGCCCGGTGGGTCCCGTTCGACCCGGACGTCTTCGTGGAACTGCAGATCGACGGAACCTGAGGGGTCGCCCACGACTGCGCAACGCCCGTAGGGCGGGCGTGGGGCTGTGGGGCGCGCACCGCCCGTAGCGCGCGCGTGGGGCTGTGGGGCGCGGCGCTGCCGGTCGGCAGGCGCCGTGGGCTCGGGCCCAGCGGCGACCGGCGCGCGCCTTCCGGCTCGGGCTGCACCGCCGCCGGCGCGGCGTCGGCTGAGAGGCGGCGTTGGCGGTCGCCGCGAGTCGAGGTGAGGTGTTGACCGCACGCGCGGGTGGGACGCTTCGTTGCCGGCCGGCGCGGGGCGAGGTGCGGCGTTGACGGCACGCGCGGGCCGGGGCGCTTCGCTTCCGGTCGGCGCTCGCCGGGATGCTCTCCTGCCGGCCTTGGGTCCGCCGGGGTGCGGCCGTCGACCGTCGTCGGGGGCCTCGTAGGCTCGGGTGTTCGACGCTGTATGAGGAGGTCGTCGTGTCCGATGAGACGTGGGGCTTTCCCGCCGTGGGGCGGCGGGTGTTGGTCAGCGGGGCCGCCCGAGGGCTGGGTCGGGCCGTCGCCCGGGCGTTCGCCGCGCACGGGGACCGGGTGGTGGTGCACTACGGGTCGCGGCGGGACGAGGCCGAGGAGACGCTGGGCGGCCTGGCCGGTCGGGGACACGTACTGATCGGCGCGGACCTCGCCGAGCCGGACGCGGTCGAGCGGCTCGTGGCCGAGGCGGAGGAGGCCCTGGGCGGCATCGACGTGCTGGTCAACAACGCCGCCGTCAACACCCCGCATCCCCCCGCCACGACCGACTACACCGAGTGGGTGACCGCCTGGCAGCGGCACGTCGCGGTCAACCTCGTCGGCGCCGCCGGACTGAGCCACCTCGTCACCCGGGGCATGATCGCGCGCGGCACCGGCGGCCGCATCGTCAACGTCGGCTCGCGCGGCGCGTTCCGCGGCGAGCCGGACCACCCCGCCTACGGCGCCACCAAGGCCGGACTGCACGCACTGGGTCAATCCCTGGCGGTGGCGCTCGCCCCGCACCGGATCGCGGTCGCCTCCGTCGCCCCGGGCTTCATCGACACCGACCGGGTGGCCCACCGCCTGTCCGGTGCCGAGGGTGCCGCGATCCGCGACCAGAGCCCGTTCGGCCGGGTCGCCGATCCGGCCGAAATCGCCGCCGCGGTCCTGTGGTTGACCTCTCCGGAGGCCGAATGGGCATCCGGCACGATCCTCGACCTCAACGGCGCCTCCCACCTGCGCACCTGAACCGACTCCGGATCGCGCGGCCGGGGCGACGTCTCCGCCGACGCGCTGGGCCGGATCCGCGAGTCCCGCACCGAACCGGCGGGCGCCGAACGGGTGTTGCTGGTGAACGCCGGACCGCAGGCGGTCGTAGTGGATCCCGCCGAACAGCTGATGCCCGGCTTCCGGCCCGAGCCGCGCGCCGACCTGCTCGCCCAACTCGCGGCGCTGGGCGTGGAGTTGCGCCCGGGTAGGACCCTGATCACCCAGCCGCCGAGCGAGCCGGGCAGGCCAAGGCGTTCACCGTGGACACCACCGGAGGCGGCGGGATATCCGCCGACATCCGGTTCCGCTGCCACGGGGTGCGGATCAACGGGGACCACCTGGCCGAGTCCAAGATGGCCGCGTACGCCATGCGGCGCGCCGAGGTCGTGGTGCGGAACATCCTCGCCCAGGTGCGCGGGGAGGCGCCTACGGCGACCTACCTGCCCTCGCCGGAGCCCTCGATCCTGCTCCCGCTCGGGCCCACGGGTGGCGCCGGCCAGTAGCCCACCCGTGGTCGGGGCTCGACTCGGCGTATACCGCGTTCACCAGGAATGCGGATCGCACCGACGCGGTGGCGGTCCCGTCGCCCCGGGGTGGGGGTGACGGGACCGCCCGGTGTGCCTGCGTGCCCGTACCGTGCGGTCGGCGCGGTCAGCGGCCCTGGAGGGCCTTGACGTTGTTGCCGAAAGTCCAGTTGCGCGAGCCGTCCCAGTTCAGCGACCAGGTCATCAGGCCCTTGAGTGCGCCGCCGTACTTGTTCCACGCCTGGGAGACCAGGCCGGTCGACATGTAGCCGCCGCCCGCGCCCGGTTGCGCGGGAAGACCCGGGACCTGCTTGTCGTAGGGAACCTTGATCGTGGTGCCCTGGACGACCAGGCCACGGTTCAGGCAGTCGGTCTGCGCGGTGAAGCCGGCAACGGTACCGGCGGAGTAGGAATCGCCGTTGCAGCCGTACATGTTGCCGTTGTAGTACTGCATGTTCAGCCACCACAACCGGCCGTTGTCCGCGTACTTCTTCACGATCGGCAGATACGCGCCCCAGATCGAGCCGTAGGTGACGCTGCCGCCGGTGACGTAGGCCGTTTCGGGGGCCATCGTCAGCCCGAACTGCGGTGGCATCTGGGCCAGTACGCCGTCGATGATGTGCATCAGGTTGGCCTGCGACGTGGACGGGGTGTTGATGTTGCCGCCGCCGACCAGGCCGGTCTCGATGTCGATGTCGATGCCGTCGAATTGGTACTTCTTCAGGATCGGCACCACGGTCGCGATGAACCGGTCCGCCACGGCACGGGAGTTGAGGTCGATACCGGCCGCGGCGCCGCCGATGGACATCAGGATGGTGGCGCCGGCCGCTTTGGCCTGGCACATCTCGGCCGGGGTGGCCACCTTCACCGTCGAGTCCATCCCGTCCTCCCACAGGACGGTGCCGTCGCCGAGGATGACCGGGAACGCCGCGTTGAGCACGTTGTATCCGTGCGCGGCGATGCGCGCGTCGGTGATCGGGATCCAGCCGAGCGGCGGGTGTACGCCGTTGACCGCGCCGTCCCAGTTCTCCCAGTAGCCCTGGATCACCTTGCCGAAGGGCTTCGGCTTGCGCGGACAGAGATCGTCCGGCGGGTCGGCGGTGGTGGCGGTGCCGGTGGCCTTCGCCAGGTGCGGACGGCCGCTGCCCTGAATGCCGTCCGGGGTGGACGCGGCGACGGAGCCGCCCACCGCGAAGGCGACCGCCAGGGCGACCCCAAGCAGGCGTGAGGTCCTGCGCTTCATGCTCGATATCCTTCCGGCCGTTCGAGCGCGGCCGGGCACGGAAGGAACGTCCTGCGTGGCACGCCTACCTCCCGGGCGGGGACGGGCCCGGAAACTCACGTGGTGCAACACCAAAACGCTAAAGTGGTCCAGACCTCCAGGTCAACAGGTCCAGACCACAGTCAAACTCCGTCAAACAAACCGCGCCCCGGCACACAAAACGCGCCGCCGACCGCGGAGCGGACGCGGAGCGCGGAGCGCGGAGCGGACCCGGGACCGGACACGGAACGCGGAGCGGACCCGGGACCGGACGCGGGCGCGGGACCGGACACGGGCCGAGGCGAAGGGCTGGGCGCGAGGCGCGGGTCCAGGCGAAGGGCCGGGCGCGAGACGCGGGACCGGGCGCGGGGCGCGGCGGCGGCGCGGGGCTGGGCGTGGAACGCGCGGAGCCGGGCGCGGGACAAGGCACGGCCCGAACCGACGCGCGAGACGGGGTGTGGCGCGGTCAGTGGGGTGGGGTCGGGGGGTGGTAGATGGCGGTCAGCCAGATGTGGAGCAGCGTGGTTACTGCTTCCGGTTCGGACAGGGAGGGTTGGTCGGCGGCGAGCGTGGCCAGTAGGACTCGTTCGTTCATCGAGGTGAGTGCGATGGCCAGGTCGCGGGCCGGGGGGCCTTCGGGGGCGGCCCCTCGGGTGCGTTCGGCCGTGATGGCTGCCGTGGCTCGGCGGATCCAGTTCTCCATGACGCGGGCCCACAGTTCCTGTACCTCGCGGTTGGTACCGTGGGCCCGGGCCGCGGCCAGGGTGACCGCGCGGTGGGCCCGGAAGGTCGCGAAGAAGGCGTCGATCGTCGATCGCCAGTGGGCCGTCGGGTCCGCCGGCAGGTCTTCGAGCATGCCCTCCGAACCGGCGTCGGCCTCGGCGACCACCCGGTCGATCAGACTGAGCAGGACCGCCTCCTTGGAGGCGAAGTAGAAGTAGAAGGTGGGTCGCGAGATGCCCGCCCCGCGGGCCAGGTCGTCGATGGAGATCTCGTCCAGGCCGCGCCCGCCGAGCAGTCGCTCCGCGGTGGCCAGGATGGCCCGCTCCCGATCGTCGCCCGAGGGACGCGAGTCGCGCCGGCCCCGACGCGGGCGGATGCTGTCCTTGGCGGGGGTCTCGGTCACCCCCGAACCCTATCGCCCGTCGAACGTCTCGACACTGTGTTGACTGGCTCGACGCCACGTCGATACCGTTGCCTACGCTACCGCCCGGTAGCCGTGCGTCGCACCGGCGTTCGCTCGGATGTCGCACCCGTCGCCCACTGTCGGGCGCCCCTCGCGGAATGGGGAACGGCATGGCCAGGGAACACGTCGACGTACTGATCGTCGGGGCCGGCCTGTCCGGCATCGGCGCCGCCTGCCACCTGCGCCGACACTCCCCGGGCAAGTCCGTATCGATCCTGGAGGGCCGGGACGCGATCGGCGGCACGTGGGACATCTTCCGCTACCCCGGGATCCGTTCCGATTCGGACATGCACACCCTCGGCTACTCCTTCCGGCCGTGGACCGCGAACGAGGCGATCGCCGACGGCGCGGCGATCCGCGACTACATCCGCGACACGGCGCGCGAACACGGCGTGGATCGGCTGGTGCGCTTCGGGCATCGGGTGCTCGGCGCGGAGTGGTCGAGCGGCGAGGCGCGATGGACGGTACGCGCCGCCCGGCGGCCGGTCGGACGCCCGACGCAGGCACCCTCGGCCACGCCGATACCGACGCCGATATCAACAGCACCGCCGACCCCGACGCCATCGCCGAACCCCGCCGACGAGGCCGCATCCGATCCGGGCGACGAGGCACCTTCCACCGAAGTCGTCGAGCTGACCTGCTCGTTCCTGTTCGTGTGCACCGGCTACTACCGCTACGACCAGGGCTACACCCCCGACTTCCCCGGCATCGAGAACTTCGCCGGACCCGTCGTCCACCCCCAGGCGTGGCCCGAGGACCTGGACTACACCGACAAGCGCGTGGTGGTCATCGGCAGCGGCGCCACCGCCGTCACCCTGGTCCCCTCGATGGCCGACACCGCCGCGCACGTGACCATGCTCCAGCGCTCGCCCACCTACGTCATGGCGCTGCCCGCGCGCGACACGGTGGGCCGACGGCTGCGTCGGGTGTTGCCGGACCGCGCCGCGCTGCCGCTGATCCGGGCCAAGAACGTCGGCCTCACCATGCTCGCCTTCCACCTCTCGCGCGGCGCGCCGAGGCTGATGAAGTCCGTGCTGCGCAGGGGCGCCATCCGGCAACTGCCCGAAGGCTACGACGTGGACACCCACTTCGCGCCCCGCTACGACCCGTGGGACCAGCGCATGTGCTTCGTGCCCGACGGCGACCTGTTCGCCGCGCTGCGCGGCGGCCGGGCCTCGATCGTCACCGACACCATCGCCGGCTTCACCGCAACCGGACTGCGACTGGACTCGGGCGCCGAACTGCCCGCCGACATCGTGGTCACCGCGACCGGCCTGAACCTGCTGGCCGTCGGCGGCATGACGTTGACCGTCGACGGGACTCCGATCGAACTGTCCGAAACGGTCGCCTACAAGGGCATGATGCTATCCGGCGTGCCCAATTTCGCCCTGGCCCTCGGCTACACCAACGCCTCGTGGACGCTCAAGTGCGACCTGGTCGGCCGCTACGTTTGCCGGCTGCTCAACCACATGGACGCGCACGGCTACCAGGTGTGCATGCCACAGGCTCCGCCCGCCGACGCGCCGCTCGAACCGCTGCTCGACCTGAAGTCCGGCTATGTACTGCGCGGCACCGCGATGTTGCCCAAGCAGGGCCCGACCGCGCCGTGGCGGCTGCACCAGAACTACCCGCGCGACGTACTGCTGCTCAAGCACGGTTCGCTCCAGGACCGGGGGATGCGCTTCGGCCGCGCCACCGCCCCGGCACGCCCGGCCGAGCCCACCTCGCGCTGAACGCCCGTCGTCCGCTCAGCCGTTCGCCGGCTACGCGGCACCCGGCCCCGGATCCTCGCTCGCCTCGCTCTTCTCCAACTCCAACCTCGGCAGCATCTTCGCCAGCGGCGCCGGCAACCACCACGCACGCGTGCCCAGGAGTTGCATGATCGCGGGCACGATCAGGCAGCGGATGATCACCGCGTCCACGAAGATCGCCACCGCCATGCCCAACCCCAGCTGCTGGAGCGCTCGTTGCGGGCTGAGCAGGAACGCGGCGAACACCACGATCATGATCGCGCCCGCGGCGGTGATCACCGAGCCGGTGTGCGCCAGACCCTCGCGCACGGCCGACCCGTGGTCCCGGGTGCGCTTCCACTCCTCGTGGATCCGCGAGACCAGGAAGATCTCGTAGTCCATCGAGAGTCCGAAGATCACCGCGAACACCACGACCGGGACCCAGGGTTCGATCGGACCGGCCTCCGCGCCGAGCATGCCGTGCTGGAACACCGACGTCATCGCACCGAGCGCGGCCCCGATGCTCAGCAGGTTCAACACCGCGGCCTTGAGCGGGATCAGCAGCGAACGAAACACCATCATCAGCAACACGATGGCCACGCCGACGACGAGCACGATGAACAGCGGCATCCGGTCCGCGACCTTGGCGGAGTAGTCCTCCGCCGCCGCGGTGGCCCCGCCGACCAGGAACCGCGCACCGGTGGACTTGGACACCGAAGGCAATACCTCGTCGCGCAACGCGCCCACCAGGTCGGTGGTGGCCCGATCCTGCGGCGCGGAGGTGGGAAAGACCATCACGGTGGCGATCCGCCCGTCCGCGACGGCCAACGGTCCCACCGCCGTACGCACCCCGGGGGTGGCCCGAAGCACGGTCGTCGCCTCGGTACCGGCCGCCTGGGCACCGCCCGCGCCGCCCTCGACCACCACGATCAAGGGCCCGTTGAAGCCCGCGCCGAACCCGTCGGACAGCAGGTCGTACGCCTTGCGACTGGTGGTGCCCGTCGGGTCGTTGCCCGCGTCGGAGAAACCGAGCCGCAAGCCGAGCGCAGGCACCGACAACGCGCCGAGGGCCAGTACCGCGACCAACAGGGCGACCAGCGGCCGACGTTGCGCCACCGTGCCGACCCGCCGCCAGAGTGTGCCCTCGGGCGCCCTGCCCTTCGCGGCCCGGGCCGCCGCTCGGGCGACGAACTGTCGGGAGAAACGTTCGCCGAAGATCGCGAGCAGCGCGGGCAGCAGGGTCAGCGACGCGACCATCGTGCCGAGCACGGTCAGCGCCACCGCCAACGCCATGCCCTGGAGCGACCCGAGGCCGAGGGCGACCAGCCCGAGCAACGCGGCGATGACCGTACAGCCGGCGAAGAACACCGAACGCCCGGCCGCGTCCAGGGAGATCGTGGCGGCCCGCGCCGGCTCGGTACCGCGCACCAGTTCGCTGCGATACCGCGCGAAGATCAGCAGCGCGTAGTCGATGCCCACGCCGAGCCCGACCAGGATCATCACGAACGGCACCCAGCTCGCGATGGTGAACACCCGGGAGGCGACCACCACCACGGCCATCGACGAGCCGACCGCGAACAGCGCGGTGACGATGGGCAGTCCGGCCGCGATCAGGGTGCCGAACAGGAAGACCAGGATGACCAGCGCGGCCAGGATCCCCGCGCCCTCGGCACCACTGCTCTCGTTCCGACCCATCGCCCGGGCCGCCTCGCCGCCCAACTCGACGCGCAGCCCGTCGTGTCGCATCGACCGCGCGGTGTCGTAGATCCGCTCGGTCTGTGCGGTGGTCATCTCCTCCGAGGTACCGGTGAGCACCACCGTGGCATAGCCGACCCGGCCGTCGGGGGAGATCGCCGCCGGATCGTCGTACAGGCCGCGCACCTGCGCCACCTTGGGCAGCCCCGCCACCTTGCCGAGCATCGCGTCGATCCGCTGCCGGGTCGCCTCGGTACGCAGGCCGGCCTCGTCGCGCAGCACGATCTGGAGGGTGTCGCCGGCCTCGGCCGAGGCGTGTGCGGCGAGCAGGTCCGACGCCCGCTGCGACTCGGCGCCCGGGATGGAGTAGTCCTCGTGGTAGTCGTCGCCGACCGTCGAGGCGACGCCCCAGGTGCCGACGAGAACGACCAGCCACAGCCCCACGACGAGCCATTTGCGGCGATGCGCGAAGCCGGCGAGGCGGGCGAACACCCCCGCTCGCGGGGCCGTGGGGGGAGCTTTTTCGGTGAACGTCATGGATCTTCCCGGATCGTGTCGATCGGCACAGGCGTCGCCGCTATGACGCGCCTCGCGCGCCGAATGTGACCGATCGGCGCGAGAACCCTCCGACCCGACTCGCGCAGGGCCCGGGCGCATGGCCGGCCCCGGTGGCGAGTGTCCTGCGTGTGTACGGTCAGCCGCGCAGCGTGCTGCGGCTCGCACGCCGCAGGATCCACGGGACGGTCAGGTGGTGGATCGGCGCGATCGCGCCCCACACCACACGGCCGATGCGCCGCTCGTGGCGCACCCGAGTGATCCACACGACAGCGTCGTCCCGGACAAGCAGCGTGTTGCGTGCCGTGATCATGTGCGAACTCGCCGTGACGGTGCACGAGTCGGCGTCGGACGTCGCGATCGACCAGCCCGACACGTGCGTAGGCGACGGCCGCGGTCCCAGCCGCAACCCGAGCACGAGGGTCCATCCGATCAGCAACATCCCGCGAAATACGGCCGGCGACCCCTCGAACGCCGCCCGGGCCCACTGCTCGGGGGTACGCGCGCGAGCCGTCGCCGTCCCGAGCTCGAACGCCGAGGCGTACTCGGCCCCCGGCAACTCCGCTCCCGACGACTCCGCGGCGGGCGCCGCCACGTCCGGCACCTCGATCCGCCGCACCCGCGCGCCACCCACGAAGCATCCTCCCGACACCGACTTGCCGATCCGGTCGATCCTAGGGCGTGCCCGACCCGGATCCGGCGCGGCCCGCCGTTCATTCGCCCTCGTCACACCCTCTTCTCCCGGGCGGGTGCTCGCTTATCGTGGGTTTCATGGACAGTCTGTCGGAGCCCATCGCCGAGAATGTCGATCCGCTGCGCGCGCTCACGTTGGAGACGCTGCGTCGGCGCACCAGCATGAAGTGGCACGCCTACCCGGAGGATGTACTTCCGCTGTGGGTGGCCGAGTTGGACGTCCCCCTGGCCGAGCCGATCATCCAGGCCGTGACCGACGCCGTCCGGCTCGGCGACACGGGGTATGCCGCCGGCACCGAATACGCCACCGCCCTGGCCGACTTCGCCGCCAAGCGGTGGGGGTGGCACTCGCTCGCGGTCGAGCGTACGGCGATCGTGCCGGACGTGATGCAGGGCGTCGTCGAGATGCTCAAACTGGTCACCGGACCGGGCGATCGGGTCGTGGTCAACTCGCCCGTGTATCCGCCGTTCTACATGTTCCTGAAAAACATGGATCGACAGGTGGTGGAGGCCCCGCTCGGTGCGGACCACCGGATCGATCTCGACGTACTGGCCGACACCTTCCGTACCGCGACCGCCGCCGGCGGACGGGTCGCCTATCTGCTGTGCAGCCCGCACAACCCGACCGGGACCGTGCACACCGAGGCGGAACTGGCTGCCGTGGCCCGACTGTCCGCCGAGCACGGGGTGCGCGTCGTGGCGGACGAGATCCACGCGCCGCTGGCGCCGCCGGACCGGTACGTGCCCTACCTGAGCGTGCCGGGCACCGCCGACGGCCTGTCCCTGATGTCCGCGTCAAAGGGTTGGAACCTGGCCGGGCTCAAGGCGGCGCTCGCCATCGCCGGCCCGGCCGCCGCCGAGGAACTGGCCGCGCTGCCCGAAGAGGTGAGCCACGGCCCCAGCCACGTCGGCGTGATCGCGCACACCGCCGCGCTGCGCGACGGTGTCGGCTGGCTGGACGCCCTCCTGGCCGGACTCGCGGCGAACCGGCGGCTCCTGGCCGACCTGCTCGCCGAACACCTGCCGGCCGTGCGCTACACCCCCGCCGAGAGCACCTACCTGGCCTGGCTCGACTGCCGCGACCTCGGCCTGGGCGACCACCCGGCGGCGTACTTCCTCGACCGGGCCAAAGTCGCGCTGACCTGCGGCGTCGACTTCGGCACCGGCGGCGCGGGACACGCCCGGCTCAACCTGGGCACGCACCCGGACATCGTCACCGACGCGATCCGCCGGATGGCCGTCGCGCTCTGACCACCACGCCCACCGCCGGGACGGCCGATCCGCACGGACCCGGCCCTCCCGGCGGGTGCTCAGTCCGTCCGGTTCGGGCCGGCCAGATACTCCAGCGCGTGCAGCAGGTACGCGGCGGCGGGGTCGGTACGGTCGGTGCGCAGCGCCCACAGCGCGACCTCGGTCGGGAACTGTACGTCGGCGAACGCGATCACCACCCCGCTGCCGTCCAGGAACAGCCGACTGCGGGCGCTGCCCAGGTCGATCCAGGTCTCGGCGACCGCGAGGGCCGCGGCCTCGTCCGCGCAGGGCAGGTAGGCGAAGCGGCCGTCCACCAGGTCGGGCGGCAGGATCCGGGCGGCCCGGCGTACCCGGGCGAGGTGGGTCTCGAAGGCGTCCGTATGCTCCCGCGCGGTCCAGGGCAGCCGCGAACGCCACAGCAGGCAGGTGCACCAGGCGGTCACCAATGCCGCGTCCGGGTCGACGGCCGACACCGCATCGGGGCGGCCGGCGGCGTCGGGGTGCGGGCCGGTGCGCATCAGGTGTCCGGCCGCGACCCGCTCGACCACGGCGTCGGGCTGTTCCTCGCTCAACGATCCGATCCCGTTCTCGATACACACGCGCCGGAGTCGCCGACGCCCGTCAGGTCACGCTGCACAGCACGGTAGACCACCGAGGCCACCGGGCCGGCCACGCCCCTCCGGGGCGGGCGGGGCGGGTGCAGAGCGGCGTGGGCGCCGGCCTGCTCCGTGCCCGGCTCAGGCCGGTGCGCCGACCACCCGATCGGTGGTCGGCCGGCCGTGCAGGTGTTGGCGGGGGCGGTCGAAGTCGACGGACATACAGCTTGGTTCGTCCGGATGGGACCGGACTCCCACCGGGGCGCGCCAGAGGATCTCGACCATGATCCCGTCCGGGTCGTGACCGTGGACGGAAAAGCGCAAGTCCTGGTCCATGCCGCCGCCGAGTGCGTCGACCGCGGCCAACCGGCGGTGCGCGCGTCGGAGGTCGGCGATCGTGTCGACCTCGAAGGCGACGTGGTACGGCCCGCGACCGACGACCGCTCCCGGGCCGGTGTTGGCGATCAGGCCCAGATCGTGGCGGATGCTCGACGCCGGTGCGGAGCGGAGCAGGGCCATGGCCGGCCAGTGCGCGGTGGCGGGCAGGCGGCTGACCACCTCCAGACCCACGACGTCACGGTAGAACCGGGTGGAGAGATCGAGGTCGCGGACGGACATGACGACGTGGTTGATCCGACGGATCGTCACCGTGACTCCCTGGGTGACTTGTTCGAGGCGAGCCGCACGCAACGGGGGGTGCGACGCGGGTCGTTCGACGTGGACCGCGCGACGGGGGACGCGCGTTCGGCGCAGGGGATGTGCGTTCGGCGAAGCGGAGTCGAGCGAACTCCGCCCACAGCGTAGAGTAGTCGCAACGTGACCGACGGGTCACGTGTCGGATTCGAAAGCTCGCAAACACCACTGACGCAACAACTGTCACATCGGCACCCCAACCAGACTTCGGGGCGGGGTGTTTGGCGCGTTTCAATCTGCCGGCACCGCCTTCCGCTCTCTAGGGTGACTCTCTGGATGGGCAGTACAACCATCTCCCCCGCCCATTCGTCGCCCGACCGGCCTCGGCCCTCCGGTCACGCCGGATCCCGACGTCGACCCGCGTCGGGAGAGCGCTCCACAAGAGCCCCAGGGCCTTCGGACCCGGACGGGCCACCTCACCCGGGGTGCGTCCGGGCAGTGCCGACAGTTTCCACACAGGAAAGGTTCGGTCCCTTGCAGCAGGTGAACATGGACGATCACACCGTGTCGTTCGGCGCCGCCCTGCGCCATCATCGTCGACAACAGGGCCTGTCCCTGCGGCAGTTGGCCGGGCTCGTGGCCTACAGTCCGGGCTGGCTGAGCAAGATAGAGAACGGCATGTCGACGCCGACCATGCAGTTGGCCCGCTTGTGCGACCGGGAACTGGCGGCCGAGGGCGTGCTGGCCGCATTGGCCGGCTCCGCGGCCGACGACCTCCCACCCCGCCTGCGTCCGGCCCAACTCCCGCCCTCGACCGCCGGATTCGTCGGCCGTGAACGCGAACTCCGAGATCTCGACGCGCTCCTGGCACACAGTACGGAGACCGGGCTGCCGTTGACGGTCGCCATCGACGGGCCGGCCGGCGTAGGCAAAAGCGCGCTGATGATCCGCTGGGCCGGACAGGTGTCCGAGTCGTTTCCCGGCGGCGTGCTCTACCGCGACCTGCGCGGCTCCTCCCCCGATGCCGAACCGGTGCGTCCGACCGAGGTGTTGGCCGACTTCCTGATCGCGCTGCGGGTGTGTCCGCCCGCCATCCCGGCCGACCTGGAACAGCGCGCCGCGATGTTCCGCAGCCTGCTGGCCGGTCTGCGCATGCTGGTGATCCTGGACAACGCGGCGGACTCCCGGCAGGTCACGCCCCTGCTGCCGGGAACCGCCGGTTGTGCCGCCGTGGTCACCAGTCGCCGCCGACTGACCGGGATCGCGGTGCGCGCCGGCGCGTCCAAGATTCCGCTCGGACCGATGTCGCCGGCCGAGTCGGTGGCGCTGCTGTGCGCGGTGGTCGGCCCCGATCGGGTGCTCGCCGAGGCGGACGCGGCCCGGAAGTTGGCCCGACACTGTGCCCATCTGCCGCTGGCCCTGCGGATCGCCGCCGAACGCCTGGCCACCCGACCGCACCGCTCGCTCGCGCTCCTCGCCGAGGAACTCGACGACGAGAAAAGCCGGTTGGACCTGCTGGCCGATGCCGACGACCCGCACCTCGCGCTGCGCTCCGCGTTCTTCGGGTCCTATCGCGACCTCGACCCGGAGGTCGCGCGGGCGTTTCGCCTGCTCGGGCTGCATCCGGACGGGCGCCTGGAGGCGTCCGTCGCCGCCGGGTTGATCGGCCGCCCGCTCGGACACACCCGCCGACTGCTGGAAAGCCTGGTCAGCGTGCACCTGTTGGAGGAGACCGGCCCCGACCGGTACCGCCTCGCCACCCTGCTGCGCGCGTACGCGGCCGAACGCGCCGGCGACGAGGAGGCCCGGGTCGGCGCCGACGACCCCGGGCCGACCGCCCGCTGACGTACCCGACGGCGCCGGGCCGGCCCCGCTCACCCGGCGCCCTCGGTCAACAACGCCACCAGGCGCGACACCGTGGCGTGCCGGTAGAACTGCCGCACCGTGATCCGCGGCAGACCGGCCGCCCGCAACTCGGCGAGCAATCGGGTCGCCGACAGCGAGTTGCCGCCGACCTCGAAGAAGCCCTCGTCCGGCCCGACGTCGGCGCCCAACACCCGCCGCCAGATCTCCCACACCGTCGCGGCCGTCGCGGACTCGGCGGGCGTACCGAATCCGCAGGGCGTACCGGGGCCCGGACCGTTCGCAGCCGGCACCGCGTCTTCGTCCGGCGCGGACAGTGCGGCGAGCCGGTCGGTGTCGACCTTCCCGTTGACCGTCAGCGGCAGGGCCGGCACCACGACCGCCCGGCCCGGCACCATGTACTCCGGCAACACCGCCCGCGCCGCGCGCAACACCTGCGCCGGGTCGCCGCCGTCGACCAGCACCAGATACGCGTCGATCCGGGCCTCCGCGCCGTCGCCGGGGCTCGCCCCGCGGACCACCGCCGCCGCCTCGATCACGCTCGCGTGTTCCAGCAACACCGCCTCGATCTCACCCAGTTCGATGCGGTAGCCGCGCACCTTCACCTGGGTGTCCAGGCGGCCCAGATGATCGATCCGGCCGTCCGCGCGCAGTCGCCCGCGATCGCCGCTGCGATAGACCCGCTGCCCGGTGTGCGGATCCACCACGAATCGTTCGGCCGTCTGCTCGGGGCGGCCCAGGTAGCCGATGGCCACCCCGGCCCCGCCCACCCACAACTCGCCCGCCACCCCGGGCGGTAGCACCCGTCCCCTCGGGTCGCGCACCGACACCCACCAGCCCGGCAGCGGCGCGCCCACGGACCGCGCCTCGTTGGCCGCCCGGGTCGGGGTCAGCGGCTGGGCGGTGACGTGCACGGTCGTCTCGGTGATGCCGTACATGTTCACCAACCGACATTCCGAGTACGAGTGCCGCTCGAACCAGGGGCGCACCATCGGTGGATGCAACGGCTCGCCGCCGAAGACCACCAGGCGCAGCACCAGGTCCTCGGCCCGTCTGCGGTCCACCTCGACGAGTTGGGCGAAGGCCGACGGCGTCTGGTTGAGCACGGTCACGCGCCGCTCGACCAGCAGGTCGTAGAAGTCCTCGACCGAGCGGGCCGTCCAGTAGGACACCACCACCAGATGGCCGCCGCCGAGCAGGCAGCCCCAGATCTCCCAGACGGAGAAGTCGAACGCGGTGGAGTGGAACAGGGTCCAGACGTCGTCGACTCCCGGGGCGAGCAGGTCGCGGGTCGCGTCGAGCAGCGCGAGAACGTTGCCGTGCGGCACCTCGACGCCCTTCGGGCGTCCGGTGGAGCCGGAGGTGTAGATCACGTAGGCGGGATGCGCTGCGCCGACGGCGGGCGGAGTGAACTCGGGGTGCTCCGTCGCGCGTTGGCGGATCGTCGCGGGGTCGAGGACGGTGACGGTCGGGGCAGTCGGGTCGGCGGGGTCGGTCGGGTCGGTCGGGAAGGTCTTCGGGTCGCCGATCACCAGGCGCAGGCCGGCGTCCGTCGTGGTGTGCCGCAGTCGGGCGGGTGGATGGCGTACGTCGAGCGGCACGTAGGTGCAGCCGGCGGTGAGTACGGCCAGGAGGACCACCACGGTCTCGGCGTCCGGTTCCAGGAACACGCCCACGCGGTCGCCGGGTTCGGCGCCGGCCGCTCGGAGGCCGCGGGCCGTGAGGGTGGCGCGGGCGGCCAACTCCCGGTAGGTGTACGTCCCGTCGTCGTCGGAGAGGGCGATCGCATCGGGTCGGTCGGCGGCCGTCGCGGTGAAGCGGGCGTGGATCGTGTCCGCCCGGTCGGAGGCCGGGTCGAGCCGCCGGTCCACGCCGCCCAGGCGCAGCGTGTCCCGGGTCTCGGCGGGGCTCAGCCAGGTGATCGTGGCCGGCGGCGCGGTGTCGGCGGCGGCGTGCAACTCGCGGACGACACGCGCGATGTGCCGGCAGATCCGCTCGGCGACCGGGGCGTCGACCAGTCCGGCGTCGTGGCGGCAGGTCAGCATCGGGGTGCCGGTCGGGTCCGCCGCGGCGTAGAGCGTGAGCGGCGCGATCGGGGCCAGGGACGGGCGGTAGTCGGTCCACCCGTGCGCGCCGTCGGCGGCGGTGATCAGCACCGTCTGCGGCGCGGGGCCCGGTTCCGCCGGCGCGACCGCGATCGACCCGGTGGCGGGGCAACTCGCCGCGATCAGATGCAGGTAGCGGCCGACCGTGTCGTCCTCGTCCACCCGCACGTCGTGCACATGCCACCCAAGTCGGCGGCATCGGCCGTACGGCGTCGCGGCGGCCACGGTCTCGGCGGCGACGTCCAGGACGGCCAAGCGCTGCCACGGCTCGCCCGAGTGCCGGGCCGACACGAGCGCCACGGCCGCCGGGAGCAGCCGCTCGTACAGCCCGGGCAGCGCGGGCAGCGGCACCGACGCCCACCCGATCCGCCCGACCTCGCTCGGCTCCCCCAGCCCCCAGGCCGGCGCGGCCTCGGGGCGGTTCGCCCGGAACTCCGGCAGTTCGGTGGCGAGCGTCGGCACGGAAGGTACGGTCACCGGATCGGCCGGGATCGGGCCGCCGCACAACGCCGCGGCCAGCCGGTGCAGCCCGTAGGGCGACACCGCCGCCCGCTGCGCGACCAGGACGAGGTCGGCGACGCCGTCGGCGTACTCCAGGACCAACACCCGCAGCGGCCCGGCAGCCGGATGCACCGGTCGCTCGGCCTCACGCTCCCGCCGCCGTCGAGCGAGCGGATGATCCGAGCCCACGGCCAGCACCTGCCGCCACGCGACCCCGAACCCTACTCCCGGCCAGGCTTCGGCAACGCGCGGCAACCCGAGCCGCACGGTCTCCTCGTCCACCCCCACCGGCAACCGCCGCACAAGGCTGTGACAGCCCCGCCCCAGCTGCAACTCCCGCACAGAACGCCCTCGGCGGCGACCGGTCGACACCAAAACGCGAGCCTCGCCCTGTGCGTCGGACGCATCAACCCCGCCGAACACCACCCCACCGGCAGACCCGGAAGCCACGCCCAAGGCGCTCGAACCGGGAGCCACGCCGACAGCAGCGGGCGTGGTCGCCACGCTCACGGCAGCCGAACCGGCCGAACCGGAAGCCGCAGCAAGGGCGGCCGACACAAGGGCGCCATCGACCGTGAACCCGGACGCCGCCTCCACGTCCCCTGATCCGGTGCCCGCGTCCGACACGGTCGACTCGGGACGCGCGTTCGCCACCGTCGACCCGACCGCCGCATCCACCACGGTCGTTGTCACCGCACAGCCCCTCGAACCGGACCCGGCACCCATCGACTCGGGCCCCGCGTCCGCTGGGTCGGGAGCTGTGGAGCCCGCACCCACCGCAGACGGCGCCACACCCGCCGGAGCGGGGGCCGCACCCGTCGACCCGGCGCCCGCGCCCGCACCCGTGCCGGCCGCAGCCGGCCCCGCCACGGCCATCCTCGGCTTGGGGCGAAAGCCACCCGCGCTACCCGCCGCGTTCGTGTTCGTCGCCTCGCTCTTTCGCATCCGAGCCTCGTTCTTCATCGGACCGTGAACCCCCCGTCGACCGCGAGCAGGCTTCCCGTGACCTGGCGGGCCTCGTCGCCGGCCAGCCACAGGGCCGCGCCGGCCACGTCCGCCGGTTCGACGAGGGAGTTGGTCGGTTGGGCCTGGACGAAGGTTGCCTCGTGTTCGTCGGCCGGGACGTCCAGGGAACGGGCGATCTCGCCGAGCATGCGGCCCTCCAGGAGCGGGTCGTCGCGTACCGATCCCGGGCACAGCGCGTTGACCCGCACCCCGTAGGGCGCGTAGTCGAGCGCCGCCGCGCGGGTGAGGCCGATCAGGCCGTGTTTGGCCGCGACGTAGGCGGCGAAGTTGCGGTAGCCGACCATGCCGGCGGTCGAGGAGACGTTCACGATGCTGCCGCCGCGCTGTTCGACCATCACCGGCGCCACCGCCTTCATCAGCCGCCACGCGCCGCTCAGGTCGACGTCGAGCATCAACTGCCATTCGTCCTCGCGGATTTCGTGGATCGGTTTGCCGGAAGGCGCGGCGATACCGGCGTTGTTGAGCAGCACATCGATGCCGCCGAACCGGTCCAGGGCCAGGTCGATCGCCCGATCCACTGTCGACGCGTCGGTGATGTCCGCAACCGAGGTGACCACCTCGACGCCGAACTCCGAGCACTGGCGCGCGGTTTCCGCCAATTGGGCGGGGGAGGCCAGCGGATACGGCACGCCGGGGTGGTCCGAGGCCACGTCGAGCAGCAACAGGTCGGCGCCCGCCTCCGCGTAGCGCACCGCGCAGGCCCGACCCAGCCCCCGACCCGCCCCCGTGATCACGGCGGTCCTGTCCGCGAGGCGCGGTGCGCCGTCGTCGTGCGCGCGGCCCGGGATCTCCGCCGCGCTCATCGGCTCGGACCCACCGGTTGGCCCACCGTGGCCGCGATCAGCCGCAGCAGCGCGTCGGCCTGTTCGGTGGGATACATGTGCCCGCCCGGGAGTTCGGCGGTGAGCAGCGGCGCGGTGGTGACCTCCTGCCACTGCTCGACCTCCCGCGCCGAGACCATGTCGTCCGCACTGCCGCGCACGGTGAGGATGGGCGCGGGCAGCGGCCGGTCGGCGGTCGGCCGGTAGCGCTCGTGCATCTCGGCGTCCGCGCGCAGCACGGGCAACAGCAGTTCGCGAAACTCCGGGTCGTCCAGCGCGGCCGGTCGATATCCGACGAACTCGGCGATCCCGTCCAGGAATCGCTCGTCGGACAGGCCGGTGACCTGCCGCCGGCGCGATTGGTACGGGCCGTGCGAGCCGCTGACCACCAGGACCGCGACGCGGATGTCGGCGGTGTCGATCAGGCGATGCGCCAACTCGTAGCCCAGGAAGGCACCCATGCTGTGTCCGAACACGGCGATCTCGGTACGACCGCGCAGCGCGGCAAGCACGCGTGGGGCGAGTTCGTCGATCGCGGCGCCGATGTCCCGGTGCGGCTCGTCGTCGATCAGCTCCTCCCGGCCCGGCAGTTGCACCGGCACGATGCTCAGGCCGTGCCCTTCGCGCCCCCACCAGGTACGGAAGATCGAGGCGCCGACACCGGCGAAGGGCAGGCACACCAGCGGCAGGGGTTTCATCTCGGCTCCGTTTCGCATCCGCGTGTTCTCCGTTGCCACCCGCACGGCGGGCGTCCTGCTCCCGGCCCCGGGCCTCGCGGTCCCGGGTCCGGACGGTTCACCCGCGTCTGCGGGCGGCGGCCAGGTCGGCCAAGCCCTCGCGCAGGGCCGGTTCGGACTCGGGGGGCGGCGATCGACGGCTCGCGTAGATCGTGTTCAGATACGCCGCGCCCAGGTCCGGGCAGATCACCCCGATCTCGCGCAGTTCCGGATCGCCTCGGGCGGCGACCACGGCGCCCAGGAGTGCGGCGCCGGAGGAGCCGCCCAGGGTCAGGCCGGTGGCGGCGCGTACGACCCGGCAGGCCGGCGCGGCGTATTCGTCGTCGACGCGCACGCATACGTCCCAATCGCCCGGGCGCAGGAACGACGAGCGTCGGCCGGAGCCGAAGCCGGGGATCTTGGCCGGTCGCGCGCCACGTTCCCCGCCGGTCGCCACCGAACCGACCGCGTCCACGCCGACGATCGTGGTGTTCGGGTGGGCGCGGCGAAAGTAGGCGGACAAGCCCGCCAGGGTGCCGCCGGTGGAGATCGCCGCGACCACCGCGTCCGGGCCGACGGCACCGACGCCCCGACCGATGCCCCGGGCGAGTTCGGGTCCGGTCCAGCGTTCGTGCACGTTCGGGTTGGCGGGGCTGCCGTACTGGTCGGTCCAGCGCATGCGCCGATCGGCGGCGAGGATCCGGCGCACCATGCGCAGCCGTTCGGCGACCGGGTTGCCGGCGGCCGTCGGCTCGACCAGGACCACGTCGGCGCCCGCGTCCGCCATCAGGGTGATGCTCCGGCGCGGGGTGTCGCGGTCCACCACGAGAGTGCACCGGTAGCCCCGGGCGCGGCAGATGCCGGCGAGCGCAACGCCCAGGTTGCCGGAGGTGGACTCGACGATCGATCCGCCCGGCTCCAGGCCGCCTTGGTGTTCCAGGTGCTCGATCAGGGCGTGCGCGGTACGGGCCTTGATCGATCCGTACGCGTTGGCCCCTTCGAGCTTGAGCCACAACCGGCGCCCGATGCCGCACACGGGCAGTACCAGTGGCACGAGCGGGGTGCCGCCGATCCCGAGTTCGCCCGCACCGGCGCTCGGCAGGGGGAACTCCGTCCCCAGGCAGGGTGGTCCGGTCGGTCCGCGATTCATCGGCTCCGCTCCCCCGCCCGTGCCCGGTAGTAGCCGAACCGGAGTTCGGCGGTGTGTCGACCCGCGTGGTCGCGCAACCACAGGTCGGCCGGCCCCGGCAACATCTCCGAGACCACGATCGGGCCGTGTGCCCGGTCGTAGTGGCGCGAGAACAGGTCGGCCAGCACCGGTACTTCGAAGTCCACGAAGATCGGCTTGGGTTCGCTGGCGAAGCGCACATACACCTGGTCGGGGAACCCGTACCGGTCGCGCAACCGGCGCATTCGGGTGCGGTTGGCCGGGTGCAGGCCGCTCCAGGATCGCGGCGCCGGTGCGGGGATCCGCCAGGTCTCCCGGTGCACGACGGTGCGGCCCACGGTCAGCCGGGGCAGGTGCGGGACGTCGTCGAGGGCGCGGAACATGTCCTCGGCACCGATCAGTCGGGCGCCGGTGAACGGCGTGAAGATCGACTCGACCTCGTCGCCCCAGGACGGCAGTGGCGGTCTGGTCAGCAGCACCCGACCCAACGTCGGGCACTCCAGGACGAGTTCGCCGTCGTCGAGGCGCACCCGCAGATCGGCGGCACGGCCGACTCGTCCCGGCGGACGGGGACTGGTGCCCAGGAACTCCACCTCGGGCAACACCTCGGCGCGGGCCAGCGTCTTGCGCCCGTGCGCCAGGACCGGATCGCAGATCCGCGCGTCGGTCAGCCCCTCGATCAGGCCGCCGATCTCGGCCTCGAATCCGGCCCGGTCCGGATGCAGTGCCGGCCACAGGCCCTGAAGCAACTGATCGTGCAGGCCGTGTACTTCGCCGACCACGACGGTGAACGCGTCGGCATTGATCGCCGCCTCGTCCGGCGCGGCCACGAACAGGTCGGCGCCCGCCACGCACCACGTGTCGAAGTCGACCTCTGCCGCGACCCGTTTCGCCCAGTCCATGTCGAGCCGCACCCGGGGTCGGTCGGCGTTGGCGCGCAGCCGGTCGGTGAGTGCCGAGGGTCCGTCCATCCGGGTCCGGTCGTCGATCTTGCGCAGCCGCTCGCCGAGCCCGGCCGCCTCGGCGGCGACCAACACCCGTTCCAGCGGCACGCTTTGCCCGCCGAACGTGTCGGCGAACCACTCGGTGATCTCGGCGACCAACCGTCGCCGTCGGGCCAGCGACAGTTCGAACAGCAGGTCCAGGAGCACCGGCGCCTCGTCGGTGAGATACCGGTGCAGCGGGCGGCCGAGGTCGAACCGCGGCCAGGGAAAACGCCCGTCCTCGACCAGGATCGACCGGTCGGCGTAGTGCCGACCCGCGTCCTTGTCCGCCGCGGCCCCGGTCACCTCGGTGAACGTGCGCCCGACGGCGGACAGTGCCTCGCGGCGCGCCGCCAGGGACGGCGCCTCGTGGAACCGGCGTCGGCGCAGCTCAAGTTCGGCCAGTACGCCGCGCCACCGCCGGCCCGCCGGGCCGGACAGGCGTGTGGCGAACTCGGTGAGCGGGCGCAGCGGATCGATCAGGCCGACCGGGACGGTCAGCCCGAAGCGCACCGAGCCGCGCCGGTCCAGCGCGCGCAGCAGATCGAGCGTGCCGTCGAGGTCCAGGCCCTCGGCGGCGGCCAGTTCGGCGGCGGTGCTCCGCCCGTCGCAGCGCGCGAACAACGCCCGCTCGGCCGGCGTCCGGGGCGGCTCGGCCCGTTCGTCCAGGGTGATCGGCCACCGGTCGTAGCGGACCGTGAACTGGCGCCCGTCCCGCTCGACCAGATTCGGCGGCACGCGCGGCGCAACCTCGGCGAGCACGTCGGGATCGGCACTCATCACGTCGGCGATCGCCTGTGCGGCCCAGTGGGTCCAGGCGGTCGCCAGGCGCACCGGGGCCGGCTCCCCGAGGTCGAGCCGGAACGGCTCGTCGGGGTGTACCCGGGCCCAGGCGACCGGGCCGAAGAAGCTGGTGCTCTCGTTCTTGGCGCACATGCGCTGGAGGTACATCGCGGCCAGCAACACCCGTCGCCGGTCGGCCGAGCGCAGCCGGCTCGGGTCCGGGTCGGTCCGCAGCCAGTGGTGCAGGCGTTCGTAGGCTCCCCGGCTGGAGAGCAGGACGGCCTCCAGGAAGCGCGGATCCGCGCAGGTGTGCAGCAGGCGGCGCACACACTCGGCGATCGGGTCCGCGTCGGCCGGCCCACCCGCGGCCTTCCCGCCCGCGTGCCGGTCGGCCGGGTCCGGGATGCGCAGGTCCTCCAGCAACTCGTAGGGAAACCCGGTGGATTTGACCAGGGCCCACCCGGACAGCCGCCAGGGCCCAGCGGTCGCCGGCGCGGTCGCGGGCACCGATCCCGCCTCCGACCTCCGCACCTCCGGGACGTCCGTCTCGTCGCCCATCCCTAGTCGTCCTCGTACAGGAAGGTCTTCCAAACGGTCATCATGTATGCCAGCGCACGTTTTTCGATCGTGGTCAACTCCGGGTGCCAGACGTCGAAGAGCAGCACCGCGCGGCCCGATTCGGCCTCGTTCCACACCTCGTGCTCGAACGAGTCGTCGAAGACGATGGCTCGGCCCTCGCTCCAGGTCCGGGTCTCGTCGGCGACCCGCATCCGCCCGCCGTCGGGCACCACCAGGGCCAGATGACACCGCACCCGGGCGTTGATGAAGCCGCAGTGCGGCGCGACATGGGTGCGCGGACCCATGATGGAGAAGTAGCACATGCCCGAATCGGCCACCCCGTCCGGCTCGGACAGCACCTTCATGGTGCGCGGGCAGCGGGCGATGTGCTCCGGGTAGGAGCGGCCGAGCAGGTGGAAGTAGTACGCGTTCCAGTCGCCCGCCTCGGCCAGGTTCCCGGAGTTGGGGTGTCGGACGGCGTCGGCGGGGATCAGCCCGCCGACCGCCTCGAACTCCTCTCGGATCGCGGCGTATCCGGCCTCCAGGTCGGCGATCCAGGGAAACTGCCTTCGGTCCCACCACGGTTGCGCGGTGAGGCCGGGAAGCAGGACTTCCGGGCGCTGCACCGCGTCCTCGTCGGCGGGCTCCCGCCAGGAACTGACCTCCAGGCCGTCCAGGATCCGGGTCAACCGGGACCGGTCCAGGTGCTGTTCGTCGATCCACCGGTCCAGGAACGGCCGACTGTCGTTGACCCACGCGGGCATCCCGCGCTCCTTCCTTCCGTGCCCACCAGGGGCGTTCGGGTGTGCTCAGGGCCGGCGCGACGGACGTTCCGGCCGGGGCGCGGCGAGGTCGGCGGCTCCCGGGTCGACGTCGGCATCGCCCGTGCGCGGCAGCCTGGTCGGGACGTCGAACCGGGCGCCGACCGCGATCAGGTCGGCCACGGTCGCGCGCGGCAGCGGGATCCCGGTCGCGCGGGCCTGTCGGCTGCGATGTTCCGGGGCGCCGGGGACGGTCGCGTGTGCCCCGGCCGCCTCGGCGTCGGCGATCAGCGCGGCGGTGTCCGCGATCATCGCCCGATACGGCTCCAGGCCGCCGAACGCCTCGGGGTCGATCGCGATCAGACAGACGCCGGCGATCTCGCCCCGGCCGGTGGAGTCGGGCGGGCGCTGCGAGCCGGCCAGGGTCGGCGTGCCGTCGCCGATCGCGGCCAGGCCGCCGAGCAGGGCCGCGCCGAGGGCCAGGCCGAAGCCCTTGTGCGCGGCCACCGGGCTGCCCAGCGGCAACAGCGCGCCGCCCGCCAGGTAGTCGGCCGGGTCCCGGCTGGGACGCCGTCCCGCGTCCACCACACACCCCTCGGGCAGGGCCTCGCCGCGCGCCGCGGCGGCGGTGATCTTGCCTTCGGCGAGCAGCGCCATCGACACGTCCACCACGACCGGGTGATCGGTGCCGGGCACGCCGAGTGCCCAGGGGTTGGCCGCGAGGAACCGCTCCGATCCGCCGGGGGGCGCCATCACACCGACCCCCGGGCCGGCCGCTCCCACGGTGAGCATCCCGACCAGACCGGCGTTCGCGAGCAGTTCGCAGTAGTGGCCGAGCCGGCCGATGTGGCCGCAGTGTCGGATGGCCACCACTCCGACGCCGTGTTCGATGGCCAGGGAGGCCACCAATTCGCAGGCCATCCGGGCCGAGTAGTGCCCGAACCCGCGGCGCGCGTCGAGCAGTACGCTCGCCCGGCGCCGGCGCAGCACGTGCGGCCGGGCGCCGGGTATCAGGTCGCCGCGCTCCGCCTCGGCGACGTATTGCGGCAGCCGCAACACGCCGTGCGAGTCGTGTCCGGCCAGGTTCGCGCCGACCAGGTGTTCCGCGACCTCGCCGGCCACCTGTCCGCCGGCGCCCATGCGGCGGCAGACCGAGTCGACGAACAGGGTCAACTCGGCGGGCGGTACCCGGATCGCGTCCGCGTCGGTCGACGCGGGACGGATCGGCGGCAGCGGCGGCGCGGCCGACGGTGCGGGGCCGGGCGCCCTCGGGTCAGTCCACATCGGACGTCCACATCCGCATCACGAACTCCATCGCCCGGCGCTCGACGTCGGTCAGATCGGGGTGCCAGGTGTCCACGAGCAACACCGCCCGGGGGCGGTCCGAGTCGTTGGCCACCTCGTGCTCGAACGAGTCGTCGAAGACCGAGCATCGGCCCTCCCGCCAGGACCGGGTCTCGGTGCCCACCCGCATGCGACAGTCCGGCGGCACGATCAGGCCGAGATGGCAGCGGATCCGGGTGTTCACGAAGCCGCAGTGCGGCTTGACCCGGGTTCGCGGCGCCAGCACCGAGAAGTAGCAGATCCCGGCGTCGGCCACGCCGGGCACCGCCGCCAACGCCTCCGCCGTGGCCGGGCATTGCGCCAGGTGTTCGGGGAAGGTGGTTCCCATGGTGTGGAAGTGGTATGCGTTCCAGCCGCCGGTCGCGGCCAGTTCCCGCTCCTCGGGGTGGCGGTCGATCCCGTCGCTCGCGAACTGCTTCTCGAACTCGTCGCGGATGCGCGGGTATCGGCTCTCCAACGCGTCGACCCACGGATACCGGTCGAGGTCGTGCCAGGGCGAGGCGGCCAGTCCGGGCACCAGGATCGCGGGGGATTGCAGGTGTCCGGCCCGGGATCGTACCGGGTCGTCGGGATCGAGACCTCGGTGGATTCGCTCCAACTCGGCCGGTTCGATGCCCTGTTCTGCGGCCCAGCCGGTCAGGGCCCGGGCGCTGTCCTGCGGCGTGGGCTCACGCATCGTGTTCGTCGCCTTCCGCTCAGCTCGCCGACGGGCGCGCGGCGGACTGCCGCGCCTCGGCCTCGGCCCGCCGGGCGAGCCGGTCACGCAGGCTCTTGGGACGCATGTCGGTCCACACCCGTTCGATGTGCGCGAGGCAGTCCTCCCGGGACCCCTCGACGTCGACGCCGTCCACCCGCACGATCCGCCAACCGACCGGCACATCGCGGCCGGCCGCCCAGATCGAGTACTGCTCCTCGTCGTTGATCACGACCGACCAACGGGTGTCCTCAACCGTCATGGTTGTTCTCCGCTCATCACGTTGTGTTGCGTTTCCGATGAAGTGGCGGCCGGTCGCACCGGTCGCGAGGGGGTGTCTCCGGGGGCGAGGATCGCCCGCGCCAACACGTCGGTCACGTCCACGACCGGGACGCGGCCCGCCCGGGTCGGGGCGATCACCGACAGTTCGGTACAGGCCAGCACGATGCAGTCCGGATCACCCGTCCGGCGCGGCAGCAGGCCCTCGATCCAGCGGGCGAACTCCCCGCGCAACGCCTCGACCGGGACGCCGCGCTTGACCCGCTCGATGAAGTCGTCGGTCTCCGCCTGCCGTGCCGCGTCCGGGTAGCGGGCGATCGTGTCGGGCGCCAGGTGCTGCTCGTACAGGCGCAGTTCGGCCGTCGCCTCGGTGGCCAGCAGCAGCGGCCGACGCAGCCGGCGGCGGCGCAGCGCGACACCGGTCTCGGCGAGCAGGTCGAAGACGGGTATGCCGACCGCGTCGCACAGCTCGGTCCGGTAGGCGTGTGTGGTCGCCGAGGGGATCGCGATCGCATCTGCCCCGGCACGCTCCAACTGCTCCACCGTGGCGAGTAGTTGCGGTAGCGGGCTCTCACCCCGTCCGAGCAGGTGCTCGATCCGGCTGGGCATCGGTTCGGAGACCAGGACCGCCGCGGGATAGTCGGCGTCGTCGCTCGCGCCGGACAGGCGCAGCAGACGTTCGTAGAAGTACACGGACGCGAGCGGGCCGACGCCGCCGACGATGCCGATACGTTTGATCAAGGCCGAGCCTCCTCGGGGAACGATGCCGATCCGGCGGGGCCGTCGGGACACAGCGCGGTGTCCACGCCGATGCGCAGCAGCCGGGCGAACTCGGGCACGTGTGGCGGGTTGGCCAGGTCGTGGTGGGTGCCCGGCACCGGCACCACGTGCAGCGCGGCGTGCGTACGCCGTCCCCAACTCGCGGGCACCACAGCGGGGTTGGTCAGCGTCGGGTGTCGCTCGCTCGCGGTGAACAGGTGCAGCGGGGCGCGAACCCGGGTGGTGGAGCGATGACCGTCGGCGGCGCGCCCGTTCGCGGTGAACACGTCGATCATCCGGCGCAGCGTGCCGGTGTCGGCGTAGCGGGACAGCCGGTCCTGCGCGGTGAGGTGTCCGGCCAGCAGGGTGAGCACCGCGTCGTCGTCGGCCCGGCTCAGGCCGGAGCGGGTCAGGCCCTGGGTAATGCCGAAGCGGGCCAGTTCGCCGGTGTTCGCGTACCACTCCTCGACCTCGTCCTCGCCGAACGCGCGGGCGTCGATCACCCCGACGAACGCGACCTCCTCGCCGGCGGCCTCCAGGAGCGCGGCCATCTCCACCACGACATTGCCGCCGAACGACCAACCCGCGAGCAGATACGGGCCGTTCGGAGCAACCTTGCGGATCTCCTCGACGTAGCGCCGCGCCATCTCACCCAGGTCGGTCAGCGGAGCGGTGTCGCTGCTGTACCCGATCGCCTCGATCCCGTAGACCGGGCGCCAGTCGCCGAGTTCGCGGACCAGGTGCACGTAGCAGCACACGTCGCCGGACTGCGGGTGCACCAGGAACAGCGGCGGTCCGGGCAGGTGTTCGTCGCCGAGCGGGACCACCAGGTCGGGCCCGTCGGGTGAGGGCTCGGCCAGGGCGGTCGCGGCGGCGGCCAACCGTTCGACGGTGGGGTTGCGGAAGAGGGTGTGCAGCGGCAGGTCCAGGCCGGTCCGGCGGCGGATCGTCTCGACCAGTTCGACCGCCTTGAGCGAATGGCCGCCGAGTTCGAAGAAGTCCTGGTGCACGCCGATCGGGGCCCGACCGAGCACCTCCTCCCATACGCCCAGGAGCCGCATCTCGACGCGGTTGCGCGGCGTCACCACCGCCTCGCCGGAATCCGGCTCGGGCGCCGGCGGGCGGGCTGCCAGGACCCGGCGGTCGAGTTTGCCGTGCGCGGTGGTGGGCAGCGCGTCGAGTGCGGTGTAGTGGCCGGGGCGCAGGTGCTCGGGCAGTACGTCGGCGATCGCCCGGCGCAGCGCGCGCAGGTCGGGCGGGCCGGCGGCGCCGACCACGTAGGCCACCAACTCGGCGCCGGCCGGCCCCCGGTGCGCCACCACGGCCGCCGCCCGTACCTCGGGCCGGGCCAGCAACGCGGCCTCCACCTCGCCGGGTTCCACCCGCACGCCGCGCACCTTGACCTGGTCGTCGCGGCGGCCGTGGAAGATCAGTCGGCCGTGGAAGTCGACCCGGGCCAGGTCCCCGGTGCGGTACCAGCGGCTGCCGGGCGGCCCGTACGGGTCCGGCACGAAGCGCTCGGCGGTGGCCGCGGGCGCGCCCGGGTAGCCGATCGAGACCCCCGGTCCGCCCAGGTACAGTTCGCCGATCGCGCCGGTGGGCAGCGGCCGACCGGCGGCGTCCAGGACCAGTGCCCGGGTGCCGGGCAGCGGCGCGCCGATCGGGATCGACCCGGCGTCGAGGTCGGCGTCGGTGATGCGCCGGAACGTGGACGTCATGGTGCACTCGGTGGGTCCGTACTGGTTGACCACCACGATCCCGGTGCCCAGTCGGCGCACCCGGCGCAACACCTCCGCGCTCGGCTCCTCGCCGCTGAGCAGAATCAGCCGCAACCGGCTCACGGCCGGCACCGCGTCGGCATCGCCGTCGGCGACCGCGGTCAACACCCCCAGCAGCGACGGCACCACGGACAGCAGCGCCGTCACCGCGCACCGGTCGATCGTGGCCAGGATCGCCCTCGGGTCGCGTGCGTGTTCGTCGGCCGGCAGCACCAAGCGGGCGCCGGCGGCGAGGGTGCCGAAGATGTCCCGGATCGCCGCGTCGAAGGAGACGGCGGCCACCTGGAGCACGGTGTCCTCGGCGCCGATCCCGAACTCGGCTGCGAGCAGGCGGAGATACCGGCTCGCCGCCGCGTGGGTGGTGGGCACCGCCTTGGGCAGGCCGGTGGAGCCGGAGGTGAAGGTCACGTAGGCGAGGTCCGCCGGGCCGGCGGGGGAATCCGGAGGGTTGTCGGCCTCGATGGTCGACGCGGACACCACCGCCGACCCGGCGAACCGGTCCGTCGCGTCGCCGGTCGGTGACGCCTCGTCGGTCAGCACCAGGGACGCACCCGCGTGGGACAGCAACAGCCGGATGCGCTCCGCGGGTTGGCTCGGGTCGAGCGGTACGGCGGCGGCGCCGGTCCGGAACACCGCGAGCAGGCCCACGACCAGCTCGATCGACCGGGGCAGCAACACGCCGACGAACACGCCGGGCCGGGCGCCGGCCGCCCGCAGCCGCCGGGCCAGGCCGTTGGCGCGCCGGTCCAACCCGGCGTAGGTGAGCACCTGTTCGCCGAACTCCAGGGCCGGGGACGTCGGTCGCTCGGCGGCGCGGGCGGCGACCAGGGTGTGCAGGCACACGTCCTCGGACCCGGTGGGCGCGTCGATCGGCGACAGGCGTTGTACGGCGGCCGGATCGAGCAGTTCGGGTCCCGCCGCCGGGCGGTCCGGGCGGGCGAGGGCCGCGGTGAGCACACGCCGGAAGGTGTCCGCGATGCCGTGCGCGGTCGTGGGGTCGTAGAGCGCCGTGGCGTAGGCCAGCGAACCGGTCAACGTGCCGTCGGGGCGTTCGGTGAGGGTCAGGCCGAGGTCGAACTTCGCGCTGTGGTGCGGGATCCGTACGGACTCGGTTCGCACCCCGGGCAGGTCGAGCGCATCGGCCTCGTCCCGGTCGAGTGCGAACATGATCTGGAACAGGGGGTGTCGGCTCAGTTCGCGCTCCGGCCGCAGCTCCTCCACCAACCGCTCGAACGGCAGGTCCTGATGCGCGGTCGCGTCCAGGACGGTGGTCCGCACCTCGCGCACCAGGTCCGCGAACGCACGCTCCTCCCCGGCGTGCGCCCGCAGTACCAGGGTGTTGACGAACGGGCCGATCACATTGGCCAGTTCGGGATACTGACGACCGCGACCCGCGGTCGGGGACCCGAGCACGACGTCCGTGCTCCCGGAGAGCCGGGCCGCGGTGACCGCGAACGCTGCGCACAGGATCACGAACGGCGTGGCCCCCAGCTCGTGCGCCACCTCGACCGTACGCCGCGCCACGGTCTCCGGCAGCTCGAAGTCGACCGAGGCGCCTTCCTCGTCGAACATCGCCGGTCGGCGTCGGTCGCCGGGGATCTCGGTGGCGGTCGCTCCGGCCAACTTCTCGCGCCAATAGGCAAGGTCGGCCTCGCCTCGAACGGTGTCGTCGCGCTCCCATGCGGCGAAGTCGGCATACTGCAACGGCGGTCGAGCAGGCTCGGGCGGCATCGATACCGATGCCGACGCCGACCCGGACCCGGACTCGGACCCGGACCGGGACCCGGACCCGGACCGGGACCCGGACCCGGACCCGGACCCGACGAGCGTCCGATACCCGGCACCGACCTCCGCCCAGAACAGCGGCAGCGACCAACCGTCGACGACCGCATGGTGCATGACCACCACCAACAGCTGGTCCTCGGCGCCGATCCGGATCGGCGTGGCCCGGAACAGCGGCCCGCGCGCCAGGTCGAACGGCTCGGCGCAGCGCCGCCGCGCCTCGGCGAGCGCCGTCGCTTCCGCCTCGCCCGGATCCGCCACGCCCGGGTCGTACACCTCGTCCCACGGCACCCACACCGGGTCGGTCACCTGTACGGGACCGTCGGGGCCGGCCACGAACCGCCCGCGCAGCACGTCGTGTCGGGCCAGGACGCCCTGGACGGCCCGGCGCAGCAGGGCCGGATCCACCCCGCCGCGCAGCCGCAGGACGGACGCCACGTTGTAGTCGGCCCGATCCGGGCGCAGCCGGTCCAGGAACCACAGTCGCCGCTGGAGGAACGACAGTGGCGCCGGGTCCGGTTCGGCGCGCCGCGGGATGCGCTCGACGGGCCGCCCCGGGTCGAGCGCGGCGGCGAACTCGCGCACCGTGGGCCGGTCGAACACCAGCCGCACGGGCGCCTCCACGGCCAACTCCGCGCGCAGCGCGGCGACCAGGCGCGCCGCACGCAGCGAGTGCCCGCCCAATGCGAAGAAGTCGTCGTGCGCACCGACCCGTTCCACGTCCAGGACCCACGCCCACACCGCGGCGATCCGCGACTCCCGGTCGCCGACAGGCGCGACGTACGCGGCGCTCGTCCGGGGTGAGGGCGGGTCGGGCAGCGCGCGGCGGTCGAGTTTGCCGTTGGGCGTCAGCGGCAGCGCGTCGAGTTCGACGATCAGGGGCGGCACCAGGTATTCCGGCAGGCTCTCCCGCAGCCACTCCCGGGCGAGCGCGCCGGGGTCCCGGTCGTCGTGCCCGGCGCGGCGCACCAGATAGCCGACGAGCACCCGGTCCAGCCCCTCGCCGTGCACCCGCACCGCCGCTCGGGTGATGTCGGGGTGGGCCAGCAGGCGGGCCTCGATCTCGCCGGGCTCGATGCGATGGCCCCGGATCTTGACCTGGTGGTCGGCCCGGCCGAGGAAGTCCAGCCGGCCGTCGGGGCGGTAGCGGACCAGGTCGCCGGTGCGATACATCCGGGCCCCCGCGCGACCGGCGCTCGCCGCGAAGGGGTCGGGCAGCAGCCGCTCGGCGGTCCGGCCGGGGTCGGCGGCGTAGCCGCGCGCCAGGCCGAGGCCGCCGATGTACAGCTCGCCGACCACGCCGATGGGCACGACGGCGAGGCGGTTGTCGAGTACGTACAGCGACGTGTTCAGCAGCGGGCGGCCGAGTGGTGGCGCGGCCGGGTCGGGGGTGCCCGGGCCGGGCGTGGCGGGGGTGTACTCCACGAGGTGTGCGGCGGACCAGATGGTGGTTTCGGTCGGGCCGTACACGTTCCACAGGCGCGCCACCCGTGCACGGATGCGCTCGGCGAGCGGTCCCGGCAGTGCCTCGCCGCCGCACAGTGCCCGGATCTCGCCGCCGGGCCAGCCCGCGTCCAGCAACATCGCCCAGCCGGCGGGGGTGGCCTGAACCACGGTCGCGCCGGCGTCGGTCAGCGCGGCACCGAGCCGACCGCCGTCCGCGAGCACCGCCTGCGGGAGCACCTGGACCCGGGCGCCGGCCGCGAGCGGGACGAGCAGTTCCAGCACCGCGATGTCGAACGAGACCGTGGTCAGCGCGCCGACCACGGACGATCCGTCCAGGGGCAGGCGTTCGATCATGTCCCGGGCGAGGTTGGCCACACCCCGATGGGTGACCATGACGCCCTTGGGCCGGCCGGTGGACCCGGAGGTGTGGATCAGGTAGGCCACCTGGTCCGGGTCGGGTGCGGCGGCGGTCGGGTGCGGGGCCTCCGCGTGGTCGGGGACGGTGTCGAGGTCGAGCACCGGCACCCCGAGGTCGGTCCAGGGCATGGTCCGCGCGGTCGTGGCGTGGGTGAGTACCAGTCGGGTCTCGCTGTCCGCGAGGAGGGCGCCGATGCGGGCCGTGGCGTGGCTCGGGTCGATCGGCAGATAGCTTCCGCCCGCGCGCAGGACTCCGAGCAACGCGATCACCAGGTCGACGGAGCGGTCGAGGCAGACCGCAACCACACCCTCGGGCAAAAGGTCCAGGGCTTCGAGCCGGGCGGCCAACCGGTCGGCTCGCTCGATCAGTTCGGCGTAGGTCACCGTACGTTCGCCGCAGCCGAGCGCGATCGCCTCGGGGGTGCGTAGGGCCTGCGCGGCGATCAGTTCGGGCAACGTGGCGCCGTCCCGGTCGCGGACCTCGCCGCGTCCCCAGTCGTGGACGAGGGCGGCCGACTCGGCCGGGTCGGCGAGCGGAAGCCGGGCGGGAGGCAGGTCCGGGTAGGCGGTGGCGGCGTGCAGAAGGCGGACGTATCCGGCGGCCAGGCGATGGATGGTCGCGGACTCGAAGAGGTCCGGGTCGAAGACGATCGACCCGGTGATCGGGGCTTCGGGGCCGCACTCGGTCAGGGTGAGCGCAAGGTCGAACTTCGAGGTGGTGACGGGCAGCGGTACCGGACGCAGGCGCGGGCTGGAGCACGTTTGCGCATCCGGCGCCGACTCGTGCTGGTGTGCGAACAGCACCTGGAACAGCGGGTTTCGGCTCAGGTCGCGGCGGGGCTGGAGGTGCTCGACCAGGTGCGCGAAGGGCAGGCGCTGGTGGGCGTACGCGCCGAGCGCGGTTTCGCGCACCCGGCCGATCAGGTCGACGAAGCTCGGCGAGTCGGACAGTTCGGTGCGCAGCACCACGGTGTTCACGAACGTGCCGAGCATCGCCTCGAGTTCGGGGCGGTCCCGACCGGCGACCGGGGTACCGACCGCGATGTCGGTCTGCCCGCCGAGCAGGGCGAGTTGTGCCTTGAAGCCGGCGAGCAGGGTCATGAACGGCGTCGCGCCGTGTCGGATGGACAACGCGCGCACCCGGTCGGCGGTCGCGGTGGGCAGGGTGAAACGCACCTCGGCACCGGCGCGCTCGCTCGCGGCGGGCCGGGGATGGTCGGTGGGCAGGGTGAGCTCGGGCAGCCCGGCCAGTCGTTCGGCCCAGTAGCGCAGGTCGGCGGCCTCGGTCTCGGCAGCTCGGGCACGCTGCCAGGCGGCGAAGTCGGCGTACTGCCGGGCCGGCGGGTCCATGGGCAGCGGCCGGCGAGCGCGGGCGGCGGCGTAGAGGCGTGCCAGTTCGTTCCAGGTCCGGGCCATGGCCGGCCCGTCGGTGGCGATGTGATGCACCGTCAGCAGCACCAGCGCGGAACGGTCGACGCAGCGCAGCACGACCGCACGCAGGGGCAGTTCGCCGGCCAGGTCGAACGGGCGGTCGGCGAGGCCGGCGACCCTTCGGGCGAGGCGGCGCAGGGCATCGGGGTCGGCCGGATCGCCGAGTTCGGTGCCGTCGACGGTCTCGATCGGCACCGGGTCCGCGGGCCGGAGCACGGGCCGGGGCAGACCGTCGACCTCGGTGAAGACGGTCCGCAATACCTCGTGCCGGGCGACCAGCGCGGTAAGTGCCCGGCCGAACGCGTCCGCGTCGAACTCGTCCCGGAACCACATGCATTGCGGCACGTTGTATTCCGGGGCCCGGCCCAGGATGCGGTCGACCAGCCAGACCCGTTCCTGCTCGAACGAGGCCACGATCGGAGCGTCGGCCGGACGCCGGGGCAACGATCCCGAGTACGTGTCCGAGGAATCGGGCCCGGGATCGGCCAGCCGCGCCCGGGCCGCGCGCAGTCGTTCCACCAGGCGCGGGTCACGCGCGCCGGTGCGCTCAGTCATCGCAGCCCCCGGCGGGCAAGTCGTCGTCGGTCGGTGCGCCGAGCAGTTCGGCCTCGATGGCGGCGGCGAGCCCGGCGATCGTCGGATGTTCGAAGAGCAGCACCAGTGGCAGTTCGGCGTCCAGGGCCCGGCGCAGTCGGGAGACGATCCGGGTGGCCAGAAGCGAATGACCCCCCAGGGCGAAGAAGTCGGCGTCGGCGTCGTCGGCGGCCAGGAATTGCGCCCAGACCTCGGCGACCAGGAGTTCCGCGTCGGTCTCGGGGGCGCGGATCGAGCCGGGTGTCGGGGCCGGTTGGGCGTCTCGTTCCGGTGCGGGCAGTCGTCTGCGGTCCACCTTGCCGTTCGGGCTCAGCGGCAGTGCGTCGAGCAGGGTCAGGCGGGTGGGCACCAGATACGGCGGCAGCCGTTCGCCCAGGTAGGCGCGTACGTGTTCGGGCTCGGGGCGGGTGCCGGCGGCGGCCACGAGGTAGGCGAGCAGGCGGTGGTCGCCGGGGGTGGGCTCCCACTTGGTGACCACGGCGTCGGCGACGTCCGGGTGCGCGACCAACATGGCCTCGATCTCCCCGAGTTCGACCCGGATGCCGCGAATCTTGACCTGGTGGTCGACCCGGCCCAGGAACAGCAGTTCGCCGTCCGGGCGGCGGATCGCCCGGTCGCCGGTCCGGTACAGCCGCTCCCCCGGGGTGTCCGGGTCGGGCACGAACGCCTCTGCGGTGCGCCGCGGGTCGTTCCAGTAGCCGCGCGCCAAACCCGTTCCGCCGACGTGCAGTTCCCCCTCGACGCCGACCGGCACCGGCCGCAGGTCGGCGTCCAGGACGTGTACCCGGTAGTTGTCCAGGGGCAGGCCGATCGGCACCGTGTCGGCTTTCGCGTCCTCGGGGCCGCAGACGTGGTGAGTGGCGTCGATGGACGCCTCGGTGGGCCCCCACTGGTTGTGCAACCGGGCACCCTGCGCGTCCAGATGTGTACGGAAGCGGGCCACCAGGTCCGGACGCAACGCCTCGCCGCTGGAGACCACAACCCGCAGCCGGTCGAGTCCCGCGGGCCCGACGGCGTCGAGTTCGTCGAGGAACAGGCCGAGCATGCTGGGGACGAACTGGAGGACCACGACCTCGTGTTCGACGGCCGCGCGCAGGATCGCCCGGGGGTCGCGGTGCAGGCCGGGTTCGAGCATGACCACGGTGCCGCCGACCAGCCATGGCCAGAACAGCTCCACCGCGGAGTCGTCGAAGCTGAGCACGGTCTTGTGCAACACCCGGTCGCCGACGGCCAGACCGTGGCGGCGGTGCATCCACCACATGCGGTTGACCCAGCCCCGGTGCGGGTTGGCCACACCCTTGGGCTTACCGGTCGAGCCGGAGGTGTAGTAGATCGAGACCAGGTCGTCGGGGTCGACCGGGACGTCGGGTGGGGTGTCGAATCGGCCGTCGGGCGGCATGTCCGACCGGGCGTCGGGTGCGGTCGAGTCGACCGTGATGGTACGGATCCCGGCGTCGGCCGGCAGCGCGTCGCCCGCCGAGGCGTCGACCACGCAGATGTCCGTGCCCGCCTCGGCGAGGAGTTGTCGGGCCCGGGCCGGGGGCAGGTCGGGGTCGAGGGGTAGGTAGGCGCCGCCGGCCTTGAGGATCCCGAGCAGCGCGACGGCCAGGTCCGAACCCCGGTCCAGGCGCAGGCCGACCGGGAGGCCGGGGCGGACCCCGTGTGCCACGAGCCGGTGCGCGAAGCGGGCGGCGCGGATGTCGAGTTCGGCGTAGTCGAGGCTCTCCCGCCCGGCGATCACGGCCGTGGCGTGCGGGGTGCGGCGGGCCTGCCGGGCGAACAGGTCGTGCAGGCAGTGGTCGAGGTCGTGGTCGAAAGCGGTGTCGTTCCATCGGGCGTACGGCTCGGCGCCGGACTCGGGGTCCTCCACAGCCGCATGCCGGGCATCGCCGGTCGTGGGGGACGTGAGGGCCTCGGACCGGTCGGGCGCGGGCCCGAGGGCGTCGGGCGCCCCGAGGCGGGCTTGCCGGCCGAGCCCGCCCACCGGCGCGTCCGGTCGCTCGACCAGCGCCGCGAGGAGCTGGACATAGTCGCGGGCCAGCCGTTCGATCGTGGCGGGGTCGAACAGGTCGGTGGCGTAGTAGACGCTGCCCAGATACGTGTCCCCTCGCTCGGCGACGGCGATCTCCAGGTCGAGTTTGGCGGCGCGGAACGGCACCGGGTGCGGTGCGACCGCGAGTTCCCCCCAGTCGGCGGCGGCGGGGTTGACGTCCGCCATCGAGAACATCAGCTGGAACAGCGGGTTGCGGCCGAGGTCGCGCTCCGGCCGCAGTTCGTCGACGAGTTGCTCGAACGGCAGGTCCTGGTGCGAGTAGGCGGTGGCCGCGTCGGCGCGGGTGCGGGCGATCAGGTCGGCGAAGCCCAGTGCGGGATCGAGATCGACCCGCAGGACCAAGGTGTTGACGAACAGTCCGATCAGTGTGTCCAGTTCGGGGTGCCCGCGTCCGGCGACGGGGGTGCCGACGGCGATGTCGCGGGCCCCGGTGCGCCGCGCGACGAGCACCTGGAAGGCGGTGAGCAGGGTGATGAACGGCGTGCTCTCGTGGGTCCGGCTCAGGTCGAGGAGTCGGCGGCGCAGGTCGGCGGGGATCTCGAAGTCGAATTGCTCGCCCCGGCCGGACATGACCGGCGGGCGCGGGCGGTCACCGGGCAGTTCCACCGAGGTCAGTCCGGCCAGGTGGGTGCGCCAGTAGTCGGCCTGCGCCCGGCGGGCCGGGTCCGCCGCCGCGCCGCTCTCCCAGGCCGCGTAGTCGGCGTAGCGCAGTGCCGGCGGGTCCGGTTCGTACCGCGCGCCCAGTCGGTATCGGTCGGCCAGTTCGCGGCACAACACCTCGCTGGACCAGCCGTCGGTCGCGATGTGGTGTACAACCAGGAAGAGGATGTGGTCGTCGTCGGCCAACCGAACCAGCAGCGTGCGCACCGGAGGTGCGGCGGCGAGGTCGAACGGTCGGCCGAGGTCGTCGGCGATCGCCGCGTCGGCGGCGGGCAGCGCCTCCTCGATCGGCAGCGCGCGCAGGTCGACTTCACGCGGCTCGATCGGCACGGCCGGTTCGACGAGTTGGTGTGCCTCGTCGTCGCGGAGCACATAGCGGGTGCGGAGGATGTCGTGCCGGGTGACCAGCCCGGTGAGCGCGGTACGCAACCGATCCGGGTCCAGCGGGCCGGTCAGGCGCAATGCGACGGGCAGGTTGTAGTCCGGTCGGTTCGGCCAGAGTTGGTCGAGGAACCACAACCGGCGCTGGGCGAAGGACAGCGGCACGAGGTCGTCGGCGGTGGTGGTGCGCGGGATGGTGTGCGCGTCGGGGTCGCGGTCGTGATCGGGCCCGGTGAGCCGGAGCCGTGCCTCGGTGGGCAGGCCGGCCAGGAACGCGGCGGGCGTCGGGTGGCGGAAGACGTTCTTGACCGGCACCTCGATCGTGTGATCCGCGCGCAGCCGACCGACCAGGCGGATCGCCGCCAGGGAGTTTCCGCCGAGTTCGAAGAAGCTGTCGTCGAGGCGCACTTCGGGCACGTCGAGGGTGCGGGCGTACAGCGCGCACAGGGCCCGTTCCTCGGCGGTGCGCGGGGGGCGGGAGGGGTCGGCGAGGTCGAGGGCGGGCAGCGCCGTCGCGTCGACGGTGCCGGCCGGGGTGCGCGGGAGTGCGGGCAGCGGGACCAGGGCGGTCGGCACCAGGTGCGTGGGCAGCCGATCGGCCAGGAACGCCCTGAGCACGTCGCCGAGTTCCCCGTGGCCGGGGGCCGGCACCACGTAGCCGACCAGGATCTCGCCGAGGCGCTCGTCGTCGCGGCGCACCACCACGGCCTCGGCCACCCCGGTGTGTTCGGTCAGCGCCGCCTCGATCTCGGCGGGCTCGATCCGCCGTCCGCCCAGGCGCAGTTGCCGGTCGCGCCGGCCAACGTGGTCGGCGCTGCCGTCGGCTCGGCGGTGGAAGAGGTCGCCGGTGCGGTACATCCGCGACCCGGGTGGGCCGTACGGGTCGGGCACGAAGCGCTCGGCGGTGAGCGCGGGTCGGCCCAGGTAGCCGGAGGCGATCCCGGGTGCGGCCAGGCACAGTTCGCCGATCATGCCGATGCCGACGAGGGTGCCGGTCTCGTCCACGAGCCGGGCTCGGGGGCCGCCGGCGGCCGGTGGGGCCGGGGAATCCGGTGCACGCACGGTGTCCACGCCGCCACCGCGCAGCAGCCGGACCCACGGCGAATACGGGCCGGCCTCGTCGGTGGGTCCGGAGGAACGCAGGATCGACTCGCCGGGGTGATCCGGGGCGGTGAGCAGGTCGCGGTGGCTCGTACACACGCCCACGAGGGCGCCGGTGGGGTCGCTCGTGTAGGCGATGCAGGCGATCTGGTCGGGGTCGATCTCGACGGGCGCCGAGCCGGTGGCTGCCGCCGTCCCGGCGCGGATCGTGTCGGCCACCGGCAGGACGCGGGTTTTGGGGCCGACCAGGGTGCGGACCCGTGCCGCCCGCTCGGGGCGGTCGACCAGTACGGTCCCGGCGCCGCTGTCGGCGAGGATCGTGGCCAGGCGCCGGTCGGGCAGGGTCGGGTCGAGCGGCACGTAGATCCCGCCGGCCTCGATCACGCCGACGGTCGCGGTCACCGCGTCGACGCCGGGATCCAGGAGCAGGGCGACGGGCGCGTCGACGTCGGTCAGTCCGTCCGCGAGGGCCCGGGCGCGCCGGGCCAACTCGCGGTACTTCAGGGCGCCTTCGCCGACGGCCGGCGCTTCGGGGTCCGCCGCGACCCGGGCGTGGAAGGCGGCCACCAGGGTGTCGTGTTCCGAGTGGGCGGCCGGCGCGATCGGGCGCAGGTCCGCGAGTTCGGCGTCGTCGAGGATGGTGAGCGCGCCGAGCGGGCGGTGCGGGTGGGCGACGGCCTCGCGCAGGAGGCGGACCAGTCGGTCGGCCATGCGCCGGACGGTGTCCCGGTCGAACAGGTCGGTGGCGTACTCCACGGTGGCGTCGATCCGAGCCGGGCGGCCCGTCTCGGTGCGGTGCGGGAAGAGGTGGAACGCGAGGTCGAACTTGGCGGATCGGGTGTTGGCCAGGGTCCACGGGTCGGCCAGACCGGGCAGTCCGGTGATCGCGTCGGGGGTGTTCAGCAGGCCGAGCGAGACCTGGAAGATCGGGTGTCGGGACAGGCTGCGGACCGGGTTCAGTTTCTCCACGAGCAGGTCGAACGGGACGTCCTGGTGCACGTAGGCGGGCAGCCAGGACCGGTCCACTCTGGCGAGGAGTTCGGCGAAGGTGGGGTCGCCGGAGGTGTCCGTGCGCAGCACCACGGTGTTGACGAAGAAGCCGATCAGGTCGTCGAGGACGGCGTCGGCGCGGCCCGCGATGGGGCTGCCCACCACGATGTCCTCGCCCGCGCCGAGTCGGGTGAGCAGGCCGGCCAGGCCGGTGTGCAGCGCGACGAACAGCGTGGTGTGCGCGGAGCGGGCCAGGTCGTCCAGGGCCGTGCACAGGTCGGCGGGCAGTTCGAAGGCGTGCACGTCGCCCGCGTGGCCGGCCACGATCGGGCGCGGACGATCGGTGGGCAGTGTGAGTCCGGCCGGGGCGTCGGCCAACCGCGCCGTCCAGTAGGCGAGTTGTCTGCCCAGCGGGCTGTCCGGGTCGTTCTCGTCGCCCAGTTGTTCGCGCTGCCACGCGGCGTAGTCGCGGTATTGCAGTGGCAGCGGCGCCGTGTCGGGCCGGGTACCGCGCTTTCGGGCGGCGTAGGCCCGGCCCAGGTCGCGGGTGAGCGTGGTGAGCGACCAGCCATCGGCGCTGATGTGGTGGACCACCACGAGCAGCAGGCTCTCGTGCGGGGTTCGGATCAGCTCGGCCCGGATCGGCAGCCGGGTGGTCAGGTCGAACGGCGCCCGGGCGGCGCGGGTGATCTCGGTGTCCACGGCGTCGGCCGCACAGTCGGTGACGGGGATCCGCACCTCGAACTCGTCGATGTCGAGGATGTGTTGGCGCGGCGCGTCGTCGTGTACGGGGAAGACGGTGCGCAGACTCTCGTGACGTTCGATCACATCGCGCAGCGCGGCCCGCAGGGCTTCGAGGTCGGGCTCGGTGTGCAGGCGGAACAGCAGCGGGATGTGGTAGTCCGGGTTGGCGCTGCCCTCCAGGCGGTTGACCAGCCACAACCGCCGCTGGGCGAAGGACAGCGGGATGACGTCGGGGCGTGGTCGGGGGGTCGGCGGCGGGCGTTCGGCGGTCCGGGCCCGGGCCGCCGCGTCCAGGCGGAGGGCGAGTGCGGCCGGGGTCGGCGCCTCGAACACGTCGACCACCCGCAGGAGTCCGGCTCCGGCGGCGGCGATCCGGGCGACCGCGCGGGTGGCCAGCAGCGAGTGGCCGCCGAGCTCGATGAAGTTGTCGTCGATGCCGACCCGGTCGAGGCCGAGCAGGTCGGCGAACACCTCGCACAGCAGTTCCTCGACGGCCGAACGCGGCGCGCGGCCGTCGACGGCGTACGTCGGGGCGGGTAGCGCGGCCGAGTCCACCTTCCCGTTGGGCGTCAGCGGCAGGGCGTCCAGGACCACACAGTCGGTCGGCACCATGTAGGCGGGCAGGGTCGTAGCCAACTCCCCCACCACCCATCGTCCCCAACCCGGTTCGCCGGGGCGGGGGTTCGCGTCGCCGGTCGAAGCGTCCCGGCGTGGGACCAGGTAGGCGACGATCGTCTTGTCGCCGTGTGCGTCCGGCAGGGCCAGCACGGCGGCGCCCGCGACGTCGGGGCGCAGGACGAGGCGGCTCTCGATCTCGCCGAGTTCGATGCGGAAGCCGCGTACCTTGACCTGGCGGTCACGGCGGCCGACGAATTCGAGCAGGCCGTCCGGCCGCCGGCGCACGATGTCGCCGGTGCGGTACATCCGCGCGCCGCCGCCGGCGAAGGGGTCGGGTACGAACCGGTCGGCGGTGATCCCGGGGCGGCCCCGGTATCCGCGCGCGACGCCCCGCCCGCCCAGGCACAGCTCGCCGTCCGCGCCGGTCTCGACCGGGTCCAGCCGCTCGTCCAGGACGTAGGTGCGCACGCCCGCCATCGCCGAGCCGATCGGCACGGGGGCGCCCACCGGCTCGGTCGGCACATGGAACGCGGCGAAAATGGTGCCCTCGGTGGGCCCGTACACGTTGACCACGGTGCCGGCGCCGCCCGCCCGCAACGCCCGCGAGACGGCGAGCGGGGAGGCCGCCTCACCGCCCATCCACACCTGGCCGATGCCCGCGAAGACCGCCGGATCCTGCTCGACCATCACGTTGAACAGGGAGGTCGTGACGAAGGCGCAGGTGACGCCCTCCTCCTTGATCAGCCGCGCGACCACGCCGGCGTCCACCTCGCCGGGCGGGGCCACCACCACCCGGCCGCCGCGAAGCAGCGGCATCCAGATCTCGAACACCGACGCGTCGAACGCCAGCGGCGAATACTGGAGCACCCGCCGATCCAGGCCGTCCGACCAGCACGGATCGGCCGCGAACGCGACGAGGTCGCGGTGTTCGATCTCGACGCCCTTGGGCACGCCGGTGGAGCCGGAGGTGTGGATCACGTACGCGAGCCGGCGTGGCGATCGAGGGCGCGGGGGCGCCCCCGCCACGGATCCGGGCGGCGCGACGGGTGCGGTCGCCGCGGGCGCCGGCGGCGCCACGGCGTCCGCGAAGCACACCACGTCGACCCACTCGGCGCAGAACTCGCGGACACGCGCGGCTCGTTCGACGGTGTCCACCAGGACCAGGCCGATACCGCACTCGTCCAGGATCAGCCGCGACCGGGCCGCCGGCGAGCGGATGTCCAGCGGTACATAGGGGCGTCCCGCCTTGACCGTGCCGACCATGGCGGCGACGACGTCGACGCCCCGGTCCATGAACACGCCGACCGGCGCCTCGTCGGCCAGTTCCGGCCCGCACACCTCGCAGTCGTCGACCAGGTGGGTGTCCGCTCCGCGAGCCTCCAGGAACCGGCGTACTGCGTCGGAGGATTCGTCGAGTTCGCGGTAGTCGACTGCCCGCTCCGCGCAGGTGATCGCGGTCGCGTCCGGGTGTTCGGCGACGCGCGCCGCGAACACCCCCACCAGGTCGTCCGGTTCCCGCGACGCGTGATCGTCCGGTTCCCGCGAGGCGTGCGACAACGCAGTTCTCCCATCGCCGATCCGGGCCCGGGACGGGGTGCCCGGGGCCGACTTGCGCATACGCGTGTGCTCGGTGGATTCAGGGGGTTGGATGGGTTCCGGGGTCTGGTCACCCGTCCGGCCCGCACCGGCGATGACGCATGCGGACCACCATCGACCGGCGGCCGGGAGGGCGAAAGTGTTGCCCTGTTGCCCGTTCGAGGAAACACCTCCCCACGTGCGACGGCACGCCGAATCACGGCTCCCACGAGGGCTTTCGCCGGGCCGCGGGCGGGCACGACGGGCCGCCCGGTGAGGCGCTGTTTCCTGGTTTGGGCAACAGGGCAACACTTTCGCCCCCCGGGACCCTCGCCGATGGTGGACGCCATGCCCGTGCGACGGCACGTGCGGCGTCATGGGGGATCGTTCTGCGGCCCACGCGCGGGATTTCGGCCGTCGGCGGCCTGATGGCACGTCGGGGACCGACCTGGAGGGCCGATGACCAATTCCGTCGACGAAGAACCGACCTCGGCCGGCGCGGACATCAGATTCCACGACGCGGGCGGCGGCGCCGCGCCGGCGATCTTCCAGGAACTCCTGAGTACGCGCAGGCACCGACTCGCGACGGACCTGGCCGCCGGCCGCACGGCGACGCGGTACTTCCCGGTGCTCTGCGTCCTGGCGCCCGTGATGACCCAGGCCGAGGGCGAGATCACCTACCCCGGCGACCCGATGTGCCTGTACGCCGCGCTCAGCCTCGCCGTGCACCGCGCCGTCGCCGACGCGGGGCGGCTCCAATGCGCCGAACACTACAACGACCTGGCGCCGGAGTGGACCCGATTCCCGGACCACGCCTACCGGATGACGGCCGGTCACGACGGCTACCGCGACTACGGCACCGACCCGAACACCGACCAGACCGTCTTCGACCCCCGGATCTGGGACGAGACCGCCCGGGTGCGCTGGATCCGGTTGCTCCGCCGGGTACGGCCCAGGGTCGTGCTGATCAGCGCGGTCTCCCCGGCGCACCGCTACGCCCTGGAGATCGCCGGCCTGGTCCGCACCGAGGTCCCGGATGCCTTCGTGGTGCTCGGCGGACGCCACGCGGACGAGACGGTGATCCGGGTACCGCATCGGGAACGGCTGGTGCTCGCCCCCAGCAGTCCGCTCGCCGTGATCGCCGACGGGCGCGCACCCCGGGTGTTCGACGCGGTGATCACCGGTGAGGCATACCACTCGCTCGACCTGCTGATGCGTGCCCTGGCCCTGGCCACCGACCTGGACCGGCGCTGGGTCGACCGCGATCGGGTGTTGCCCTGTCTTCAGGGGCTGCTCGACAAAGAGGGTCCCTCGGTGGGCAGTTCCGTGATCGTGCTGCTGTCCGCATCCGGGTTCGACGTGCTTCCGCAGGACGGATCCTCGCTCGATCTGGGCTCGTTGCCCTCGCCGTACGAGGCGTTCGCGATCCGCTCGCGCTTCCCGATCTTCACCCACGCCGACGGCGGTATCCGACGCACGGCACACGTGATGGTCTCCAACGCCTGTCCCTATCACTGCAATTTCTGCTCGGAGTCCTCCACGCTCGGCATCGGCCTCAAGCGGTTCCGGGAGGATCCGATCGGCCGCGCGCTCGAACGCGTGTGTGAATACGTCGGCTACGGCGCCGAAGCGCTGTTCTTCGACGACTCGGTGTTCTGGAGCGGGCGTTCGCGCGACATCGCCGAATTCTGCGGACGGTTGCGGGAGTTGCGTCGGAGTGGACCGGCGGCGCTGCCGGTGCGCTTCGCCCGGCTGCTGCCGGAGCCGGACGATCCGGCCCGGCTGCGGAACCTCGAATGGGGTGCCCAACTCACCGTGGACACCCTGATCGCGCTGCGGGAGCGGCACGCGGCGAGCGAGATCCTGAACCGGATGCGCGAGGCCGGCTGCTCGTATGTGTACGTCGGCATCGAGAGCATGTCGACGCAGGTGATGGACCACATCCACAAGAATCTGCGGCGCGGCACCGACCGGCCGTGGGCGCATCGGGTGCGCGAGGCGGTGTCGCTGGTCAAGCGGCACGGGATGCGGGTGGGCACCTCGGTGTTGTTCGGCCTCGACGGGGAGACGCGCGGCAGCATCGACGAGACGATCGAGGCGGTGGGCGGCCTGATCGACGCGCGCCTGATCGACCTGGCCAGCCCGAACATCCTCACCTACCATCCCGCCACGCCGATCACCCGCGTACACGGCATGCACGATCGGCTCGACTACCACTCGCCCCGGGTGGACAACCGGCGTCCCTACACCTACTTCGAGGAGGCCTTCCCGGGCGTGGTCTCGGTGGTGCTGGCCGAGGACGACATCTGGCACATCCACCGCGAAACGGAACGCCGCTGGGGGGCGGTACGCAACGACTCGTCGCCGCTGCTCGGCGAGGGGGACGGAGGCGGGGTCGGGGTCGTGCCGGAGGAGGGGGAGGGCGAGACGGCGGACGACCGGGACGACGGGCCGGGAGGCGCGGAGCCGGGCGACAGGCCGGGGGGCGCGGAGCCGGGCGGCGGTATGCCCGGCGGCTCGCGGCTCGTGGCCGGTTTTGTACCGGACGTGGCCGCCGCTGCCGAGGAGTCCGGCCGATGAGCGCGGACGCGGCGCCGGCGGCCGACTTCGAACCCTCGTACCCCGCCGGGCACGAACCCGCCTTCGGGCACGAACCTGCCTTCGGACACCGGGTGTTCGACGCGCTCGACCCGGATGTCCTGGCCCGTCGCGACGGAGAGAAGTGGGCCTACGCACCCCGGGACACGCTGTCCGCGTGGATCGGCGACATGGACTTCCCGATCGCGCCCGAGATCCGCGCCGCGCTGATCCGGCGGATCGACGGCGACCTGGGCTACCCGGTGTGGTTCGACGCGACCGAAGGGGCGCCGCTGGGCGAGGTGTTCGCGGCCCGGATGAAGCGCCGGTTCGGCTTCGCCGCCGAGCCGACCCACCTGCGCCTGTTCACCGACGTCAACCAGGCGATGTCGGCGGTCCTGCACCTGGCCACCCGCCCGGGCGACGCGGTCGTCCTGCACACGCCCGCCTGCCCGCCGTTCGTCGACGACCTGCGCCGGATGGACCGGCCACCGCTGACCGTGCCGATCGAGGAGGGCCTGCACGGCTGGACGCTCGACCCGGACCGGGTGGCCGCGACGCTCGACCGGGCGGACCGTTGCCGGGTGTTGTTCCTGGTCAACCCGCACAATCCCACGGGCCGGGTGCTACGCCGGGACGAACTCGAAGGACTGGCCGAACTCGCCCTGCGGCACGACCTGTTGGTGATCTCCGACGAGGTACACGCGGACCTGACCCACCCGCCGCACGTACACATCCCGTTCGCGTCCCTCGGGCCGGAGATCGCCGCTCGCACGGTCACCGTGACCTCGGGCAGCAAGGCGTTCAACCTGGCGGGCATCCGCTGCGCCGCCGCGCACATCGGCCCGCCGGAGCTGCGGGACGCGGTGGACGCCCGGCGGGGGCTGCTCTTCGGGCAGGTCGGCGTGCTGGCCGTGGCCGCCTTGACGGCGGCCTGGGCGGAGGGCGACGCGTGGCTGGACGAGGTGCGCGTCCTCCTCGACCGCAACCGCCGCCGCCTCGCCGCGGGACTGCCCGAGGGCATCCGCCACCACTCCCCCGAGGCGGGCTTCCTGGCCTGGCTCGACTGCCGCCCGCTGGGCCTGGGTGACGACCCGTACGTCTTCTTCCGCGACCACGCCAAGGTCCTGCTCTTCTCCGGCCCCTCCTTCGGCCCCGAAGGAAACGGCTTCGCCCGCCTGAACTTCGCCACATCGGCGGGAGTCCTCGACGAAATCCTGACCCGCATGCACACAGCGCTTCGCGCACCCGGCCGCACATGAGGCGTGCAGCGGCGGCAACGAGCGTCGTTGCCGGGTCACCCGCGCATCGTGATCGCAATGTGTTGCGTTGGCTGGTCGCGTATACGGCCTCCGTGGTCGGCGACAGCGGGTTCTTTCTCGCCCTGGGGTGGGCCGCCAATCAGCACGGTGGGCCCGCGCGGGTCGGGTTGGTCATGGCGATAGCGGCGATCCCCCGCGCGGTGCTCATGCTCGGCGGCGGTGTGGTCGCCGACCTGTTCGGGCCGCGTCGGGTGGTGATCGGCAGCGATGCCGTGCGCTGCCTCGTCGTGCTCGGCGCCGCGGCGGTCCTGGCGTTGTCCGCACCCGGGCTGTGGCTGCTGATCGCCGTCGCGCTGGTGTTCAGCGTCGTCGACGCGTTGTTCATGCCGGCCGTGGGCGCGCTCCCACCGCTGCTGGCCGCGCCCGGGGAACTGGTCCGGGTCCAGGGCATGCGCGCGCTGTCCATCCGGCTCGGCCAGACCGCCGGGCCGCCCTTGGCCGGCGTCGCACTGGCGCTCGGCGGCCCGGCCGCCGCGTTCACCGTCGCGGGCGGGCTGTTCGCGCTCTCCCTCGTGCTGCTGCTCGCGGTACGGATACCCGGCGCCGGATCGACCGCCGCCGCGACGGAGGCCCCCACCGGCGGCCGTTCGCGGGCCGCCGCGTGGCGCGAACTACTCGACGGCCTGCGCTACATCCGCCGCCGCCCGCTGATCCGTCGCCTCGTCCTGGCGAGCGCGCTGATCGAACTCGGCGCCGGCGGCCCGCTGAACGTGGGCATGGTCGTCCTGGCCGACGCACGCGGCTGGGGCGCCTCGGGAGCCGGCCGGCTCGCCGGCGCGTTCGGTATCGGCGCGGGCGCGAGCGCACTGCTCCTCACCGTGACCGGCCGGCTGCCCCGAGCCGGCGCCGTCCTGATCGCCGCCCTGGCCGCCGGCTCCGCGGGCCTGGCCGCCCTCGGCGCGACCACCGCCCTGCCCGTCGCCGTCGCCGTCGCGGCCTGCGCCGGCCTGCTGTTCGGCCTCAACGGCGGCCTGAGCCACGCCCTCGTGCAGACCGCGACCGAACCCGCCTACCAGGGCCGGGTCGCCTCCGTCCTCAGCCTGACCGCCTTCGGCCTCGGCCCGATCGCCTTCCCCCTGTTCGGCGCCACCGTCGCCGCCGGCGGCCCGGGCCCCGCCTATGCGATCTTCGCCGGGATCAGTGCCCTCGGCGCCGCCGTCGGGCTGACCTCCCCGACCGTTCGCCGCGCCGAACTCCCGCGCTGAGCACGGGCGGTCCGCCGCACCGGCCGGCAAAAACCGACGTCGGCGCCGCGTCCCGCGCATCCACTGTTGACCTTTTGGTCCAGACCACTTACCGTCCTAGAGGCGTTTTGGTCCAGACCAATTTCGCCGGCGACCGCTTCTCGACCGCGACCGACGTCCCCGTCACGCGGTCACCCCGGTGAGGCGCGCACGTGCACGGTTCCGCACAGCCCTGTTCCACGCACACAGGGAGAGAGCCATGTCCCCACACCCACGCACAGTCCGCGGCACACTCCGCGGCAGATTCCGCAACAGCCTGCGCAGCCGCGCGGCCGTCCTGATCGCCGTCCTGGCCCTGCCCCTGGCCGTACTCACCGGTCTCAACGCCGGCGCCGCGCAGGCGGCCGGCAAGCTCACCGCGACGTTCTCCGTCCAGGACAACGGCTCGTGGTGGAAGGGCACTTACGTCGTACACAACGGCGGCACCGCCGCCGTCACCGGCTGGCAACTCGAGTTCGACCTGCCACCCGGGGTCACCGTCAACGGCAACTACTACGGCGACGCCACCGTCACCGGCAGCCACGTCTCGGTCAAGAACGCCTACTACAACGGCACCATCGCCGCCGGCGGCAGCACCGACCCGTTCAGCTACTGGTTCGTCGGCAACGGCCCCGCCGGCACGCCCACCCACTGCACCGTCAACGGCGACAAGTGCGACGGCACCCCCGACGTCCCGCCCACCGCACCCGGCACGCCGCACACCACCACCATCACCGCGCACTCCATCTCGCTCGCCTGGACCCCGGCGGCCGGCGGCGACTACCCGGTGGCCGGCTACGAGGTGACCTCCGGCGGCACCACCGTCGCCACCACCACCGCCACCACGGCCACGTTGACCAACCTGACCCCGGCCACCGCGTACACCTACGCGGTCCGGGCCAAGGACAAACGCGGCAACCTGGGCCCGGCGAGCGCCCCGGTGACGGTGACCACCGTCGACCCGGCAAGCGACCCGACCCCGCCGACCGCACCGGGCACGCTGCGCAGTACCGGCAAGACGTCCGCCACCGTCGCCCTGGCCTGGAACGCGTCGACGGACAACGTCGGCGTGGCCGCGTACGACGTCTATCGCAACGGCACCCTGGCCACCACCGTCGCCGGCACCGCCACCGCGGCCACCGTCGACGGCCTGTCCCCCGCCACCGCCTACACCTTCACGGTCAAGGCCCGGGACGCGGCGGACAACTCCTCGCCCGCCTCCAACGCGGTGGACGTGACCACCGACGACATCGCCGGCGCCGGCAAGAACCTGCGCGTCGGTTACTTCGTCCAGTGGGGCATCTACGGCCGCCAGTACTTCGTGAAGAACCTGGACACCTCCGGCTCGGCCGCCAAGCTGGACGTGATCAACTACGCCTTCGAGAACATCGATCCGGTCAACCTGACCTGCATGGCCGGCGTCACCAAGGGCACCACCGCCAACCCGCAGGACCCCGACCAGGGCACCGGCGCGGGCGACGCGGACGCCGACTACGCCCGGCCGATGTCGGCCTCGCAGTCGGTGAACGGGGTGGCCGACGACGGATGGGCCAAGCTGCGCGGCAACTTCAACCAGATCAAGCTGCTCAAGGCCAAGTACCCGCACCTGAAGGTGGTGGTCTCGCTCGGCGGCTGGACCTACTCGAAGTTCTTCTCCGACGCGGCGGCCACCGAGGCGTCCCGGCAGAAGTTCGTCAAGTCCTGCGTGGACACCTGGATCAAGGGTGACCTGCCGGTCTACAACGGCGCGGGCGGCCCGGGCACCGGCGCGGGCGTGTTCGACGGCATCGACATCGACTGGGAGTGGCCCGGCTCGCCCGACGGGCACGCCGGCAACCACTACAACGTCAACGACAAGCAGAACCTGACCCTGCTGCTCGCCGAGTTCCGCAAGCAGCTCGACGCCACCGGCGGACAGCGCAAGCTGCTCACCGCGTTCACCCCGGCCGACCCGGTCAAGGTGAACCAGGGCTGGGACCTGTCGAAGATCTTCGACTCCCTGGACGTGGCCAACATCCAGGGCTACGACTTCCACGGCGCGGGCAGCGACAACTCGTGGGAACCCAACCGCGCCGGCCACCAGGCCAACCTCTACACCGACACGCAGGACCCCTACCCGACCCACTTCAGCATCGACGACGCGGTCAAGATCTACACCGACGCCGGGGTCAATCCACGCAAGCTGACCATCGGCTTCCCGTTCTACGGACGGGGCTGGCAGGCGGTGGCCGACGGCGGGGTACACGGCGAGTGGCAGTCCGCGAACGGCGCCGCACCGGGCCAGTTCGCCGAGGAGGCCGGCACCCGCGGCTATCAGAACCTGCTGAGCAGCGTGCCGAATCTGACCGTCTATCACGACGCGCAATCCGTCTCGACCTACGGCTACACCGGAGCCGGCGGACAGTGGTGGACGTTCGACGACGCCTGGTCGATCGGCCAGAAGACGGCCTACCTGAAATCCAAACACCTACTCGGCGCGATGATCTGGGAGATGTCCGGTGACACCCCCAACGGAGCGCTGATGACGGCAATCGACAACGGCCTCAAGTAGCGCCACACGGCGCCGACTTCGGCGCCAAGCGCCAAGCACCACGCACCGACCGTGCCGCCGTCCGGGACCACCGGGCGGCGGTACGGCCGCCTCCGGGCCGATCCTCACGCCTCCGGAACGCGGCCCAGGCCGCCGATCATGGTCAGGCCCGCGTACGCCGATTCGTCCGTCACCGGAGCGTCGGGACGCCAGTGCGGCAGCAGCACCACACCCGGCTCGACCGTTTCGGTACCCGCGAAGAAGCCCTCTATCGTCGCTCTACTGCGGAAGCGGCCACTACCGAGGGTGGACAGGAACAGGTGCTCCAACTCGCGCCCCTCCGGCGTGGAATCGCAGAAGTGGGTGATGAACAGGTAGCTGTCCGGGACCAGGGCCTCGCGGTAGGTGCGCACCAGCCCCGCCGGATCGTCCGCGTCCGCGAGATGGTGCAGCACCGCGACCATGAGCAGCCCCAACGGCCGCTTCAGATCCAGGAGTTCGGTGATCTCCGGCCGGGTGAGCACGTCCCGGGCATCCCGCACGTCGGCGTTCACCACCCGGATGCGATCGTTTTCCGCCAACAACGCGCGGCCGTGCGCGAGTACGATCGGATCGTTGTCCACGTAGACGACCCGGGCGCGCGGATTCTCCTCCTGCGCCACCTCGTGGGTATTGCGCGCGGTGGGTAATCCGGACCCGAGGTCGAGAAATTGATCGATGCCCTCCCGGGCCATATAGCGCACACCGCGCTCCAGGATCGCCCGATTCACCCGAGCACCCGTACGGGCGTTGGGCATCACGGCCATCGCCTTGTCGGCGATCACCCGGTCGATCGCGAAATGATCCTTGCCGCCCAGGATCGCGTCATAGACCCGCGCGACACTGGGCACCCCCATATCGACTCCCCCGGGTCCCCACTCGGGTGAAGTCTCCATCTCCGTCTCGTCGTTCGACGGAACCCACCACTCCTCGGACACAGTTGCCCCCCGACCGACTCATCCTCGGCGCCACTGCGGTCCCTACCGTCCACACCGGTGACGTCCGCGGATCCCCGCCTATGTCCCGGAGGCTATCCGCCAACCGCCCGGATAATCCGTCACATCGCCACTCCGTTCCGCGACTGTTACCCCACCGATGGTGATCTTGTGCCGGCCGCCGTGGGACTACCGCCGAGGCCGGGGCCGGATCCGGACGCGAAACCCGAAGGCGACACCACCCGCGGTCCCCGCCATCAGCGCGCTCAGCAGCCATTCCCGACTGCACGCCGCAAGTACCGCGATCAGCACCGCGATCGCCGCCGGCGGCCCCCACAGGAACACCTCCCGGCGCGCGTCGCGACCGCGCTCCACCGCCATCCACGCCCTCTTCCGCCCGGATCGACACCGACCCGGCAAACACGCCGATCCCGGCGGCGCCGCCCCGAACACCCACCGAGGCATCGGCTGCGCGCAGTGTACGCGCGCGCCGCCGACCCCCCGTCGACCCCGGCGTCACCGGGCGGGTCGCCCGACCCGGTGATCAGGCGAATCCCGCCACCGGCCGCGGCGTGTACGGGCGTTCCAGCCGGTCCACCTCGGCCTCCGTGAGGGTCAGCGACAGGGCCGCGACGGCGTCGTCGACGTGTACCGGCTTCCCGGCGCCGACGATCGGCGCGGTCACCCCGGGTCGGCTCGCGATCCACGCCAGCGCGACCTGGGCCCGCGATACCCCGCGCTCCTCGGCGATCTCGGCCACCGCCTCGACGATCGGTCGATCCGCCTCGCCGTACAGCGTTTTGCCGAACTCGTCGGTCTCGCTGCGGGCGCTGTCCGCACCCCAGTCGCGGGTCAGCCGCCCCCGGGCCAGCGGGCTCCACGGGATCACCCCGACGCCCTGGTCCGCGCACAGCGGCAACATCTCCCGCTCCTCCTCGCGGTAGAGCAGGTTGAGGTGGTTCTGCATGGAGACGAACCGGGTCCAGCCGTGCCGCTCGGCGGTGTACTGGGCCTTGGCGAACTGCCACGCGTACATCGAGGACGCGCCGATGTAGCGGGCCTTGCCGGCCTTGACCACGTCGTGCAGCGCCTCCATCGTCTCCTCGATGGGGGTCGCGGTGTCCCAGCGGTGGATCTGGTACAGGTCCACGTAATCCGTGCCCAGTCGGCGCAGCGAGTTGTCGATCTCGGTCAGCACGGCCTTGCGGGAGAGCCCGGCCGCGTTCGGCCCCGGCCGCATCCGCCCGTTCAGCTTCGTGGCGATCACGATCTCGTCCCGCCGCGCGAAGTCCGCCAACGCACGCCCGACGATCTCCTCGCTGGTCCCGTCGGAGTAGATGTTCGCCGTGTCGAAGAAGTTGATCCCGGCCTCCACGGCGCGCCGAATCAACGGCCGCGCCGCGTCCTCGGGCAACGTCCACGGATGGCTGCCACGCTCGGGCACCCCGTAGCTCATACACCCGAGACAGATCCGCGAGACGTCCAACCCGGTGCTGCCGAGCTTCACGTACTCCATTACCGCGCCACCTCTTCCCGTAGGCCCCGGACCGCCCACGAACATATCCCGCGACCGGGAAATCCCCTGGCCGGGGCCCGCCGAAAGCTGATCAATGGGGTGGTGGGAACGCCTCGGCCGACCGTCCCCCGTGCGGTCGGCCGAGGCGGCTCGGGGACCGTCAGGCCGGGATGCCGTCGCGTTGGTTGCGGGCCAAAACGGATAGGAGTTCGTAGCCGACGTGGGCCGCGGCGATGCCGGTGAGTTCGGCGTGGTCGTAGGCGGGGGCCACCTCGACGATGTCCGCGCCGACGACGTCCAGGCCCACCAGTCCGCGCAGGGTGTTGAGGAGTTCGCGGCTGGTCAGGCCACCCGCCTCGGGGGTGCCGGTGCCGGGGGCGTGCGCCGGGTCCAGGACGTCGATGTCGACCGAGACGTACACCGGGCCGGTGCCGAGCCGGCGCCGCATGCGCTCGACCACCGACGCGACGGTGGCGTCCTGGTAGTCGTCGCTGTGTACGACCTGGAAGCCGAGCACACCGTCCTCGCGCAGGTCGTCGGGGCCGTACAGCGGCCCCCGGATGCCCACATGCAGGCAGCGGGTCGGGTCGAGCAGGCCCTCCTCCGACGCGCGGCGGAACGGCGTGCCGTGGGTGTACGGCTCGCCGAAGTAGGTGTCCCACGTGTCCAGATGCGCGTCGAAGTGCACCACCGCGACCGGCCCGTGCTCGGCGGCGACCGCACGCAGCAGGGGCAGTGCGATGGTGTGGTCGCCACCGATGGTGAGCAGCCGGGTGCCGCTCGCGGCGAACTCGCGGGCGGCGGCTTCGAGCGTGGCGATCGCGGCACCGATGTCGAACGGGTTGACCGCGATGTCGCCCGCGTCGGCGACCTGCAACTCGGCGAACGGCGACACGTCCAGCGCGGGGTTGTACGGCCGCAGCAGTTTCGAGGAGGCGCGCACGTGCGCCGGACCGAAGCGGGCGCCGGGCCGGTAGCTGACACCGGTGTCGAACGGCACGCCCACGACGGCGACATCGACCCGCTCGACCTCGTCGGCACGCGGCAGGCGCGCGAAGGTGGTGGGGCCCGCGAAGCGCGGAACGCGCGTGGCGTCGATGGGTCCCTGGGGGGCGCCGGTCATCGCTCGGTCCTTTCGGTGGTGTGCTCGTTCGAGTTCGAGTTCGAGTTCGAATCCGAGTCGGAGTTCGAGTCGGAGTTCGAGTTCGCGTTCGACGCGGGAAGCGGGGGCGGTTCGAGCACCGGCCCGTACAACTCGGGCCGTCGGTCGGCGAATACGTCGTTGTGGGCGCCGATCCGCTTGTCCCGGGCCTCGGTGAGTCGGCAGCGGGCGAGCAGCAGGTGTTCGGCGTCCTCGGCCGGCGGGCCGGCAAGGGGGAAGCCGTCCGGGTCGACGATGATCGAGCCGCCGACCCAGGACGTGCCGCGTTCGGGGCCGGCCCGGTCGCAGGCGGCGACGAACACCCGGTTCACCGCGGCGTTCGCCTGGACCCGGACGTCCTCCGCCGGCCGTTCGCCCGCCGGCCGGGGCGCGTACGGCCAGTTGACCGGCGCGCACAGCAGGTCCGCGCCGCGCAGGGTGGCGGTCCGCACCCATTCGGGGAACTCGACGTCGTAGCAGACCAGTACCCCGATCCGGCCCGCGTCGGTCTGCACCACCGGCGGCAACGCATCGCCGGGAACGAAGAGTTCGCCCTCGCGGCCCCACAGGTGTGCCTTGCGGTAGCACGCCCGTACGCCGCTCGCGTCGACCAGGACGGCCGAGTTGCGGATGGCGCCGTCGGCGTCGCGTTCGGCGAACCCGCCGACCACGATCACCCCGAGGCGCCGGGTCGCCTCGCGCCAGCCGGTCACGGTCGGCCCGTTGACCGGCTCGGCGTAGTCCGCGGCCTCGGCGGCGTCGCGCATCACGTAGCCGCTGTTGGTCAGTTCGGGCAGGACGATCACGTCGGCGCCGGCCGCCGCGGCCCGCTCGATCGCGGCCAGCGCCGTGCGCCGATTGCCCTCGATGTCGCCGACGGACAGAGCGAGCTGCGCGCAGGCCACCACGGTCTCGGTCGCGTCGCCGGTGCGGTCGCTCATGTCAGGCCCCCGACGGCGCGTCGGCGCCTTCGAGTTCGGCCTCGCTCGCCCGCTCGGCGGCGCGCTCCGCGGTCAGGTCCAGATCGCGGCACAGCCAGGCGTACAGCGCGCCGCCGACCACCAGTCCGACCACGAAGGACAGGTCCGCGCCGTCCAGCGCGTCGGCCACCGGTCCGGTGAAGAACGAGGTCTTGAAGAACGGGATCATCGCCGCGAAGCCGACCGCGTAGGCGGTCAGTCCGCGCCAGGACCAGCGCCCGTAGATGCCGCGCGGGTCGAAGATCGCGGTGACCGCATAGTGGCCCCGGCGGACGAGGTAGAAGTCGACGAGGTTGACCGCGGTCCACGGGATGAGGCCGTAGAGCATCATGAGGATGAAGTCGTTGAAGCTGCCCAGATAGTCCTCCGGCAGCACGATCGCCACCACGAAGACGATCGCCTCGATCGCCACGATGCCGATCACGCGCACCCGTACGGTCGGCCGCACCGGCCGGAACGCGTCGAGCGCGCTGGTCGTGGTGAGCATCGCGCCGTAGGCGTTCACCGCCATGATGCTGATCAGCGCGAGCGCGGACACCAGTACGGCGAACGTACCGAAGCCCGGCACGATGTCGTTGCCCACCTGCCGCACCGCCGCGATCGCGTCCGGGTCCGGCAGCGCCGAGGCGAGCAGCGCGCCCAGCGACATCAGCCAGGCCGCGGATCCCGCGGCGCCCGCGTACGTCCACCAGATCACCTTGCGCGCGGGCACGTCGGCGGGCAGGTAGCGGGAGTAGTCGGAGACGTAGACGGCGTAGCTGATCTGGTAGCCGGCCGCGCCGGAGAAGACCACCAGGAACGCGGTCCAGGACATCCCGCCGCCGCCGGCGGGCGTGGACACGTCGAGGTTGACGATCGCGCCGATGCTGAGCACGCCGAACACGGCGATCAGGACGTATGTCAGCCAGCGCTGGACCAGGTGCAGCAGGTCGTGACCGACCACGGCGAGCACGATCGCGATGGCGATCAGTACCGCGTACCAGAGCGTCGAACCGCCGGGCAGCACGGTCTGCAGGCCCTGGGTGGCGAGGACCACGTTGAAGACGTTGAAGCCGACGTAGACGAACACGACCGCGACGAACGGCACGATCGCGCCGCGGATGCCGAACTGGGCGCGCGACTGGATCATCTGCGGCAGGCCCATCCGCGGGCCCTGGTTGGCGTGGAACGCCATGAAGAAGGTGCCGAAGCAGGCGCCGAGCACGACCGCCAGGATCGACCAGCCCAGGCCCAGGCCGAGGGCGGGGCCGATGAAGCCGGTGACCATCGTGGTCAGCACGAAGTTGCCGGTGAACCAGAACGGACCCTGGTGCCAGACCTTGCCGTGCCGCTCCCGGGCGGGGACGTAGTCGATCGAGCGGGTCTCGATCGCCACGCCGCCGGGGCGGGGCCCGGTGGCGGACGCGGTGTCGGGGGTGCTCGCGGCCCGTACGGCCGTCGCGGGAGCAGTGGCGGAGCGGGCGGCGGCCGGGGCTGCGCGTGATGGCCTGGTGGCGTCCATGGGCTCTCCTGCGGTCCTGCGTCCTGCGCGGTCGACACGTCGGGGTCGACGGTCGGTGGGTGACGCCTGAAGGTACGCCCGGTTAACAACCGTAAACGATCGATATGATGTCGAATCTGATTGGTGAGGGTGGACACTATGTCCATGCCCATATCGCACTCGGCCGACCTTCCCGGCATTATCCGCATTTCCGACCTGGTGGCCCTCCCCGAATTGCGCCTGGCCGTAGTGTCCGGTGCCGAGCACCTGGACCGCCGGGTCGAGGCGGCGCATGTGTCCGAACTGCTCACCCCGGGGCAGTGGCTTCAGGGCGGCGAGCTGTTGATGACGATCGGCCTGCTCCTGCCGATGACCGATCGGGACTGCGCCGCGTACGTGCGCGATGTCGCGGGCGCGGGTGCCTGCGCGCTGGTCCTCGGTCTGGGTCGGGAGCTGCCCCACCAGAAGGCGCCCGAGCCGCTGATCCGGGCCGCCGGGGATGCCGGGCTGCCGCTGCTCACCGTGCCGGACGAGGTGCCGTTCATCGCGGTCACAAAGGCGGTCTTCGCGGCCCGGGCGGCGCAGCAGCGGTTGGCCCTGGAGCACGCCTTCGAGGCGCAGCGCCGGTTGACCATCGCGGCGGCGTCGGGCAATGGCGTGCTGGCCACGCTGCGGGCCTGGCGGGCGGCGACCGGGGTGGACGCGATCGTCGCCGACCCGGTGGGCCGGCTGGTCGCGGACAGTCTGGCGGGCCCGCCCGAGGCGCCGGGGGCCGACGGCTCGCCGGACGCGGTGGCGTTGCTGGCCGCCAGTACCGACCTGATCCGCCGGGTGGCCGCGCGCGGGCTGCACGGCAGCGGGAGCAGCAGCGACGCCGAGGGGGTGCGGGTGGAGGTGCAGCCGCTGGGCGCCCGGCGGCTGCGCGGGCTGCTGGTGCTGGCGGGGCCGGTGGAGTCGGCGGCTCGGCTGCTGGTGTCCGGGTTGGTGTCCCTGCTGTCCCTGGAGTTGGAGCGGCGGCATCTGGCCGACGAGCCGGTACGTCGCCGGCGGGCCGCGTTGTTGGGCCGGCTGCTCGCTCCGGGGACCACGGCCGAGCAGGCGCGGGACGTACTGGCGGCGGCGGGGCTGGCGGCGGGGTCGGTGCGCGGGGTGGTGGTGGGTCTCGACATGGGGCCGGGGGACGGCGGGGATCCGGCGGTGGGGGATGCGGCGGACGCGGCTGAACTGGCCGCCGATCTGGCTCTGGCGTTGCCCGGCGGGCTGGTCCGGGTGGCGGGCGGGGCGGTGGAGGCGGTGTTCGGGGCGGATCTGGACGTGTACGCCATCCTGGGCCGGTTCGCGCCCGGGCGGCCGGCGGGCGTCGGGCCGGCGGTCGAGCCGGACGCGGCCGGGTCGTCGATCCGCCAGGCCCGCAGTCTGCTGGCGGTCAGCCGGGCGGCGGGGCATCCGGTGGAGGCCCGGCACGGGACCGCGAGCCGGTTGCTGCTGGGTCTTGCGGACGCGCGCACGCTGGCGGGCTACGCGGACGCCGTGCTGGGGCCGATCGATGCGGCCGATCCGGGGGGCGAGTTGGTCGCGACACTGGCCGTGTGGCTGGAGACGGGTGGGTCGTGGGACGAGACGAGTCGGCGGCTGGACGTGCATCGGCACACCGTGCGCAATCGGGTGGACAAGGCGATGCGGGTGGCCGGGCGGCGAGTGGAGAGTGGGGACGATCGGTTCGATCTGTGGCTGGCGGCCCGCATCCGTCGCGACAGTCCGGGTTGATCGTCCCCACGCTCGGGCCGCGGGGTGGCCGTTGGCCTCAAACGCCGGCCGGGCTTTTGGCCTCAATCGCCGGCCGGGCTAAGTGGCCTCAAACGCCGGCCCGGCTAAGTGGCCTCAAACGCCGGCCCGGCTGCTTGGCCTCAAACGCCGGCCCGGCTGTATGGGCTCAAGTGCCGGACCGGCTGCTTGGGGACAGGTGCCGGAGCGGCTGCTTGGCTCAAGTGCCGGAACGGCTGCTTGCGGAGCGGCTGCTTGGGTTGGGTGGTGGCTGGGGTGTTTGTGGCTTGGGCGGTGGTCGGGTTGGGTCTCAGCCGACTACCGCCGGGGCGGATTCGTTGGGACCGGTTGAGGCGTTGGGCTTGGTGGGTTGGAGCTTCCTGGCCGGCCTTTGGGTTTTGGTGGGTGTGTCCGAGTCGGGGTGTCCGCCGTCTTCGGTGGGGGGTGTGTTGCGGGTGAGCAGGTTGTCGAGGGCGAAGCTGCCGGCTCCGAAGACGACGATCAGGAGCAGGGACCAGCAGAACAGGACGGAGAGTTCGCCGCCGTTCTGCAGCGGCCACAGGTCCTCCTTCTGGTGCTCGGTGAAGTAGGCGTAGGCCATCGAGCCGGAGGACAGGAACGCGGCGGCGCGGGTGCCCAACCCGAGCAACACCAGCCCTCCGCCGACGAGTTGAATGACTGCCGCGTACCAGCCGGGCCATTCGCCTGCGGGGACGGTCCCGCGCCCGCTGTCCGGGAAGCCGAACAACGACGCGGCGCCGTGGCAGGTGAACAGCAATCCGATGACGATTCGGAACAGCCCGAGGACATGGGGTTTCGCCGATTCGACGGCGGCGTGCGGAACTGGGGACATCGGACGCTCCTGGGGGACGGATGCGGGAGATTGGTCCAGACCAGATTCGAGCGACCGGCCCGGTAGCGACAATGCCGGGCTCCGCAACTGTCACAAAATGGCACAGCGCCTGCGTGGACACCGAGGGCCGAACGGGCGACGCTGCCGATGCCGCCGACTTCCGGGACGGCGGACACCGCTCCCGGGCCGTCGCGCCCGGGAGCGGCGCACTAACCGGCTTCGGGCGGCGCCCGATCCGCCCCCGACGGGCGCCGGCGCCGAACACCCGTACCGGCGCGCGCCGTCGGTCGGCGCCGCCCCGCAATTGACCGGCAACCCCCTTTCACCGGGCTTTCGTTCGTTCTGCGGATCGGCTCGGACATCCCGGCCATCCGGTCGGTTCGATACCGCCGGAGGCCACCCCGTGCCCCGGCCGTCGACGACCTCGACGGGTGACGTGACGGTGACAACAGGGGCGCAACGAGACCCAAGTTTCGTTTGACGTCCGGTGGATTCGCAGGGACAGTGTGTGTGCGCACCGATGCGAACAGTTGCCCCAGCCGCTATCGGGCGTTTCCTGGTCGACCCCGCACCCCCTTGCGAGGAGTGATCCGTTCATGGGCGTTTTTGCGGCGAAAGCTCACGACCGAATGATCCCGGAGCGGTGGGCCGACTGTCCGAGGGCGCCGCAACGGGGCTCCAACTCCCGCACGTGGGCCGCCACTTGGTCTCGCGGGAGCCGGCCGCATCCTGTGCCCTGATGCCTCGGGCCCGCATCCGCCCCGAGCGGCCATGACCCGCTCACGGACACCCGCCCTCCCGGACACCGGTCCGGATCGTGTCGAGGCCCGGCACCGGGTGACCGGAATGTCCGCGAACCGGAAGCGGAGGCGCCGCTACCGGCCGATCGCGACCCGATCGGCCCGAACCGGGCGCAGACCCCCACCGGATCCGCCGATCCCGGACCACCCCGTCCCGGACCGGCCCACGATCCACCGGCCGCCGGAACCGACCGCGTCGACGCCGCCGCAACCCTTCGCCGGCGGCCCGCCCGCGGGCCCCCGCTCGTCGCAAGTCCTCCCCCGCCGACCATCGTTCAGGGATCACTACCCGTGTTGCGATTACTCCGCCGTCCCGCTCACGTCGCCCACGCGACCCGCGCCGGCCGGCCGAACCGGCTCCTCCCGACGTCCGCCGCCCGCGGTCCGGCCGCGGTCGTGACCGTGACCGCCGGTCCGCGGCACCCGTCGACGCCGAACCCGCCCGCGCACACCCGACCGGGCACGAGGGGCGAACACGGATGATGAGGATACGTCCCTCCCGCAAGGCGAGCGCGGCCCAGGCGAGCGCGGCACAGCCGACCGCCGACGCGCCGCCCGACCCCTCGCCACCCACCGGCACGGTCTTCGCGTCGCTGCCGACCGTCGACCCGAACTCCCGTCCTCCGCTGCGGATTCGATTCGCCGCCCGGATCCGGCCCCGGGTCCGCGGGCTGATCACCCTCATGGTCGTCGTGCCCTCCGCGGGCATGGTCTTCTTCGCCGGATCGGCGATCCTGGACATGGTCGAGCAGGCTCGGGCCGCCGACCACGCGCACGACCTGGTCCGCGTCTCCGCCGACGCGGGCGAGGTGGGCCGCCGGCTCCAGGCCGAGAGCGCCGCCGCGGTCACCCTGCTCTCGCGCGGCCCCGGACCGATCACCAGCGCCGACTACCGCACCGCGATCGCCGCGAGCGAGACCGCCATCCGCCGCTACCAGGACCGCCGTCGCGGCCTGGAACCCGTCTCCACCGCCGAACGCGACGCGCTGGCCGCCGTCGACATCGCGCTGCGCGGCCTGCCGGGACTGCGCGCGCAGGTCGACCAGCGCGGCGTGGCCACCTCGGCGGCGGCCGTGCGCTATTGGGCCTGGATCGGCACCACCGTGGACCTGCGCGCCCGGGTCGCCCTCGACTCCGGCGTGTCCGGCGAGACCGCAGGCCGGCTGCGCGCGATCACCGCACTCGCCCAGGCCCGGGCCGCGCTCGGCCAGCAACAGGTCACCGTGCTGCGCTCGTTGGGCGCCGACCCGCTCGGTGGCCCGGTCCTCAAGGCCTCCTCCACCGCGCGCGCCGCGCACGACCAGGCGCTGGAGGCGTTCGCGGTGACCGCGCCGTCGAAGTGGCGCGAACAACTGGCCCGATCGTTGTCCGGTCCGGAGATGATCCGCGTCGCGCAGACCGAGGACGCGCTCACGCGCGGCCCGCTGGAGCCCGAGGTCTGGCGCGCGGCATTGGCCGAACGGGCCGACCGCGTATGGTCGGTGGAGCAGGAGGCCGACGCCGACGTGGCCCGCGAGGTGGCCGACGTGGCCGACCACCGGTGGTGGCTGGCCGGCATCCAGGGCGCGGTGCTGATCGGCGCGGTGCTCGCCGCCGCCGCGGCCGCCGCCTGGCTCGGGCGACTGCTGCACCGGCGCCTGCAGACCCTGGCCGAGCGGGTCACCGTGATGACGCAGGAGACGCTGCCCGCCGTGGAGGCCGACCTGCGCCGGCGCGACGCGCTGGCCCCGCACGAGACGGGTCGGACGTACGCGCTCAAGATGCTCGGCGCCAAGCCCGAACGCGAGCGCGGCGCCGACGAGATCGCCGACCTGGCCCGCGCGCTGACCACCCTCGCGTACAGCACGGTCGAGCACAGCGCCTCGCTGGTGCTGGCCCAGCGCGAGTACAACGACGCGCTCGGCGACGTCGCCCGGCGCATCCGGGTGCAGACCAGTCGGGTCAGCAGCGCGCTCGACCGGCTCCAGGAATCCAATCTGACGGTCGATCAGCTCGGTACGGTCTTCGAGGTCGACCACGGCAACGAGGGCACCAAGCGGCTCGCCGACTCGATCGCCGTGCTCAGTGGGCAACCGCCGAACCGGCTGTGGCCGGACACCCCGCTCTACGAGGTGGTCCGCGCCGGCGCCCAGCGGGTGACCAGCTACGAACGCCTGCCCGACATCGCGTTCAAGGGCATCCCGACCTCGGTGACCCTCGCCGGCGACACGGTCGGCGCGGTCACCCAGATCATCGGCGAGATCGTCGACAACGCGGCCCGCTTCTCCGGCCGGCACGAGGTGGAGATCACCGCCGCGCGCACCGAGGCGGGCGTGTTGGTACGGATCCTGGACCAGGGCGTCGGCCACCACGACCCGGACCTGCTCAACCGGCGGCTCAAGGCCGACGTGGACGCGCTGCCGTCGCTGCGCCAGACCGGTCTGACCGTGGTCGCGCTCCAGGCCCGCCCGCTGGGCATCGACGTCGAACTGCGGCCAGGCACCGACGGCGGCACGGTCGTCGACATCGTGCTGCCGCACGCGATCATCGCCTCCGTCGGCCGGCACCGCCGCCGGGTGGACAACGGCGCCCGGCCGATCGCACCGCGACCCGCACCCGCCGCCATCGCCGTCGGCGCCAATGGCAGCGGCCCGAACGCAGGCGGCCCCCACAGCCCCTTCGCGAGCGGCCCGAACGGCCACAGCCCCTTCGCGAACGGCCCGTACCCGCTCACCGCCAACGGCAGCGGCAGCAGCCCCGCCGACGCGCTCGGCGACGCCGCGAACGGCGCCGACCCGCACCTGCCCGGCCCGATCGCCGGCGGCCCGCTCCCCGCCAACCTCGCGCCCGAGTTGACCGCCCAGGGCCTGCCGCGGCGGGCACGGCGCACGGGCCAACCGACCCAGTTCCGTCGTAGCGCCCCACCCACCCGTGACATCGCGCAGGCCAGCGCCGCCGCCGCCTCCTTCGGCCGCGGCGCCCGCGATCTGCCCTTCACCCGGACCCCCAAGGAATCCCCATGACCGAGCCCGCCGTCGACCAGAGCGTGCTCGACGACTTCATGCGCCAGTTCGTCCACGACCACGCCCCCGACGTGTTGCACGCGGTGGCCGCCAGCGGGGACTCGCTGCTGGTCGCCCAGGCCGCGCTGCCCGGTCGAATACGCCCCGACGAGGCGTCGCAGGCGGCATGGCTCGCGAACGCCGAGAAGATCGCGTCGAGCGCACCCGGAGCCCTGCTCATGCAGGACTACAGCGCCGACCTGATGGGCCTGGGGCCGGTCAGTGTGCTGATGTCGCAGGCCGAGCACGGCCTGCTGCTCACCATGGGCAACACCGCTCCGGGCCCGGACGGACAGGTCCACCCCTCCGCGCTGATCGTGGCGACCACCTGGAACGCCGACGTCGGCGGGTTGATCCGGGCGATGCACGCGTTGATGGAGCGGGTCGGCCCGTCGCTGACCCCGCTCGCGCGCGGCCGCGGCCTCCAGCCGCAACCCGCGCGTATGCCCGCCCCCAGCCGGGTCTTCTGATCCGAACGGCCCGGCTGCCCCACCGAGCGATCCGGCCATCCGCCCGAGTCGCCCGGCGTACTCGCGCGCCCGGCCCACCGGCCGATCCGGCGCATCGCGCCCCGCGTGGCTCCCGCACGTCCCGGGACACCCCGAGACCCGCGTCCCGTGCCGTCGCGGGTGAGCCGCCGACCCGAGGGGAGTTCGACCCGTATCGCGCGCCCCGTTTCGCGCACTCCGTTTCGCGCATCCCGTCCGCGCCACGACGGTCGGCGCCCGGCCCGTCCGGCGGCACCCCCGTCCACGCTCCTTCCGTCCGTGCTCTTCCAGTCCGAGAGAGAGACCGACATGCGCAGCTCCATACGTAGACGGATCCGCTCCACTCGCACCCCCGTGGCCCTCGCCACCGGGCTCCTCCTCGTGCTGTCCGCGTGCTCGGGCAGCGCGGCGGGGAACGACAAGGGCAAGGCCGCCGACGAGGTGGCCAAGATCGGCCTGCTCACCCCGGCCACCGGCCCCTACGCCGCGGTCGGCGAGGACACCCGCGCCGGCCTCGAGCTGTACCGGGACACACACGGCGGCAAGCTCGGCGGCCTCAAGGCGGACATCGTGGTGCGCGACGAGGGCGCGGGACCGCCGACCGCCGTCCCGGCCGCGACCGAACTGGTCAAGCAGCAGAACGTGTTGGCCATCACCGGCATCGTCAGCGGCGGCAGCGTGGCCGGCGTGTTGCCGATCGCCGCCGCCAACAACACCGCGCTGATGGGCGTGGCCGGTCGCCCCGAGTTCCCCGACCCCAAACTGACCGCGCACGTCTGGTCGTTCAACACCCAGTCCTACGAGGCCGGCGCCGCCGCGGGGCCCTGGGTCAAGGAGCACGTCAACGGCCCGGTCTACGCAATCGGCCCGGACTACCAGGGTGGCTGGGACCAACTCAAGGGCTTCACCGAGTCGTTCACCAAAGCCGGTGGCACACTGGCCAATCCGGACGGCAAAACCACGTTCACCCCGTTCCCCGGCACGCAGAACTTCCTGCCGTACCTGAACAAGATCGCGCAGAGCGGCGCCAAGGCGGTCTACACCTTCTACGCCGGCACCGCGGCGGTCGACTTCGTGAAGCAGTACCGGGCGTCCGAGGCGGCCAAACTCCCGCTGTACGCAAGTGGTCCGCTGACCGAGGGACGCCAACTCGACGCCCAGTCCGACGCCGCCGCCGGCATCACCACGTTCGCCACCTACGGTGCGGATCTGGACAACCCGGCGAACCGCGCCTTCGTCGCCGCGTGGCAGCAGCGCCACCCCGACCGCAGCCCGACGATCTACGCGGTCGCCGCGTGGGACATCGCCCGCTCCCTGGACAGCGCCATCGGCGCGGTCCGCGCGCAGAAGAAGCCGCTCACTCCCGAGGCGGTGAACACCGCCCTGGGCAACGTCGGTCAGATCGACAGCCCGCGCGGCGTGATGCAGCTGAACCCGGCCACCCATTCGCCGGTGCAGCAGTGGTACCGCTTCGAGGTGCGCAACGACGGTCCCAAGCGGGCCAATGTCGCGGTCGAGCAGCTGGCCGTGCTGGGCGGCTGATCCGCCCTCCCTCCCCACCCTCCACCCCACCCACGCGAGGAGCCGGCCTTGTACGCGTTCGCCGAAGCCGACGACATCACCTACCAGTTGGAGACCCTGCAACGCCTGCTCGACCCGACCACCCGAATGGTGCTGGACTCGCTCGACACCCCGACCGGCCAGGAGTGGCTGGAGATCGGGTACGGCCTGGGCAGCATCGCCCGCGAACTCTCCCGCCGGATAGGCCCGTCCGGCGCCGTGCACGCCACCGACCTGGCCGCACGCTCGGTGTCCGCGCCGACGGGTGGCGCGCCCATCCACACCTTCCCGCTCGACCTGCGCACCGACACCCTGCCGCCGCGCCCGTTCCTGGGCATCCACGGCCGGCTGGTGCTACTGCACATACCCGAGCGTCGGGAGATCCTGACCCGCCTGGTCGAGGCCCTGGAGCCGGGCGGCGTACTGGTCCTGGAGGACTGGTTCTGCCCGACCGCGCCGCGCGTGCTGAACTGCGCCGATTCGACCGACGCCAAGATCTTCACCGAGGTGGTCGAGGGCATCCTGGCGGTGCTGCGCAACCGGGGCGCCGACCTGGAATGGGCGGCGTCCACGCACGAGGCGTTCGCCGAGGCGGGGTTGACCGGGATCCGGGCGGTGCGTACCGAACCCGATTGCGCGGGCCCGGGCCCGGCGCACCGCCTGTACGCCTGCAACGCCCGGCAACTTCGGCCCCAGCTCCTTGCGTTGGGTGTGGCCGACGAACTCCTGGACCGCTTCCAGGAGATCGTGCTGCAACCGGACCTGGTCACCACGGGTTGGCGGCTGATCTCCACGGTCGGCACCAAGCCGGGCGAGCACTGACCGTCGACACCGGACCGGCCGACCACCGTGCGCCGGCACCGCGTGCGACCACCCTGCGGCCCGAAGCCGACCGGCTTGGGGCCGCAGGCGTGTGCACGCAGCACTCCGTCACAGGTGGTGGAACGTCGGGTGGGGGTGCATCAGGAAGTCGTGGTGGGAGATGTTCCACGCGTAGGCGCCGGCCATCGCGAACACGACGCGGTCGCCGACCGCCAGTCGGGCGACCGGGCGACGGCGGGCGAACACGTCCTTGGGAGTGCACAGTTGGCCGACCAGGGTGACCTCGGCGGCGGTCGTCCGCGGGCGCGGCCACGGATGCGGCCACGGGTGTGGGCTCTCCAGGACGACGAAGGGCTGGTCGTGTCCCTTGGCCGCGGGGGTGCGCAGGTGGTGGGTGCCGCCGCGGAGCACCGCGAAGGCCGCGCCGTGGCTGTGCTTGAGGTCCAGCACCTCGGTGGCGTACCAACCGCAGTAGGCGGTCAGCGCCCGACCCGGTTCGACGCGCAGGGACAAGTCCGCACGGTCGGCCAGGATTTCGGCCAGACCCGCGCCCAGGCGGGACCAGTCGAAGCGGGCGGTGGGGTCGGTGTAGTCGACCGCCATGCCGCCGCCGACATTGACCTCCGGCAGGGCGATCCGGTGCCGGTCGGCGACCGTTCGGGTCCAGTCGACGATCCGCGCGGCGACGGCGACCTGGGTGTCCGCGTCCAGTCCGCTGGCCAGGTGGGCATGGATCCCACGCACCCGGACCCGGCCCGCGTCCGGACCGCGCAGCAGGTACAGGCACGCCCCGGCGTCGTCCGGGTCCAGGCCGAACGGGGACGGATCGCCGCCCATGGTCAGCGCCGCGCCGCGCAACAGGCCGCCGCCCAGGGGCAGATTGACCCGGAGCAACACATCGACGTCGCGATCGGGCGTATGCCGGGTGGCGAGCACGATCAGGCGGTGCAGTTCGGCCCGGCTCTCCACGTGGATGCGCTCGACGCCCGCCCGCAGCGCGGCGATCAGCTCGGCGTCGGTCTTGCCCGGGCCGCCGAAGGCGATCCGGGCATCGGGCACGTGGGCGCGTACATGGGCGAGTTCACCGCCCGAGGAGACCTCGAAGCCGGTCACCGAACCGTCCAGCGCGGTCAGGATCTCCGGTGCCGGGTTGGCCTTTGCCGCGTAGTACACCTCGACCCGCTCGGGCAGCGCGGCGCGCACCGCCGCCGCGTGTGCCCGCAGCCCGGCCCGGTCGTACAGGTACGCGGGCAGCGCCTCGGGGGCGAGATCGGTGACGTGGGCGCGGATGTGCGGGGGGATCATCGCATGCTCCGGACGGGGGTGCGGGCTGTGCCGTCGGGGGTCGGCCCGACCGGCGGCGCGGGGATGCGGACGTATTCCGCCTCGCGGTCGGCGCGCCGTTCCCAGCGGGCGAGGAGGTTGGCCTTGGCGGGCAGCGGCGCGCCCGCGAGCAGCGCGCGCAGCGGTTCTGGATCGCCGTGTTCGGCGGCGCACTCGGCCAGGACCGCGCGGACCAGTGCCCAGCAGCGGGCCTCCAGGTGCGGATGGATGTCGACCAGCGCGGCGAGCATTTCGGCGATGTTGTTGACCAGCAGGCAGTAGACCACCCGGTCCCAGCCGCGCCGGGCGTCGTAGGTCATCGGCGCGGCCACGGACGGTGGCAGTGCGGCCAGCACGGCGGCGTGCGGCCCGGGGAGCAGCTTGGTCCCCTCCATGTCGCGCATCAGCACCTGCCGGGGCCGACCGCCGGCGTCCACCGCGACCAGGACGTTCTGGAGGTGCGGTTCCAGGACCACGCCGTGCGCGAAGTAGTGGGCCAGCACCGGCGGGACGAGCAGCCGCAGGTAGTCCTCCCACCAGTGCAGCGCCTCGTCGGGCCCGGCGCCGTCGAGCAGTCGGGACAGGTGCGCGGACCCGGTCGGGTACTCGGCGGCGACGGCGGCGGCGAGCAGCGGCGTGGTCCCGGGCCGCAGCCGCGCGTCGATCCCGTCGCGGACGATCACCCCGAAACCCTCGAGGAGTTCGGGGGCGACGTCCGCCGACAGGCTGCGGTAGGCGGGCTCGCCGAGGAGGGTGAAGTCCGGGTAACGCACGGCGGTGCGGCCCGCGATCGGGGCCAGCGCCCGGGTGAGCGCGACGGCGCCGGACAGTTCGTAGGCGGCGTTCTTGCGTACGCAGTTGGTGATGCGCACGTTCAGGCTGAACTTGAGGAACACCCCGGCGCCGGCGAGGGTGCGTACCGACGCGGTCGCGGCGAAGTGCGGGCCGGCCTCGCCCAGGTCGCGGATGTCGCCGCGGAGCAGTGCGGCGCGCAGGCGTGGGTGGCCGGCGAGGAGTTCGTACTGCCACGGGTGTGCGGGCAGCAGGGTGTACCCGGCCGGCACCGGGGCGAACCGGTCCAGGACGGCGGTGTCGGCGGCGGATATGTGTTCCTGGGCGACGAGTTCGCTGCGTACGGCCAGGTGTCGCAGCCGGAACTCGGCGCGGGCCTCGGGGGCGTAGGCGGCCCAGGTGGTCGGGTCGGTGCCGCGTGCCTTGGGGGTGGGGTGGAAGCGGTGTCCGAACAGCAGCGCCTGTTCCGACTCCAGGTAGCGCGACGCGGGCGGCGCGGCGCGGCGGGCCAGCCCGGCGGTCACGCCCGCGTGGCTGGAGGCGAGTTGACCCAGGAACTCGTCGTTGGGCACTCCGGTACGCATGCCCAGTTCGCGGTGCACCCGCCGGCCCAACTCGGACCAGGACACCGCATGCCAGCCGGGCCCGCGTCGTTCGCTCACCGGCCCGGTGAAACGGTGGTCGCCGAGGAGGGAGGTGCGTCGCAGCCGGACCCGCAGTTCGGTACCGGATCGGGCCAGCCACAACCGCAGGTGACCGCCGTCGGGCTCGACCACGCTGTGCCGTTCGGGACCGCAGACCTCCCGGAGCAGACAGTTGAGCAGGGTGTGCGCGACGGCGTCGTCGGCCGAGGGCGGCGCGGGCGGGGCCTGGGCGGCGGGGGCCGCGGTGGTCGTGGGTCGGGCCGACTGCGGCGACATGGGCGACTCCGGCGGTTCTTGGCAGGTGCGAGGTGCGGGATGCGCGATGTGCGGTGCGAGGTGGGCGATGTGCGGTGCGAGGTGTGCGGCTCGGGCCGTGGGGTGGGCGGGCTGCTCCGGCTGTTACGGGGTTTCGGCCGGCCGGCGCAGGTAGTTCGGTCCGGTCGTGTAGTGCTTGTTGATGTCGGCCGCGCCGGAGCGCTCCTTGGTGAGCAGGGTCCCGGCGGTGACCATCGCCTTGATCGGGAGCCGATCCGCGTCGAGGATCCGGCGGCGCAACCACGGATCCGCCATCTCCGCCAGCCGGTCGCGCACCAGGCGCAGCAGTCGGGCGCGTTCGGGGTCCGACAGGGCGAATGCCAGGGCGCCGGCGCACAGATGCACGGTGATGGTGACGAACAGGGCGGCGAGCGGCCCGTCGTCGGGGCTGTAGGTGCGCGGGTCGTCGAAGCCGTCGTGCTCGACCGGGCAGCGGGCCCGGTTGATCCGGGGGCCGTCGTTGTCCTTGAGCAGGAGACGCACGGGTCGGTCGTCGGCGAGTACGAGGGAGAGGTTCTGCGGGTGCGATTCGAGTGCGACGCCGTACCGGAAGAGTGTGGTCTGCCAGTCCAGGAGCAGCGTGAGGTAGGCGTCGAGCAGCGCGAACCGGTCGCCGTCGTACCAGCGTTCGGCGACCCGGTCCAGGACGGACGTGCCGTCGTGTACCCGGGCGAGCAGGGCGGCGACGGGAAGTACGAGGGTGTCGTCGGGCAGGTTCGGGTAGCGGCGCACCAGGACGGCGAGCAGTTCGTGGCCGGCGTGCAGGTGGGTCTGTTCGTCGGCGAGCAACACCCGTTCCCGTAAGCGGGGTTCGTGGTCCAGGACGGCGGCGAGCAGGCGTTGGCCGGCGGCGCCGTCGACGAGGGTGCCGGGTTTGATGGTGCGTCGGTTGCGCATGCCGAGGGTGGCGATCGGCAGCGGGAGCTTGAGGTGTACGCCGGGGTGGTCGAGCACCGCGACGGTGCGCATCGACAGGGTCGGGCGTACGTCCAGGTGGGCCGGCGCGGTGGGCACGGCCGGGTCCGGGAGCCGGTCGAGGGTGAGGGGGTGTACGGGCAACGCGAGCCGGCTGTGTTCCAGGTCGGGGCGGCCGAGTGTGGTGGGGGTGGGCCACCAGTCGGGCAGGGTGCCGGTGAGCGTGGCCGCGTCGTGCGGGAGTAGGGCCCAGCGCAGCCGGAAGGTCGGGTGGTGTTCGGGGGCGTAGCGGCGCAGCGCCGCGTGGTCCAGGCCGGAACGGGCGCGCGGGGTCGGGTGGATGGGGTGGTCGAGGTGTGCGGCGAGGGTGTCCAGGGCCGGGCCGGCGCGCAATCCGGTCCAGGTGCTCGGGTCCGGGCCGTGGTCGGCGGCGAGCCGGGCCCGGACTGCCGGGAGGGCGTCGGCCATGACGCGGCCGGCCCGGGCCGACTGGCGGCACTCCTCGGCGAAGTCGTCGAAGCCGGACCGGTCGCGGGGGTCGGCCAGGTCGCGCAGGGTGGCCAACACGGCGTCGGTGGTGGTCAGTCGAGTGCCGTCGTGTTCGGCGAGCAGGAGCGGTTCGCGGGCCGCGTACTCGCACTGGAAGCCGTCGGGGCGTACGGGGATCAGCCAACTCGCCGCGCCGTGCGGGGCGTTCAGCCGCAACCAGGTGCCGTCGGGCCGGTGCAGGGTCTCGGCGGTGGAGCGCAGTCCGAGGATGTCCTCGCGCAGCACGGCGTCGAGCACGCGTCGCAGTTGTTCGCCGTCGGGGGCGTTCGCCGACGCGCCGCGCGGGGCCGGGTCGGGTGGCGCCGGGTCGGCGACGGCGGGTTCGGTCACGGGGTGATGCCCCACGTGCGGTCGGCGAGGAACGCCTCGGCCGCGTGGTCGACCGCCGACCGGTCGGTACCGATCGTGCGCAGCACGCCGAGGTAGTCCCGGTTGGAGTGGTGCAGTTCGTGTCGTTCGCCGATCGCCCGCAGCGGGTGGTAGTCGGTGCGCACACCCGCGTCGGAGGTGGTGTCCTCGCGGCCCGGAGCGGTGGTGAGCACGCCGGCACGGTCCGCGCACGGCCAGTCGATGCGGGCGTGCCGGTCGGTGTGCGCGCCGAGGTCGGCGGGGAGGTCGTCGCCGAGGTGCACGCGCAGGATGTACTCGAAGAGCGGGATGCCCAGGACGTCGGCGAGCAGCAGGTCGCACTGGTCGCCGATGGCGCGGTAGTTGACCTCGATGATCCGGGGGCGACCGTTCTGGAGCACGAACTCGGTGTGACAGGCCCCGAATCCGACGCCGAGCGCGTCGAGCCGGGCCAGTACGCCGGCGGTGCTCGCGGCAGGCGGGTGCGGGACCAGATCCAGCCGCAGTTCGATGAAGTGTGGTGGCGGTGACAGGTGGGTGTGGAATCCGGCCACGACCCGTGTGCCGTTCCGGTCGCCGAGGGTTTCCAGGGTGTACAGCTCGCCGCTCAGGAACTCCTCGACCACCAGCGCCGCGCCGGGCCGACGGGAGCGGATCTCGGCGCAGCGCGCCAAGAGTTGCCCGTCGTCGGCGACCAGCACCACGTCCTCGCCCGCGACGCCCTCGCGGGGTTTGACCACGCACGGGAACGGCGGGTCGAGCGGGAGCAGTTCCTTCGCGTCCCGCTCCGGCGCCAGTTCGGCGGCCCAGACCGGGTCGACGCCCGTCGCGGCCAGTCGTCGGCGCATGTACGCCTTGTTCTTGGCGTGCAGCGCGGCCCGCCAGTCCTTGGCCGGGAGGTCGAACCAGGCGGCGGCCAGGGCGGTTTGCACCTGGAGGTGGTCGCTGTTGCTGAACACCGCGTCGGGGCGGGGGCCGTCGGCGATCCGGTCGATCACCGCGCGAAAGTCACGGACGTCGCACTCCACGACCTCGACGAAATCCCGGCCGCCGCACACCGCGAGGTGAGCCGGCGCGTACGCGGGGTCGGTGAGCAGGGTGACGTCCAGGCCCAGTCGGTGGGCGGCGGGCAGGAAGCCGTCGGTCACCGAGTCGGTGGGGTTGAGCGCGAGCAGGTACAGCCGCATGCGTGATCGCTCCCCCTCGGACATGTCGACTCGTCGATCCGGACGCCGGGCCCGGGCACGCCCCGCCCTCGGCGAACACACCCGCCGCCGGGCGTCCCGACCCGGACCGGCCGGGGACCCGGACCAACTTAGGCTAGCCATACCTCCTGGCCAAATCCGGCCCTTGCCAAGCCCGTTCGGCTCTGTGTCGGCGCGTCGCGGGTGATCGTGAAACCTACGCGGTTAGGCTAACCTAACTCCGACATCGTCCCGTGTCGTCCACCGGTCGACCCGTGTCCGAGAGGGCGAGTTCCCATCACCACCGAACGTGAACGTCGTGCGCGGCTGTACCGGCCCTTCCACCTCACCGTGGTCCGCAACACCCCGATCACCCGCAACGCGGTCCGGATCACCCTGACCGGCCCACGCCTGGCGAGCTTCGTGCCCGGCGGGCCGGATCAGCGGATCAAGCTGTTCGTCCCGCGCGAGGGTCGACCGGCACCCCGAATCACCCGGGCGGACCTGACCTGGCGCGAGGCGTGGGCGCGGATCCCCGAGGCGGACCGGCCGTACCAGCGCACCTACACCGTGCGCGCGCACCGTTCGGATCCGGTCGAGATCGACATCGACTTCGCGCTGCACACGCCCGGCGGGCCGGCGTCGCGCTGGGCGCGCGCGGCCCGCCCCGGGGACCCGATCGAGGTGCTGGGACCGACCGCCGCCCGCAACGGGGGCTACAGCTTCGAGCCGCCGGCGGGCCGGCGCCTGCTTCTGGTCGGGGACCACGCGGCGCTGCCGGCGATCGGGTCCATCGTCGAGTCGTTGCCGGCCGACGCCGAGGGGAGCGTGTTCGTCGAGGTGACCACCGAGGCGGACCGCCAGCGGTTGGCCGCGCCGCCCGGCGTACGGGTGAATTGGCTGCACCGGGGTGGCGCGCCGGCCGGGGACCACCGCCTCCTGGAGGCGGTCCGCGACGCCCGGCCGCCGACCGAGCACGGCTACGCGTGGCTCGCGGGCGAGGCCGGTCGGGTGCGGGCGCTGCGCCGACACCTCAAGGACGAACGCGGCATGGACCCCCGCGCGATCGCGTTCATGGGCTACTGGCGGGTGGGTCACACCGAGGAGACCGCGCACACCGAACCGGGCACCGCTGCTCCGCGGGTGCAACTCACCCACTGATCGGGCGACTTCGGCACGACGGGTGAGCCCGAGCGGGGGAGACCGGGCCGAGCATCGGCGGGCCGGCCCGGAACGGGACCGGCGCGCCCGGCCACCCCCGGCACCGCGCACCCGGCGGACACGGCGAGCGCCGGCGAGGTCCCGGGCGCGGCGTGCGGCGGCGCCGGTGGAGGGGCGGGCGGCGGCGCCGACCACGGTGCGCGCGCAAAATCCCCCGTCACGACGCGCCGACCGTGCGTCGAGGGCGATCGACTCACCCGGGTCGGCCGGACCGGGTCCGTTCCTCGCGCATCCGGCGGGCGATCACCCGCAGGTCGATCCAGGCGATCACGGCCGTGACGGCGCAGACGATCGCCGCGATCAGCCAGAGGGTGCGCACGTTGTCGGCGACGTCCCCGGCGGCGGCCACGGCGCACGCCGCGCACGCGACCACGAAGAACGGCAGCGCGATCCGGGACATGACCCGACGCGCGGGGAGGTCGCTGCGGGGATGGGCCGCCTCGCTGCCGGGAGGGCGCCTGCTCGAAGCGCGACGTCGCGCGTTCATACCTTTCGCATACCCGACGGCACACCCGATACGCGGTCGCGCGCCCGGGCGTTTGCACAGGTGGGAGCACGGGAGGACGCTGGAAACGTACGTGATCGAGTCCTCCGCGACGCCCGAGGCGAGTGTCGAGCGCGATCCGTACCGAAACGCAGGTGAGATCGATGCGCATGCTTCTCTCCGCACGGATGAACACCGAGGTGGGCAACCAGGCGATCGCGGACGGGTCGCTGGGCAAACGTATCCAGTCCATCGTCGAGCGGGTGAACCCCGAGGCGGCCTACTTCGCCGCGTTCGAGGGCGACCGTACGTGTCTGCTGGTGTTCGACATGCAGGACTCCTCCCAGTTGCCGTCCATCGCCGAACCGTTCTTCGAGATGGGCGCCAAGGTCGCCGTCCGGCCGGTGATGAACCTGGAGGACCTGCGCACGGGCCTGGCGGCCCTCGGCTGACCTCGCCGACACCGCGGGTAGGGTCGGACCCGGTCCGGCCGGGCGAGCCGCGCGACGGGGGCCGCAGGCGAGGGGGCGCACGTGTTTCGAGTGGCCGTGATCGACGACTATCAGGGGCAGGCCGCAGCGCTCGACTGCTGGGGCAAGCTGCCGGACGACACCGAGGCGGTCTTCTTCCCGGACCATGTACGCGACCCCGACACGTTGGTCGAGCGCCTGTCGGGGTTCGACGCGGTGGTGGCGATGCGTGAGCGCACCGCGTTTGCGGCGGAACTGCTCGACCGGCTGCCCGCGTTGCGGCTGCTGATCACCACGGGGATGAACAACGCCGCGATCGATGTCGAGGCGGCGCGTGCCCGGGGCGTCACCGTCTGTGGCACGAGTCTGCTCCCGCATCCGGCGGCGGAGTTGACGTGGGCGCTGATCCTCGAACTGGCCAAGGGCACCGGCGCCGAGGAGACGAGCCTGCGGGCCGGTACCTGGCAACGCGGCGTGGGCGTCGACCTCGCCGGCGCCACGCTCGGCGTGGTCGGTCTGGGCAAGCTGGGCACCCGAGTGGCCCGGGTCGGCGCCGCGTTCGGGATGCGGGTGCTGGCTTGGAGCAGCAACCTCACCGCCGAACAGGGCGCGGCGGTCGGCGTCGAGGTGGTGGCCAAGGAGGAGTTGTTCCGGCGCGCCGACTTCGTCACCGTGCATGTGCGCTACAGCGAGCGGACCAGGTCGCTGGTCGGCGCGGCCGAACTGACTCTGATGCGCCCGACCGCGTATCTGGTCAACACCTCGCGCGCGCCGATCGTGGACCGGGACGCGCTGCTGGCCGCGCTGCACGAGGGCCGGATCGCGGGGGCCGGGCTGGACGTGTATCCCGTGGAGCCGATCCCGGCGGACGACCCGATCCTGGCCGCGCCCAACACCGTGCTCACCCCGCACATCGGGTATGCGACGCGGGGCAACTACGAACTGGCGTACGCCGAGGCGGTCGAGGACGTCGCGGCCTTCCTCGCGGGCGTGCCGGTACGGGAGTTGTAGGTCGTCGGCGTCGGCGGCTTAAGGTCGTGCGCATGCTCATCTGGATCAACGGCCCCTTCGGGGGCGGCAAGACGCAGACGGCGCACGAGCTGCACCGGCGGCTGCCGGGCAGTGTGCTCTGCGACCCGGAGGAGGTCGGTTTCGGGCTGCACCGGATGACGCCGCGGGCGCTGCGCGGCGACTTCCAGGATCTGCCGGCGTGGCGGCAGGGGGTGTACGAGGTGCTGGATCTGACCCTGGCCAGGCATCCGGGGCCGGTGTTGGCGCCGATGACGCTGATCGAGCCGGACTATTTCCGGGAGATCGTCGGCCGGCTGCGCGAACGGGGCCACGACGTACGGCACTTCGCGCTGTTGGCCGAGCGGGGCACGGTGTTGCGGCGGTTGGCCGAGCGCGGCTTCGGGCGGGCGGTGCGCGTGGTGGCGGGCCGGGAGGCGCCGCTGCGGCGGGAGAGCTTCGCGGTCGCCCGGCTCGATCTGTGCCTGGAACGCCTGGCCGGCCCGGAGTTCGCGGAGCACATCCACACCGACCACATCGACACGCCGAGGGTGGCCGACCTGATCGCCGAGTCGACCGGGTTGACCCTGGCGCCCAACACCGACTCCCCCGCACGGGCTCGGGTACGCCGGGCCTGGACGGGGTTGCGGCACATCCGCTTCGTCTAGCGCGTGTCTGCGAACCCCCGTCGGGTCAGATCCACTCCCGCGGCCCGTCGGGCAGGAGGGTGGCGAGGGGGAACGTGGTGGTGTGGTCCGCGGGGCGGGACAGGTGCAGCGCGGCGTGGAACCAGCCCGCGGATTCGCGGCCTTCGGGGTCCTCGGCGGCGGCGATCACCGCGTCCACGGCGTAGCGCTGTTCCCGTTCGCTGGTGAAGCGGCGTTGCGGGAAGGTGTGCGGGCCGAACTTCTCGGTGACCAGGCCGTGGGCGGTGAGTCCGTCGGCGATGGCTCGGTAGGAGCCGGTGCGCAGGACGAACGCGGCCACCCACACGGGTGCCGGGGCGTCGGTCAGGAAGGGGCGGAAGCTGCGCGGGGACAGGAAGCTGGCGCCGCCGGTGACGGTGATCAGGCCGACCGGGCGCGTGGCGGCGAGCAGTTCCGGCGAGGGCGGCGCGACCTCCAGGTTCTCGGCGAACCCGGCGTCGAGCAGGCCGACGGCGCGCGCGTAGGCGATGGCGTTGGCCGCCGCGTCCAGGCCGATCACGGACACCGCGTCGGCGCGGCGGCGGGCGGCGTACCACTCGCGGTCGGCCTCGATCAGCTCGGCGGTGTCCATCGCGACTATGGGCGCGGAGCGGTACCGGTCGTACAACTCGGCGAGGGTCACGTCGTGGTTGAGCAGCGCCGCGTTGATCCCGTACGAGCAACACATGTCCAGGACCGCAACGCCCGCGGCACCTTCAGCCCGGGTGGCGACGAGCCGCCGAAACACGTCCTGCGCATGATGCGGCGTCTGGTAGCCCCACGCCCCGAGCGCCCGAAAGAACCCCCGGGGATCCGGCCGATCATAAATCTCGTCGAACGAGGTCATGGCCCCGGTCTCAACCCCACCACTCACCACACCAACCCCTCTCCTCCCCCAACCCTGCCCACCCCCCAAACCCCCAAAGCCTCCCCGATGGACAAACACGAGCCGGCCACGGGACACGGAGCCACGACCACGAGACGGCCCAGGTGAACGCGGCACGGGGCGCGAGCCGGGCCCGAGCGGACGCGGGTCAAATGCGGGAGAGGCCCGGGTTGGCGCAGGCGGGCACGGGGCGGGCCCGAGCCGGCGCAGGGCAGCTGCGGGACGCCCCGGGTGGGCGCGGGACGGCGCGGGACGGGGCCGAGCGGACGCGGGGCAGGCCCGGGCGGACGCGGAGCGGGCCCGAACCGGCGCGGGACGGGGCCGAGCGGACGCGGGGCAAGTGCGGGCAGGCCCGGGCGGGCGCGGGGCGAGCCCGAAGCGGCGCCGGGCAGGTGCGTGGCAGGCCCGGGCGGGCGCGGGGCGAGCCCGAAGCGGCGCCGGGCAGGTGCGTGGCAGGCCCGGGCGGGCGCGGGGCAAGTGCAGGTGGGCGCGGGGTGGGTGTTGGGGGTGGTGGGTGGGGTTGGGGGCGTTTCGGGGGTTCGTGGGTGGGTGACACTGGTCGGAGGTATCCCGCCGGCGAGGAGATCCGTGAGCACCGACGCGCAGCCGCCCGAGTCCGATCCGTCCAGCAGCACGTCGAGTGATCGTGTGCATCCCGCGCCTGCCGGGTACGCCGTCGCGCCGAGGGTGGGGGAAACCACCCTTGCCCGGGTCGATGGGCTGCGCGTGGCCGCTCGGCGAATCGCCGGCCCGGCGGAGCCGGCCGACCCACCCGATCGGTGCTGGTTCGGCGAGATTCGCGAGACGCCGCTGGGGGCCCGGGCGCTCTTTGGTGACGTGGCCGGCGATCCGCTGTGCGCGCCCGATCTGGCGGCGGAGGTGATCGCCGCGTTCGGTGCGGCCGCCGCCGAGGTGCCCTCGCCGGCCGAGGTCTCCCACCGGATCGCGCTGGCCCTGCGCGAGGACCATGCGCGCGGCCATCGCCCCCTCGTCCGCCTCCTGCTGGTCGAGCGCGCCGGCGGCCCGGCCGGCGACGGCTCGCTGACCCTGGTCAACCGCGGCTATCCGAACCCGCTCCTGGTCGTCGGCCGGCGGGTGCTCGGCCTGGAACCCATCTACGCAACCCCGCCGATCGGCGCGCTGACGCCCGGCACGTTCCGCCCGCCGGAGCTGACCGTCGCGGCGGGCCGGGGCGAGCGGGTGCTGCTGTACACGGACGAACTCGCCGAGGCCGCGGGCGCGGACGGCACGCCCTACCCGTTCGCCGAGCGCACCCCGAGCCACGTGGGCGGCGACTTCGCCGACGCGCTGCACCGCTTGGCGGTCGACATCGAGGCACACTTCGCCCCGGCCTTCCCCGGCGACGCGGCGCTGTTCCTGATCGAACCGGGACCGCTCGGCACCTGACGAGGCCCTACCCCACCGTCCCCCGCATCGGCGTCGGCACCAGCCGCGCCGCGTCGAGCGACCGGCGTGCCGGGCCGCTCCCGTGCACCCCGTACAGCCGGAGCTGAAACATCGCGTCGAAGCGCGCGTCGCCGTCGGCGAGGTCGATCGCGCCCACCTCGGACAACCGGCGCAGCCGATAGCGGAACGTGTTCGGGTGCACATGCACCGCCGCCGCGGCGGCGGTCACGTCGCCGAACGTGTCCAGCCACGCCGCCAACGTCTCGGTGAGATGGGTGTCGTGTTCGGCGTCGTAGGCCCGCAGTCGGGCCACCGGCCCGGCCGGCGCGTCGTCCGTGGCAGCCACCCGGTCGGCCACCTCGACCAGCAGCGACGACACGTACACGTCGCACAGCCTGGCCACCCGCAGCGGGGATCGGCCCGAGCGCAACACGCGCAGCGCACGATCGGCGTCCGCCCGGGACGAGGGCAGGTCGACGGCGCGGGCGGCCACCCGGCCGATGCCCACCACCGCCTCGATCCGACCGCCGATCCGGGCCAGGAACTCCTCGGCCAGCCGTACCGCCCGCGCGTCCGACTCGGTCGGCAGGATCGCGTAGGTGAAGCCGCCGAGCCGGGCCGTCGCGGTCCGCGGATGTACCGCCGCCAGGTGCAGCGCCAGCGCGTCGACGATCCGGTGCTCCTCGGCGGTGCGTTCGGCCGGTGCCGCGTCGCCCACCACCGCGAGCGCGAGCACACACGCCGGCTGGTGCGCCAGGCCGAGTCGGCCCGCCGCGTCCACCGCCGCCGGCCCGCCTTCGAGCACCGTGGCCAACAGGTCGGTGCGCAACCGGCGCTCCACGTCGGCGCCCGCCCGTCGGCGCAGCAGGTGCAGCGCGACCACCTTGGCCGCCTCGATCAGCGACCGCTGCAACTCGGCGGACAGCGGCCCGCGCACCACGACCCAGATCGAGCCCAGGATCTCGTCCCCGGCGCGCACCGCGATGGCCACCCGGGGCATGTCGGAGACGCCCGGCAGGTACACCGGCCCCTCGCTGCGATACAGCGCCTGGAACGCGCCGCGCTCCTCCAGGATCCGCAACCACTCGGCGGGCACCTGGCGGTCCAGGATGGTGGCGATCCGCGGCTCGTCCGCCTCGTCCTGGCGGCTGGAGAAGGCCAGTACGCGCCCGCTGCGGTCCTCCACCGTGACCGGCCCGTCCAGTAGCGCGGCGATCGCGTTGACCAGCGCGAACAGGTCGCCGGAGGGTGCGCCGTCCAGGGTTTCGCCGGTCTGCGAGCTGCCGATCTCGTCCACCGCGAGCAGCGAGCGCAGCAGCGTGGCGACCTGGGACCAGGACGCCCCGGGGGTCAGCGCGAGCACCACCACGCCGGTCCGCGCCACCGCGTCCCGGATCTCCGCGTCCACCGCGAGCGGCCCGCGCACCACGACGGCCGACGCGGCCAGCGCCGCCGCGCGGTGCACCAGGGTGGCGATCGCCGAGGACCCGTAGACCGCGACGCCGAGCACCACCGCACCGGGCGGGTGCGCGGGTTCGTCGCCCGGGTCGTGGATGAGAACGCCGGTGACCTCGCGGTTCGGGTCCGCTTCGCCGGCGGCGACCTCGAACAGGGTCGAGCCGAGGTCGTCGATGATGCGCCCGAGCACGGCGCGCGGACGCGCGGTCATCGCGGGTCCGTCGAGGCGTCGGCGGGCACGGCGGCCCGAGCGGATATCGGCCGGTTGTCGGTCAGGTCCGTCACGAGGGGATCCATTCGGTCGACACGAGCCCCCGTCGAACGCACCGGAGCGGCCGTGTCGCCGGTGGCCGATCCGTGTGCGGGAGTCTAAACGATCTTGGGCCGAAAGTGGGGAAATCTCCGGCCCACGCCCGGTTCGATCCAACGGCCGCACGTGCCGCCGAACCGAACCGGACCATGTGCGTCACAGCCCTTCGGGTCGAACCGAGCCGAGGTGTGCTCAGTCCCCGTCTCGTCGCCGGTCCACGACATAGCCCCCGAGCCGTCCGAAGCCGCGCACCACGCGGCCCTCCCCCATCAGGCCGCCGAGCACCTCGCGCACCGCCAGCCGCCACGAGAGTACGGCGTCCGTATCGGTACGCCGCAGGGCGTCGATGTCGCGCGGCACCCGGACGATCACCACGTCGGCATCGGTGCGCCCGAGCACGGGTCGACCATCGGCCCCCACGTCCAGAGCGACCGCGACCCCCTCCTCCCCCGGAGCGGCCGCGTCGTCCACCGGCTGCGGGATCCCCTCGCAGGCGAGGGCCACCCCAGGGGCGGTCAGATCCCAGCGCACCAGCAGCCGATCGGTATGGTCACCGGCGTTGAACGCGTCGGTCAAACGCCCGTAGAAGTCGACCAGGTACTCGGCGGGCACCGCACCGAGCTTGGCCAGATTGAAGAACGCGTTGCGCCCCACCAGGGGGTCGAACGTCCAGCTGATCCGGGTGATCCCGCGGTCCAGGCACCACGCGCGCTGGTGCACCTTGAGCGCGTGGCCCACCTCGCGTCCGCGCGAGCGCACGTCCACGCCCGCAATGTGCGAGTGCAGGCCGTCGGTGGCGAGCAGAGCCACGCAGGCGCCGGTCAACCGGTCGCCCTCGTAGGTGCCCGCCACATAGCCGCCGGCATGCGCCAGGACCATCAGCAGTTCGGGCAACATCATGGGGTTCGCCGAGTCCACCTGCCAGATGCCGTCCAGCAGCTTGCACACCTCGGACACCTCGTCCAGCGTGTGCAGTTGGCGGATCTCGACGTGCGCCGCACGAGCCGCGCGGACGGCCGCCGCGGTCGCGCGGTCGCGGAGCGCACCGGAATCGGGTGCGGGCTCGGGTTCGGCACGGTACAGGTCGCCGCCGATCCGCGCGCCCGCCGGTGTCGGGGTCATAGGTTCCCGGTCTCCGTTCCCTCGTCCGCGTCGGAGGCGGCCCGCGCCACTTCCCCGGTCTGCGCGCCCTCGATGCCCGCGCCCTCCGGCAGCGGCTCGCCGATCCGCGGTACGCCCGACAACAGCGCCCGCGTGTACTCGTGTTCGGGGTCCTCCAGGACCTGTGCGGCCGGCCCCTCCTCGACCAGGACACCCCGGTCCATCACCGCGATCCGGTCCGCGAGGTAGCGCACCACGGCCAGGTTGTGCGTGATGAACAACATCGCGAAGCCCAGCTCGCGCTGCAGGTCGCGGATCAGGTTGAGCACCGCGCCCTGGACCGAGACGTCGAGCGCCGAGGTGACCTCGTCCGCCACCAGGACCGCCGGTCGCGCGGCCAACGCGCGGGCCAGCGCCACCCGTTGCCGTTGGCCGCCGGAGAGCGCGCGCGGAAGTCGGGTGCTCATCCCCGGGTCGATCCCGACCAGGTCGAGATACCGGGCCACCTCCTCCGCCCGCCGCGCCCGGTCCTCGCGCGGCACCGCCTCGGCCACCGAGGCGCCCACGCTCAGCCGGGGATTCAGCGACGCGAACGGGTCCTGGAAGACCAGTTGCACCGGCCTGCGCCCGGGCCGCCGACCCTGGTCGACGCCGTCCACCAGGACGTTGCCCGCGGTGATCGGCACCAGCCCGACCGCGGCCCGGCCAAGGGTGGACTTGCCCGATCCGGAGCCGCCGACCAGGCCGACCACGCGGCCCGCCGGCACCTCCAGGGACACGTCGTCGACGGCGGTCACCGCCGAGCGGCCACGGCCGTAGCGCACCGTGATGTGGCGCAGTTCGAGCGAACCGGACGTGCCGGCCCCGGCGGGCGCTGCGTCGGCCTCGGCCGCGACCGGGGCAACCGTACCTGCGGCTTTCATCGAACCTCCTCCAGTTCCTGCACGGCGGTGGTGATCGGGTCCCAGCACGCCACGCGGCGTCCGGGGCCGATACGTTCCAGGACCGGCTCCTCCGTCCGGCAGCGGTCGCTCGCCCGGGCGCAGCGCGGCGCGAACGGGCAGCCCACGCTCTCCTCGCCGGGCTCCGGCGGGCGGCCGGGGATGGTCGCCAGCGGGACGTCCCGGTCGGTGGTCATGGTCGGCACCGCGCCGATCAGCGCGGCGGAGTACGGGTGAGCGACGCCGTCGGCCAGGTCGCCGACCGGCAGTTCCTCGACGATGCGGCCTGCGTACATCACCACGACCCGGTCGCACACCTGCGACACGACGGCGATGTCGTGCGAGATGAGCAGCAACGCGGCGCCGGATTCGGTCCGTACGTCCCGCAGCAGGGCCAACACCTGGGCCTGGACGGTGACATCGAGGGCGGTGGTCGGCTCGTCGGCGATGATCAGTCGGGGCTCGCCCATCAGGCCCATCGCGATCATCACGCGCTGGCGCATGCCGCCGGAGAACTCGTGCGGGCGCTTGGCGACCCGCTGTTCGGGGTTGATGATGCCCACCGCGCCGAGTCGGGCGACCGCTCGGGTCAGTGCCGCCGCGCGGCCGGCGCCGTGGTGCACCTCGGCGACCTCGGCGAGTTGCCGGCCCACGGTGAGCGCCGGGTTGAGCGAGGCCATCGGGTCCTGGAACACCATGGCCAGCGAAGTGCCTTTGGGCGCCTGGCGGTTCAGGTCCCGGTCGGCGAAGCGCAGGGTACGGGCGCTGACCCGGCCGGGGTGCGGGACCAGTCCGGCCGCGGCCAGCGCGGTCAGGCTCTTGCCCGAGCCGGACTCGCCGACGATGCCGACCGCCTCGCCCTCGGTGACGCTGAGGCACACATCGTGTACGGCGGTGTGTCCGGGGAAGCGCACGCGCAGGTGGTCCACGTGGAGCAGGGCCGACTCCGCCTCGGCGGCGTCTTGTTCGTCGATCGAGACGACCGGCTCGGCCTCGGGCCGGTTCGCGCCGCGACCACCGCTGGCACCCGCGACCACCTCGCCGATCAGGCCGAAGGTGATGCCGGTCAGCACGATCGCGGCGCCGGGGCCGACCGCCGACATCGGGTCGACCATGACCCGGTCGAGTTGTTCGTTGAGCAGACGCCCCCAGTCGTAGTCGGGCGCCTGCACGCCCAGGCCGAGGAAGGACAGGCCGGAGAAGGCGACCAGGATGCCGGCGGCGACCTGGGCGACGAACAGCGCGACCGGTTCGGCGATGTTGGGCAGGATGTGCCGCACGATGATCCGGAACCGGCCGACGCCCAGGATCCGCGCCGCGGCCACATAGTCGGTGCCGGCGATGGAGGCGGTCAGGTTCTGCACGAGCCGGGCAGTGGCCGGGGCCGCACCCAGGCCGATGGCGAAGGCGGCGGAGAAGGTGCCGACGCCGAAGATGACCGCGAGGAAGAGCACGAACAGCAGGCCGGGGAAGGCCACGAGCAGGTTGACCGTCGCGGTGATCAGCCGGCCGGCGCGCCGGCCGAGCACCGCCGGGAGCACACCCAGGATCAGCCCGCCGAGCACCGCGATCAACGTGGCGAACAGGGTCAGTTCGAGGGTGTGTCGGGTGGCCACCACCACCCGGGCGGCGATGTCGCGACCGAGCGCGTCGGTACCGAACAGGTGCTCGGAGCCGCTGTGTCGGCCGATCGCGTCGGTGTCGATCCGGTCGGCGGTGTCGCCGGCCAGCATCGGGCCGAAGATCGCCACGAGCAGGATCAGGGAGCTGAGGATCGCCGTGGCGATCCCCATCGGGGTGCGCAGCGCCTCGCGCAGTCTAGGGGCCTTGGACATCGTCAGCTCCCGCGAATCGTGGACTTGGGGTCGGCGACGGCGACGGCGAGGTCGACCGCGAAGTGGATCGCGAGCGCGGCGGCTCCGTAGACGAGCACGATGCCCTGAACGAGCGGATAGTCCTTCTGCAGGATCGCCTGGACGATGGTCATGCCCAGGCCGGGCCAGGCGAAGACGTTCTCGATCAGCACGGTGCCCGCGAGCAGGCTGCTGAGGATCAGGCCGCCGAGGGTGAGCGAAGAGGTGAGCAGGTTCGGCAGCGCGTGCCGCAGGTAGAGCAGGCGGGTCGGCAGCCGTTTGGCGCGGGCGGTGCGCATGTAGTCGGTCTCGAACACGCGCAGCGCCTCGACCCGAACGATCCGCGACAGCGCGGCGATCGGGGTGATGGCCAGGGCCAGTACGGGCAGCACGTAGGAGTCCGGCCCCTCGCGCAGCGCCACCGGGAACCAGCCGAGGCTGACGCCGAACACCGAGGCCAGGCCGACGGCGAGGAGGAATTCCGGGATGGCCACGATCGCCCCGGTCGAGGAGGCGAAGGCCAGTTCGCTGCGGCGCCGGCGGCCGTTGAGGGTGAACACGGCCATCGCCATGCCCAGCGGGATGGACACCACCATGACCAGGATGAACGCGTAGATCGCGATCTCCAGGGTGGCGGGGAGCCGGTCGCCGATCATGCTCGACACCGAGACCCGGGCGGTGATCGATTCGCCGAGGTCGCCGTGGAAGAGCCCGCTCACGAAGTGTTTGTACTGGGTGATCAGCGAGTCGTTCAGGCCCAGTTGTTCCTTGCGGGCGGCGACCGCCTCGGGAGTGGCGTTCATGCCCAGGGCGCCGCGGACGGGGTCGCCGGGGACGAAGTGGATCATCGCGAACGCGGCGGTCACCAGGGCGGCCAGCGAGACCACCAGGCGACCGGTGCGCCGCAGGAAGAAGGAGGTCCAGGGGCCGAGACGGAAGTCCATGACCCGGCCGGACAGGGTTGCGGTGCTCATCGGCCACCGACCTTGTGCAGGGAGGACGGCACCACGCCGCCACCGTCGAGTTCGAAGCTGTAGCCCCGAACGAAATAGGGAGTCATCGAGTCCACGAACGTCACCACGTCGCCGCGCTTGATCAACTCGGATTCGGCGGCCGTCCATTCGGGACAGCCGGTGGTGTCGGGCTTGGCCATCGCCTCGCCCACGAGGCGCTGGTATTCGGGGTTGTCGAGCGATCCGAAGTTGAGCCCGTCGGGGGGCTTGGCCCCGCTGAAGAACGGGATGGCCTGGTCGGGCGTGGTCACCGAGAGCGGCGCCCACGCGACCTCCCACTGGCCACCCATCAGGACCGAGGCGTTGGTCGACGCGGTGGTCGGCTGAGTGCTCACCTTCGCCCCGAACGACTGCCACTGCTTGACCGCCAGTTCGACGGCCGAGACGAGTTGGGTACCGAAGACGGCGGGATACGGCATCGAGATCGACAGTTGTTTGCCGTCCTTGCTCCAGCGCCCACCGACCTTCTTCCACCCGGCCTCGCGCATCAGCGCCGCGGCCTGCGCCACGTCGTGCGGCGGGAGGTTGCCGGTGACCGAGTCCTCGGTACAGGGTGGGCTCATCGTGATCCCGAGCCGCAGCGGGGCCATGCCCTTGCCGCCGGTGGCCACCGCGCCGATCTGCTTGAGGTCGAGCGCGGACAGCAGGGCCCGGCGCACCCGGACGTCGGCGGTGACCCGGTTCGGTGCCTCGTTGAAGATCAGCATCCCCATCGGGTCCCGCTCGATCACCGCCTTGACCCCGGCGGCGCTGAGCCGGCCCCGGTCGGGGCCCATCACCGACGCGATGTCGAGTTGCCCGCCGAGCAGCAGGTTGGTCCGGGTCGACTCGTTGCCGACGACCTTGAAGACCACCCGGTCCGGCGACCCGGTGTTGTCGACGCCGTCCGGCCCCCAGGTGTAGCCGGGGCGCTTGACGAAGGTGAAGTGGTCGCCCGCGACCACCTCGCTCAGCAGGTAGGGGCCGGTGCCGTCGGAGGTGCGCGCCAACTTGCCGGAGTCCTTGAGCGAGGAGGGGCACACCAGACGCAACATCGAGGTGCTGCGGATCAGGAACGGGGTCGGCAGGGACGCATTGAGGGTCACCGTGTTGGCGACGTCGTCGGCGATGGCGGTGACCCCGGGGGGCACCATCAGGCCGTACAGCGGCGACTTGTTGGCCGGATCGACGATGTAGTTGTACTGGGCGGCGACATCGGCCGCGCTCAGCCGCGCGCCGTTCGCGCACGTCACGTCGCGCCGGAGGGTGAAGGTCGCCGAGTTCGCGTCGGCGGTCCACTTCTCCGCGACGCCGGAGACGATCCGCCCGTCGGAGCGGATGTTGATCAGCGCGTCGTACGAGAAGCGGTTCATCATGACCGCGAACGACGTCAGCGTCGTCATCGGGTTCAGGTCGTTGGGGTCGCTGGGGATCGCGACGGTGACGGTGTCGCCGTCCCCCGAACTCCCGCCCGCGCCGGTCCCGCCGCAGCCGGCGGCGAACAGGCCCAGCGCGAGGACCGCGGCGGCCCCGCGCGAGGCCCGTCTCATCGCGCGCCTCCGCTACAGGAGTCGACGTCGACCCGCTCGGCACCGGACGTGGCAGCCGGCTCGCCGACCACCACCCGGGGCAGCGCGCGGGTCATGTGGACGAAGCGCGCCCGGTCGCCGTCGCCGACGAAGGCGTACTGGTCGTGCTGCCCGCCCTTCGCCTCGACGGCGATCAGCGTGCGGGCGTCGCGGGCCACCAGTTCGGTCGTCCGGACGCTCTCGCCCATCATCTCGGCCGCGGTGCCCAGGGTGCGCATGGTCAGCTCGAAGCCGCGCTCCGACTCGACCACGTCCATCGCCAGTACCTGCGACGCGTAGCGACCGACGAAAAAGCGCGCGTCCACCACCGGCGGGTCGACGGGCGGCACCACGGGCTCGGGCATGGCGACGCCCGCGGTGCTCGCCAACACCTCGCGGACCAGCTCGTACATCACGCCCAAGTCGCCGCCGTTGGTCAGGATCGCGATCGAGACGCCGCTTTCGGGGGCCACTCGCAGGATCGCGGCCTGGCCGAGGGTGCCGCCGTCGTGGCCGATCACCGGGCCGCCCGCCCAGTCGAACAGATTCCAGCCCAGGCCCCACGCGGTGCCGACCGCGCCGATGTCGGGCACGTCCACCTGCGACTCGCGCATGGCCAGGGCCGACGCCTCGGACAGCAGGCGGGTGCCGTCCGGCAGCAGGCCGCGCGCGACGTGCGCGGCGGCGAACGCGACCAGGTCGGTCGCGGTGGTGGCCAGCGTCGAGCCGGCCGGCGCGTTGGAGCGGGGCAGCTGCCATACCGGCGCCTTCACGCTCGTCCCGTCGGGGCCCTCCACGTGCCCGATCGCCACCCGGTGCAGGATCGCCTCGGCGGCGCCGGTCGCCACCCGGGTCAGTCCGAGCGGGACGGTGATCCGCTCGCGCAGCGTGGCCTCCCACGTCTGCCCGGTCAGCACCTCGACGATCCGACCGAGGGCGACGTATCCGCTGTTGCAGTAGGAGAACATCTCGCCGGGCGCGAACAGTCGCCCGCCGTGGTCGGCCAGATGCCCGACCAGCCCCGCCACCGCGTCGTCACCGGGACCGAAGTCCTCGAACAGGTCGCCCTCGAACCCCGCGGTGTGGCACAGCAGTTGACGAACCGTCACGCTCGCCGCGGCAGCCTCGTCGAGCAGCTTGAAGTCGGCGAGGTAGGTGCGCACCGGTGCGTCGAGGTCGAGCACGCCCTCGTCGACCAGCTGCATGATCAGCGTCGCCGTCCACACCTTGGTGATCGAACCGACCTGGAAGATCGACTCGGTCGTGGCCGGGTACGCGATCTCCGTGTCGAGCACGCCGGTGGCGGCCGCGACCGTCTCGTCGCCCATTCGTACCGCGACGCTCGCGCCGGGGATATTGCCACGCTTGGCCAGCTCGCCGAGACGGGTCGCTAGGTACTCGGGAGTCGGCAGCACCCGGGCAGCGGCCCCGGGCACATCGGATCGTCCCATCGTGGGATACCTCCTCGGAAGGCGGCGGCGGGTGCCGCAGAGGACGATCACGGTAGGCAGCGTCACAAACCCCCGAATCGTCGTCCCGGACGAAGAACGGTCGGCGAACCTGTCCGAATCACCGACGCCGAGTCATACCGCGGAGGACGATGCTCGGCAGGGGCCGCCGAGGGGTCGTGAACCGGACCGACCGCGGTCGCACGACACGCGCGCACCACCTTCTCGCGGGCGACCCGACCGACCACGGACCCACCCGCACCGCCTCCCCTGGCACCCCACATCGGCGCCGAACGGCAACCACCACCGGCGACCGGCCCTTCGGGGCATCCGACCACCCATACGGAGCGGACATGAGCACCGATCGAGAGCCGGTAGAGCCCACACAGCGCATCCGGGCGATCTTCGACGCGGCCCGGGTCGACGGTTTCCTGCACGTACGCGACCTCGACACCGCCGACGAGGTCGCCTACCAGGCCGACGACCCGGTCGTGCTCGCGTCGGTCCTGAAGGTGCCGATCGTCCTGGAGTACGCCCGCCAGGCCGCCGACGGCCGGCTCGACCGGGCCGGTCGGCACCTGGTCACCGCCGCCGACCGCGAGGGCGACGGCATCGGCACCGACGGCTGTATGTACGACGTGGAGATGAGCGCGCGCGACCTCGCCTTCATGATGATCACCCAGAGCGACAATGCGGCGACCGACATCGTGCTGCGCCTGGTCGGCCGGGACAACGTGCGGGCCACCCTCGACGCGCTGGACTGCCGAGACACCTCCGTCACCGGCTGCAAGGACCTGTTCGAGTCGGTGCTGAACGACCTGGGTGTCGACCCGAGCGGCAACGTCGACGAGCAGGTCGCCCGGGCCACGCCCGAGCAGATCCGCGCGCTGACCGTGCGCGACCCGAAGCGCACCGCCGCGACCACCCCGCGCGAGATCACCAAGCTGCTCGCCGCGATCTGGCGGGACGAGGCGGGCTCCGCCGAGGCCTGCGCCGAGGTGCGCGACATCATGGGCCGGCAGATCTGGCCGCACCGGCTCGCGTCGGGATTCGCGGACGAGATCCGGGTCTCCGGCAAGACCGGCACCCTGTGGGGCGTGCGCAACGAGGTCGGCGTGGTCGAGTACCCCGACGGCAAGCGCTACGCGGTGGGCGTGTTCCTGCGCCTGGAGTCGCTGGGCTTTCGCGCGCCCGCGGCCGATGCCTCGATCGGGCTTGCGGCCCGCGCGGCGATCGACCACCTGCGCGCCTGATGACCGGGGTCGGGTCCGGCGGCGCGTGCCCTGTCGCCGGGCCCGATACCCCGACCCGCGTCCCGACCCGTCGGCCGGCCCTCACGGCGGGTCAGGACGCGGGCTCCTCCAATGTGCGGGCCACGTACACGGTGTTGGTGGCCGTACCGCCCTGGAGCGGGTTGTCGAAGTCGACGACGTGCGCGGCCGAGTCGGCGAAGACCTCGCCGAGCACCGCGCCGAACTCCAGGTCCGGCGGGTCGTTGGACCACAGCGCGAACACCCCGCCCGGACGCAGCCGATCGGCCAGCGCGCGCAGCCCGGCGGGCCGGTACAGCGCGGCGTGGCTCGGGTGCAGCACGTGGCGCGGGGAGTGGTCGACGTCCAGCAGGATCGCGTGGAAGCGCCGACCCGGCTCCCGCGGATCCAACCCGCGCGCCTCGCCCGCCAGTGCGAAGAAGTCGCCCTGGACCAGCCGGCAGCGGGGATCACCCGCGAGGCCGGCGCCGAGCGGGACCAGGCCGCGCCGGTGCCAGTCGATCACCTCGCCGAGCGCGTCGACCACGATCAGGTCGCGTACGCGCGGATCGTCCAGCGCCGCGCGAGCGGTGTAGCCCAGGCCCAGACCGCCCACCACGACGTCGAGTTCGACGTCGGGCAACTCGGCCAGGCCCAGCCGGGTCAGCGCGATCTCGCCCGCCGTGAACAGGCTGGACATCAGGAACTCGTCGCCGAGCTTGACCTCGTGCACGTCCTCGCCGGAGACCGGGTCGCGCCTGCGGCGCAGACTGATCTCGCCCATCGGCGTCGTCCGCCAGTCGAGTTCCTCGAAACGCGCGCTCATCCGTGCACCCTCAACCGTGTCGATACCATCCACCGGCCGCGCCGGTGGACGGAAGCCTATGGTTTCGGGCGCCCCGCCGCCGTCGGGCTCGCCGTCGGGCGGGCGGCCGGGGCGGCGATCAGCCCCAGGCGGCGCGTTCGGCCTCGCGCGGGGCGAGCACGGTGGTCGTGGTCGGCGCGTCGAACACCCGTACCGGCCGCCGCGCGTCCCACGGTTCCCAGCCGGGATCACCGGTCTTGGCGAACCGCACCCAGGCGGCGTGCATCTCGTCGGCGAGGGACTGCGGCGGCGCGTCGCCGGTGAGCGAGGTCCACGCGCCGGAGTCGAGCCCATCGAAGACGAACGGCAACTCCATCGCGTGCGCGGCGCCGAGGTCGCGCACCGGGCTGCGCCAGGCGAACTCGTAGACGTGGGTGGTGACTCCACGATCCAGGCGGGCATCCGCGAGGCGGTTGATCGGTAGCCGGACCAGGAGATCCGTGGCCAACGCGCCGAGCAGTTCGCCGCGCCCGGCGCCGGGTCGCGCCGCCCGGTACGCGGCCAGGATCCGCCGGCCGATCCGGAACTTCAGCCGCGCGCCCGCGAACAACACCGGCCCGACCCGATCGAGCAGACCGGTGGGCACGAACCACAACCGGTATTCCTCGGTGTTCGAACCGAGCAGCAACCCGATGCCGGAGCCCGCGCCGGCCGGCAGCGCCACCTGTGGGTGGGCGGGCACCAGGTCGTCGCCGATCGCCAGGGCGAACCCCGCGCCGCCGGTCATCGGTGTGCCGCCGGCGGTGACCGCCTGTTCGGCGGCGACCAGTTCGTCCGGCGGCACCTCGGCGAACGCCGCCCGGGTCTCGGCACGGCCCAGCCTCTTGGCCACCAGCGCGGTGATCCGCCCGGCCTTCGCGGGCGGCAACGCGTCCGGCATCCCGCTCTGCAGGATCGCGCGCGCGAACAGCGCCTCGGCGTCCGGGTGCGCGACCAGCGCCCCGAGCAGGATCGATCCGGCGGACTCGCCGAACACGGTCACCCGCGCCGGATCGCCGCCGAAGGCCGCGATCTCCGCCTGAACCCAGCGCAGCGCCGCGACCACGTCGGCGAGGCCGACATTGCGCGGCGCGCCGTCGAGCACGGAGAAACCCTCCGACGCCAGCCGGTAGTTCACCGCGACATACACCACGCCGTCGCGAGCGAACGCCGCGCCGTCGTAGCCGGGCAGCGCGTTCGCCCCGTGCGCGAGCGAGCCGCCGTGCACCCACACCATCACCGGCAGCCCGCTCGCGTCGGCCGGCGCCCAGATGTTGAGGTTGAGGTATTCGTCGCCCTCGATCACCACCGTCGGCAGCAGTTCCCCCAGGGCTCCCCGGTACGGCGCCTGCGGCGCGGTCGGGCCCATCGTGTCGGCGTCACGCACGCCGGCCCAGCCCGGGTGCGCGACCGGCCGCTCGAAGCGCGACTCCCCCACCGGAGCAGCGGCGTACGGAATGCCCAGCCAGCGGTGGACGCCGGCGGCCAGGGCCACGCCCCGAAGCGATCCGGCGGAGATCGTCACCGTGGTCCGCCCCTGCTCGGCTTCCGGGGGAACGCTCATGACTGGCCATCCGATCCGCGGGTCGGCCCGCTCGACGATTCCGGCAGATCGGCCGAGGGTAGCGAAGCGGGCCGCCGCGAGGTCGCGGACGTCCGGCGCTCGGGCGGCACCGGAACGGGCTCTACCACTTCGGATTTTCCACGCATTCCGGCCACACGCACCATCGTTCGCTGACACTGTGTTGCCGGGTGGACACCGACCGCCATGCCCGGTCGATCACGCCCCGGCCGAAACGTTCGCGAAGTGGGAAGGGATCGACGTGAGTTCACACGAAACGCACACGACCAGCCTGTATCCGGAAGTGGACGAGGCGACCTTGGCACAGTTGGTCGAGGCGTTGGAGAGCGGGGACACCACACGGCTCGCGCCCGCGCGGGCCGCCGAGATCGAGGAGGCCCGGGCACTGGTCCGGTTCAGCCCGGTGCGGGTGCCCGGTGCGGGCGGCACCGAACTGGACGGCGCGCTCTGGCTGCACCCCGGGGGCCGGGCTCGGCCGGTGGTCGTGATGCCGTCCCCGTGGACGCACTTCGGCTGGCTCCTCTACGTGGCCCAGGCAACCCGGTTCGCGCTCAGGGGATATCACGTACTGGCCTACACCGCCCGGGGGTTCGGCCTGTCCAAGGGCAACGTCGAGGTGGCCGGCCCGCTCGACGTCCAGGACGGTATCGCGGCGCTCACGTACGTGTTGTCCCGGATCGAGGGTGAGGCCTCCGGCGTCGGCTTCCTCGGCGACTCGTACGGGTCGGGCATCAGTCAGTTGGTGGCCGCGCACGATCCCCGGGTGACGGCGGTGGTGGCCCTGAGCACGTGGGGCGACCTGGGCGCGGCGTTCTACGAGAACGAGACCCGGCACATCGCCGCGGTGGAGACCCTGCGCAAAGCCGCGGACGAGAAGCGGCTCAGCGAGGACACCCGCACCCGGTTCGACAACGTGCGCGACAACGAGGACATCGAGGGCACCCTGGAGTGGGCCAGGGAGCGCTCGCCCATCCACCACATCGAGGCGATCAACAATCGTGAGCAACCACTGCCCGTCCTGTTCGCGAACGCGTGGCACGAGACGTTGTTCCCGACCAACCAGCTGCTGACCATGTTCAACGCGCTGACCGGCCCCAAACGCCTCCTGCTGTCCATCGGCGACCACTCCGGGCCGGAGATGTCGGGCATCATCGGCCTGCCGAACCGGATCTGGGAGGACGCCCACCGGTGGTTCGACCACCACCTCCTGGGTGTCGACACCGGCATCGACCTCGAGGACGAGGTGGTCACCGAGATCATGTGGAGCAAGGCCCTGGAGGGGCAGCCGACCTGGGGCGCGGTCACCGGACGCACCGAGCGGCTGTACCTGTCCGCGCCGCAGAACGGCGGCGACGGCATCCTGTCCGACAAACCCGGCGCCGGCGGAGAGGTCACCTTCGCGGCGGGTACGGACACCCCGGCCACCGTCGCGGACAAGATCATCGGGACCGGGAACGCGGAACTGGCCGGCAACCCGAAGATCTACCCGACCGCCGAGATCAAGCGGGCGCACGCGGGCGTATGGGCCACCGCACCGCTGCCGGTGCCGGCCAAGCTGCGCGGCGTCCCCCGGCTGCACCTGACCTACACGGTCGACGCGGCCGAATCGACGTTGATCGCCTACCTGTTCGACGTCGACGCCGAGGACAACGCGCACATCATCACGCACGCGCCGTTCACCGAGCTGCGCGGGGAGAGCGGCCGACCGGTCTCCGTCGACATCGCGCTCCAGGCAACCGGCTACGACGTGCGGGCCGGCCACCGGGTGATGCTGGTCATCGACACGATCGATCCGTTCTACGGCGACGCCACCGTCGCGGACAGCACGATCTCGCTCGCCCTCTCCGACGAGGATCCGTCCCACCTGGAGCTGCCGCTGAGCTGAAGCGGACACGCCGGCTGCCCGGCCCACCCGGGTCGGGCAGCCGGTGCGCAAACTTCGTGGAGACATTCTCCGTTGGGCGCAACTTCCCTGCCCGATAAGGAGTTTGACAGATTTTGCCGACCTCGCGAAGCCGCATTGTTCGGGACACCGCGGCCGTGTGAGCGTTTGCCGATCGGGCACGAACCCGGCGGTCACGCTCGTCGGCGGTTCGCTCACGTCGCGAATACGCGTACGACGAAGGCCGGTTCGTGGTCGAGGTTTACCTTCCACTCAAGGAGCCTCGATGAATCGCAAAACGGTGACGGCCGGGACTGTCCTGGCCGTACTCGCCGGATTGGCGGTCTCCACCACCGCACAGTCGGCGTCCGCCGACCCGTCTCCCCCTCCCGGCTCGCAGGCATTGGCGGTAGCCGCCGCCGACCAGGCCGTCTCCAGCGGTCTGGACACCCTTGCCAAGGGTCCCGACGAGCAGTACCAGCGCCAGACGGTGACCCCCTGGGTCAACGGTCTCTACTCGGTCGCGTACGAACGCACCTACCACGGCCTGCCGGTCGTCGGCGGGGACGCGGTCGTGCTGGCCGACAACCAGGGCCGGGTCCGCGCGACCCAGTCCGCCACCGGTACCCGCATAGCCGCGAAGACCACGGCCACCATCGACGCGAGCGCCGCGGAGGCGGCGTCGAAGGCCCGGCTCGCCGCCGTGGACAAGGTGGAATCGCACCGCCTGGTCGTCCGGGTCAAGGACGGCGTGAGCAACCTCGCCTGGGAAACCGTGGTCGTCGGCCGTACCGCGACCGCCCCCAGCCGCCTGCACGTTTTCGTCGACGCGAGCACGGGCACGGTGCTCGACCAGATCGACGACGTGAAGGCCGGCAGCGCGAACAGCCAGTGGAACGGCCCGAGTCCGCTGACCATCGACACCACCAACTCGGGCGGCACCTACTCCCTGCGCGACCCGAACCGGCCGGGCCTGACCTGCGCCGACTACAGCACCGGCACGATCTTCTCCAAGTCCACCGACTCCTGGGGCAACGGCCAGGCGTCGAGCAAGGAAACCGGCTGCGCCGACGTCTTCTGGGCGGCGCAGAAGGAATGGAACATGCTGCGCGACTGGCTCGGTCGCAACGGGCACAACGGGACCGGTGGCAGTTGGCCGGTCA
>NZ_JBSHGZ010000040.1:0-103890 GCF_053618075.1 Embleya sp. NPDC055664
GGGGGGGGGGGCCCGATGTGGCCCCCCCCTCCGCCACCCGCACCGGTGTGCTCAGACGCCCGCCGGGTCCTTCTCGCTCGCCTCGACCAGAGGCTTCGGCGCGACCGCCGGGGCCGGGCCGCCTTCGCTCAGGCCGAAGCGGTCGTGGAACCTGCGCAGCGGGCCGGGCGCGTACCAGGCCGCACGGCCCAGCAGCCGCATCGCGACGGGGACCAGCACGCCCCGCACGGCGATCGCGTCGATCAGGATCGCCAGCCCCGTACCCATGCCGAACATCTGCATGAAGCTGATCGCGGCCGTCCCGAAGGCGAAGAAGCTGACCGCGAGCAGCGCGGCCGCGGCGCTGACGATGCGTCCCGTGTGGCCGAGGCCGTTGACCACGGCGGACTCGGTGCCCTCGCCCTCGTCGTGCAGTTCCTTGATCCGGCTGAGCACGAACACCTCGTAGTCCATCGACAGGCCGAAGGCGATGCAGAACATCAGCACGGTCATCGACGTGTCCATCGGCTGCGGGGTGAAGCCGAACAGGGAGGCGAGATGACCGTCCTGGAACATCCAGGTCATCACGCCCAGGGCCGCGCCCAGGCTGATCATGTTCAGGAGCAGTGCGCGCAGCGGCTGGACGACGCTGCCGGTGAACAGGAAGAGCAGGAGGAAGGTGGTGACGGCGACCAGGGCGATCGCGGCGGGGAGCCGGCCGCCGATCGAGTCCTTGGAGTCGACCAGCTCGGCGTCGGTGCCGCTGACCAGCGGGTGGGTCCCCGGGGGCGGCGTGACCGCCCGTACGTCGGCGACCAGGTCCTGGGCGGCGTCCGACTTGGGGGCCAGGGGGCTGACCACGTCGATGCGCTGGGCGTCCGGGCGGCCCATCGCCGGGTTGCCGGCGCCGGGCGCGGCGGGCCGGCCGCCGATGTACGTGCCGATGGAGGTCGCGACGCGGACCACGTCCTTGTGCCGGGACAGTTCGCTCGCGTACGCCGCCAACGGGCCCTCGGTCACCGGACCGTTGATCACGATGTGCACGGCCGCGGCGTCGTTGCCGTCGAAGTTCGCCCGCAACGCGGTCGAGACCTCCCGGCTCTGCGCGTCCTCGGGCAGCACCCGTTCGTCGGCCGTGCCGAAGGTGATCCCGAGCAGCGGGCTCGCGGCAAGCAGCAGTACGCCGAGCACCGGAATCGCGGTGAGCGCGGGACGGCGCATGACGGTGCCGGCGATCCGTCCCCACAGGGGCGTGCGGGCGGAGGCGGGGCGGTCGAACTTCGCCCACGGCATGCGACCGCTGTTGACCCGGTGCCCCAGGAGGGCGAGCAGCGCGGGCATCACGAACAGGGTGGCGACCGCGGCGACGATGATCACGCCGACCCCGGCGTAGGCGAACGAGCGCAGGAAGAACTGCGGGAACACCAGGAGTGAGGCGAGCGCGGCGGCGACGGTGGCGGCGGAGAACGCGACCGTACGGCCCGCGGTGCGCACGGTGTGCCGGACGGCGTCGTCCACCTCCGCCCCGGCCGCGAGGTGTTCGCGGAATCGGCTGATCATCAACAGGGCGTAGTCGATGCCGAGGCCGAGCCCGAGGGCCGTGGTCAGGTTGATCGCGAAGACCGAGACGTCGGTGAGGCCGCCGAGGACGGCGAGTTCGGCGAACGTGCCGACGACCGCGACGGTACCGATGACCAGCGGCAGCAGCGCCGCGACCACGCTGCCGAAGACGACCAGGAGCAGGAGCAGGGTCAGCGGTACGGCGATCGCCTCGGCCAGGACGAGGTCCTTCACCACCTGCTCGGACAACTCGTCGCCCACGGCGGTGGCGCCGCCGGCCTGGACGGTGAGCCCGGGCCCGTACCGTCCGGTGTAGTGCTCCAGGATGCCCTTGACGTGCTCCGCGCGCTCGCTGTCGTCGCCCTTGACGTGGGCGAGCACCATGGCCTGTCGGCCGTTCTTGGAGCGCAGTTCCGGGGTGCCCGCGTCCCAGTAGGAGATCACGTTGTCGAGGTGTTTCTCCTTTTTGAGATCGGCGACCAGGTTCTGTCCGCCCTGCTTGGCCGCGGGGCCGTCGACGCCGCCGTCGGGGGCGCGGACCAGCAGGACCAGGTTGGTCTCCCCGCCGAACTTCTTGTCGATGACCTGTTTGGCGCGGGTGGACTCGGAGGCCGAGTCGTCGAACCCGCCACCGCTCAGCAGTTTGCCGAACGCGCCGGCGCCCAGGACGCCCATCAAAACCACGAGCAGACCCGCGACGACGAGTACCAATTTCGGCCGGCGAACCGTGAGTTCGGCTATGCGTTCAAACACGGGTTGTCTCCTTGAACTCTTGCCATAACAAAAGAAAAGACCTGGAATGCGCCGTTCGCGGCGCTCCCTGCCACGGTTGACGACCCTAGTGACGTACAAGAAACTTTGGCAGTGTTAGATTTTCTTCACAGGGTGCGCCGGGGTCGTGGCGCGCCGGAACCTTCGTCGTAAGGTCGTCGCATGTCTCCTGCCGAAGCCGGATCGACCGCGCCCACACCGCCCACGTCGTCCGCGTCGTCCGTGGCGCCTGCGCCGCCGGCGCCTTCCGCGCCGCTCACGCTGCGTGAGCGGCGCCGGGCCGCCGCCGTGCAGGAGATCCTGAGCGCCGCCGAGGAACACATCGGCCGGGAGGGGCCACACTCGTTGTCGCTGCGTGCGGTCGCCCGCAGCCTGGGGATGACCGTGCAGGCGCTCTACCACTACTTCCCGAGCCGGGACGACCTCGTCACCGCGCTCATCACCAAGGCGTACGACGACCTGGCGGACGCCGTACAGGTCGCGGTCGACGCCGTCGCCGACCCGGGCCTGTCGCGCATGGTGGCCGCCGCCGAGGGTTACCGCCGGTGGGCCGTCGCCAACCCGGAACGGTTCCAGCTGATCTACGGGGCGCCGCTACGCCACTACGCGGCGCCCACCGACGGCCCGACCACCCAGGCCGTGCGCCGGATGAGCGCGATCTTCGAGCGCGAGCTGTTCGGCGGGTCGACCACGGAGCAGCTGGCCGCCGCGGACATCCCGCCGCTGTCGCCGGCGCTGCGCGAGGAGTTGGAGCGGCTGCCACCGGACGGGCTGGGCTCACTGCCGCCACCCGCCGTCGCCATCATCCTGAGCGCCTGGGGCCACATGCACGGCCTGGTCTCTCTGGAGGTGTTCGGCCACACCTCGTTCGTCGACACGCACCAGGCGGAGATTTTCCGCATCGCGATGTACACGATGCTCGCGGACATCCACCGCCGCATCCCGCCGGCGGATCGGGCCGCCAAGGCGCGACGGCCCCGTCCGTAGGCGGTCCGCGGAGGGACCGGGTTCGGTCGCCTGCGGCGCGGTCAGGGGATGACCGGGACGCCCGGGTTGACCAGGCCGTTGCCGCCGACGACGGTGTTGTCGGCGGTGACCGTGGTGGGGCAGGCGGCGGTGTACGAGAAGGCGTGGATGGCGAGGCGGTCCGGGCCCGTCGTGCCGGTCAGGTCGGCGCGGTTGGCGTGAAAGACGGTGCCGCAGCCCCAACCCGGGAACTGCGCGTGCACCTGGAAGCCGTCGTTCGTGGAGTCGCGGCCCGTGTTGTCCTCGATCAGGTAGCCGTTCCCCTTCACGTCGACCCACGAGTCGTCGTAGTTGTTCCCGGTCAGGCCCGTGCCGTCGAAGGTGTTGCCCGCGACCCGGCCGCCGGTGGTGCCCTCCTTCAGGTCCACCGCCTCGCCGCCCACGTCGGGGCCGATCACGTTGCGCAGGATCTGCACCCGATCGCTGCGGTCGGCAAGCGTGTTGGCGGTACCGACGTACACGCCTTCGCCCATGCCGCGGTTGTCCCGGCCGGTGTCGTAGATCCGGGAGTCGACGATCGCGCCGTCGCTGCTGGAATTACGGAAGTGCACGCCCTCCATGGTGAGTTCGTGCACGGTGACGGAGTCCACCAGCACGCCCGGGGCGGCATCGATCATGATGCCCTTCTGGGCGTGGGTGAGGGTGATGCCGCGTACGGTCCAGTAGGCGGCGCCGTCGAGGTGCAGGGCGTAGCCGCCGCCGGTGCCGGTGCGCAGTACGGCGTTGGTGGAGCCGACGAGGGTGATCCGGGCGTCGGCGCGACCGGCCCTGGTGGTACGGAAGTTACCGGTGTACGTGCCGTCGGCGAGGCGGATGGTGGCGCCCGGGGCGGCCGCGGCCAACGCCGACTTGAGCTGCGCCGACGTCGACACGAGCACGACCGGGTCGGTCGCGGAAGTGGACGCGGCGGCGTGGCCGGGCGGTGCGGCGGCGAGCATGATGGCGAGGGTGCTCACCAGGGCGAGCGACAGGGTACGGATGCGCATCGGGCAACCTTCCGTCGAGACGGTGACGGGACGCGTGCGGGCGAGTCGGGCCGGTGCATCCACCAGCGTGCGGCATCCGCGCGTAGAGGTCTAGACCAGCACGGTGCCCATGTGTGCCCGGGGTGCGTTTGCGACCCGAATGGGTTGATTTCGGGGACATCGGGTGATCCGGAGGCCGTCGGCGGGGGAGGATGGGCGAGGCTGACGAGAGGGAGGCTGCGGTGGCGATGCGGACGGTACGAAGGGCCCTGGTCGCCGCGCTCGCGGCCGTCGCGATGACCGCCGTCGGGGCCGGCGTGCCCTCGACGGCGAGCGATACGGCCGCCGCTACGGGCGGGTCCGCCGCGTCGGGGGCCGGCCACGAACAGACCCGGGCCGCCATGGACTTCGCGATCCGCTCGGGCGTGCCGGGCGTCATTGTCCGAGCCCGGGACGCGCATGGCGCCTGGCGTGCCACGGCCGGGGTCGCCGACTTGCGTACGGGCCGCCCGCCCCGCCCGGTCGACCGATTCCGGGTGGGCAGCATCTCCAAGCCGTTCATCGCCACGGTCCTGCTGCAACTGGAGGCCGAGGGCCGGCTGAGCCTCGCGGACAGCGTGGAGAAATGGCTGCCGGGCCTGGTCCGCGGAAACGGTAACGACGGCCGCGCCATCACCCTGCGGCAACTCCTCAACCACACCGGCGGCATTGCCGACTACACGGACGACCCCGACCTGCACCTCCTGGGCAAGACCTTCCTGGACCACCGCTACGACACCTGGACACCGGAACGACTGGTCGCGATCGGCCTGAAGCACGCCCCGACGTTCCCGCCCGGCGCCGGCTGGAACTACACCACCACCGCGTACGTGCTCGCCGCGATGGTCGTCGAACGGGTCACCGGCCACACCTATGCGGCCGAGGCCGACCGGCGCATCTTCGTCCCGCTCGGGCTGCGCTCCACGCTCCTGCCCGGCACGTACCCCCGCATCCCGGCGCCGAGCGGGCGGATGTACACGAAGTTCCCGGACGACCCGGACCAAAGGGTGTACGACATCACCGAGTTCGACCCGTCCTGGGGATGGGCGGCCGGCGAACTGGTGTCCGACGCCACTGACCTGGACCGTTTCCTCGCCGCCCTGATGCGCGGGCGCCTGCTGCCCGAGGCGCAGATGGCCGAGCTGACCACCACCGTGCCCTCACCCGACTTCGGCGACGGCCAGGACGACGGCCTGGGCGTCTTCCGCGCCACACTGCCGTGCGGCACACAGGTGTGGGGACACACCGGCTTCCTGCCGGGTTCGCAGAGCATGGCGTACACCACCCGGGACGGCGGACACACCCTGGTGGTCAACTTCGACACCGACTGGGCAGGCAACACCGACGCCGCCGGCTACCTACTCCTCGCCGAATTCTGCGGCACGGCCCCGCCGTCGGCACTCACAAGCCCGCCACCCAAGCCCCAAGGGCCGCGTAATCGGCCGCGGTGAGCCCATGCACGGCATCCACGCAGTGCAGCAACGCCGACGCAGGATGGTGAGCGGCCACCCAGGCCCGATCACCCTCACCGATCTCGTCGTCGACCCACACGAACGCCCGCCCCGCCGCCGCCCGGCTCCGCCGAGTGCTCGTGCCGGTGCTCCGTGCGGGCTGGGCCGGAATCGTCGGGTGGTCCCGAAAAGGGATTCGTGGAGGCGACTTGACCTCAAGTGGAGTTGAACTTCTAGCGTCGTCGGAAACGAAAGGGGTTCGGCTGTGACGACGCTTGTTACGGGTGCCACCGGGAACACCGGTCGGCATGTGGTGGCGGAGTTGGTTCGGCGCGGGGAGAAGGTTCGGGCGTTGACGCGTGATCCGGTCGCGGCCGCGGGGAGGCTGCCGGCGGGGGTCGAGACGGTGGTCGGGACGCATACGTCGCCGGAGGGGTTGGGTGCCGCCCTCGACGGTGTGGATCGGCTGCACATCACTGTGACGGCGGGAGCGGCCGAGGCCGGGCCGGAGTTGGTGCGGCGAGCGGTCGAGGCGGGCGTACGGCGCATCACGGTGGTGTGGGGCGGTTGGGTCGGTCCGGTCGAGCAGGCCGTGGCGGACTCGGGGGTGGAGTGGACGCGCCTGGAGCCGCAGGAGTTCATGTCCAACACGTTGACCTGGATCGACTCGATCCGGGCCGAGGCAGTGGTGCGCGAGCCGTACGACTTCCCCAGCGCGCTCGTGCACGAGGCCGACATCGGCGCGGTGGCCGCGACCGCCCTGCTCGACGACGGCCACGCGGGTCGCGTGTACAACCTCACCGGGCCCGAAGCGCTGACCACACGCGAGCGGATCGCGATCCTGGCGCGGGCGATCCACCGCGACATCGACTTCGTCGCGATCACGCACGAACAGGCCGTGGCCAGGCTGATGGCCGGTGGTGTTTCCCGGGAGGACGCCGACTATGTGATCGGCTGGTACGCCGACCCGCCCGCCGATGCCACCACGGTGGTGGACACCGTCGAACGGGTCACCGGTCGGCCCGCCCGTACGTTCGGTCGATGGACGTCCGATCACGCGGGTCGGTTCCGGTGAGGGTGACGCTGTCGGCGAAGGCGCGGGCCAGGGGGGTCAGGTCGTCCCAGCGGCGTACGGCCCAGCCGACCGGCAGGCGGGGCAGGGCCGGGATGGGCAGGAAGCGTACGGGATCGGTGTCGGCGGGAGCCCGCCGGTCGGGCAGGGCGGGCACGATGGCGTGTCCCAGGCCCAGTTCGACCAGCAGGATGGCGGTGTCCCAGTCGGCGACGCCCGATTCGGGCGGGATGCGGATGTCCAGTTTCGTGAAGGCCGCGTCGAGGTGGGCCCGCGAGGAGGAGTCCTCCGGAGGCCGGATGTAGCGGATACCGGCCAGGTCGGCCGCGTCGACGCGGGTGCGTTCGGCCAGCGGGTCGTCCGCCCGGACCGCCAATACCCAGGGCAGTTCGGCCACGCAGCGCTGTTGGATGCCGGGAATCGGGCCGCCGACGGTGATCCAGGCGAGGTCGAGGGTGTTGGAGGCGAGCGCGTCGAAGCAGCTTCGACTGGAGGTCTCGGTGCGAAACTCCAGACTGGCCCCGGGGTATCGGCTGCGGAAGGCGACGACTGCCGCCGACATGAAGTGCCGCACGGTCGTCGCGCCCGTGGTGACCCGGACCGATCCCGTTTCGCCGCAGGCCAGTTCGTCGAGCCGGCGAAGGGCCACATCCAGTCCGGCGATGCCGTCGGCCGCCGCCGCGTGCAGCAGTCGACCCGCCGCCGTGGGGGCCACGCCGCGCGGGTGCCGCTCCAGGAGTTGCACCTTCGTCTCGCGTTCCAACCGCTTCACGTGCTGGCTCACCGCCGACTGGGTGCACGAGAGGTCCCGGGCGACGGCGCTCAGGCTCCCGGCCCGGCACACCGCAACGAAGATACGGAGGTCATCGAGGGTCATGACCCCAAGGTAAGGCTTGGGAAGTTGGCAGCAAACCCGAGGATTGACTTGGATTGCCGCCCGGTTCGATCATCGGAACCGGGCGGCAACCCGACCCGACCACACGTCCCCGTCCGGACGGGAGACAGCTCGGCGGGACGGGTGCCGACCCTCGTCGCCATCGAAAGGAACCGTCCGTGCCCGCTTCGACGTCGTCCCACGAGCCCGCCGCCGTGCCTCCCAAAGCCGTGGCGGTCCTCGGGCCGGGAGGGGTGGGCGGGCTGCTCGCCGCCCTGCTGTCCCGCGCCGGCCACCGCGTGACCTGCGTCGCGGGCGAGGAAACCGCAAAAGCCCTGCGCCGAGACGGAATTCGGGTACGCAGCGGGCAGTACGGCGAGTTCACCGCCCGCGTCGAGGCGGACACGCGCCTGCGCGAACCCGTCGATCTGTGCCTGATCACGGTCAAGCACACGGGACTACACGACGCGCTGGAGCGGATCCCGGCGGAAACGATCGGGGACGGGGTGATCCTGCCGCTGCTCAACGGCGTCGAACACCCGGCCCTGTTGCGCGAATACTACGGCGAACAGGCCGTCGTCCCGGGCGTGATCCGCGTCGAGTCCACCCGTCTCGCGCCGGGCGTCATCGAACACGGCAGCCCGTTCACGGAGATCGACCTGGCCGGCCCGCGAGAGCGCGTCGAGCCGTTGACGGCGATGTTCACCGACGCCGGTGTGCACACCCGGGCGGTGGGCGGCGAGGCAGCCGCGTTGTGGGCGAAGCTGGCCTTCCTCGCGCCCTTCGCGCTGCTCACCAGCCGCTACGGGCTCACCATCGGCGAGGTGCGGACCGGGCGGCGCGCGGAACTGCTCGCGCTCGTCGAGGAGGCCGCTGCGGTGAGCCGGGCCTGTGGCGTCCCCGTCGATCCGGCGCACTCCCTGGCGCTCTACGACGCGTTCCCGGAACAGACCAAGTCGTCCATGCAGCGCGACGTCGAGGCCGGTCGACCCACCGAACTCGACGCGATCGGCGGCGCGTTGCTGCGCGCGGGCGCGCGACACGGCGTCTCTGTACCCGTCGCGACCCGGCTGGTGGCCGAACTGACCCCGCGGTGAGGTCGCTTCGGCCCGCGGGTGTGACACGGACCGGGCCGGCGCGCGTCAGTGGAACACCGTCCACTCCACGTCGGTGACGGCGAGGGACGGCGAGGGCGGAGGCGACGCGATCGTCGATCACCAGCTCCTCGCCGGGTCGCTGCATACCACCCCCGACGCGCGGCGGCCCGGGCGGCGCGGTCCCGGACCGGGCCGCCGGGGCCGAGGGGTGGGGTCGTCAGGGGGTGACCACGGTGTGGGCCTGGTAGATCCTGGGCTTCGGGTTGGGCACGCCCAGTTCCTCGAGGATGGGGATGATGGTCTTGCCGAACTCCCGGAAGGCCTCCTCCGATTCCCAGACGTCGACGACGAGCCAGCCGTCCTGGGTGGCGGCGGAGGTGTGCGAGATGAGGCCGGACACGGGCCAGTCCGAGGGGTTCTTCACCGGGCCGGCGTGGCCGGAGACCTTCTCCGCGCTCTGCTCGTACTGGCTGCGGGTCATCCCCGGGACGTCGAAGACGGCGACGATCGGCATGCTGGGCTCCTGTTCGGGAGGTGGACGTGGTCGTGGACGTGGAAGAGTCCGACCAGCCGAGTGCACCATCAGCCCCGGCCCGCCGCATGCCGACTGACCCGAACGGGCGTGCCGCAACCGGACCGCGGCGACACGCCGAAGTGGGCGGAAACCCGTGCCGGCGGGGCCGGGTGGGCATAGCGTGGCCCCGCCGTGAGCTTCGTGTGACGGCCGTGTCACCCGGCGCGAGATTGCGTGGGCCGCGTGTTCGCGTCTCCGCGTGTTCGGGTGCTCGTCGGCGGCACATGTGGCGCCCGTTCCTCGCACCCCATGGGGGTCGCCATGCCCATGCTGTTGATTCAGGGCTCGTTCCACATCATCGGAGCCCAACCGGACGGGGACTCCCTCCACTTCACCCCCGACGACCCCACCGAGTGGGACCTCGTCCAGGGCAGACATCGGGTCCGACACAACAGCGCCGGCACCAACCAGCTGCGGCTGGACGCGATCGACGCCCTGGAGACCCACTACGGCCCGCAACGCGACCACCAGCCCCTGGAGTTCGCGCACGCCGCCGCCGCCGAGCTGCTCGCCTGGCTCGGCTTCACCGATGTCCGACGCGAACCCGACGAGACGGTCAGTGGGGCCGTCCCGGAGCGGGTGCCCGGGTACATCCTCACCCGCGATGCCGACCTGCACGGCCGATGCATCGCCCTGGTCGGCAAGGGAACCCCGCCGGGCGCGAGCGGTACCAACGTCATGGTGGACGTTCCGCTGCTGCGGACCACCGTCAACCACCACCTGCTCGCGACCGGCCTGGTCTACCCGACGTACTACCGCAACCTGTTTCCGGACCTGCGCGGCGAGTTCACCGCCGCGACGCTCCGGGCGAGGGCCGCCGGCAGCGGGCTCTGGCCCCGGGACGCGACCACCTCCGGTGCCGAGATCACCGGCATCCCCTCGATCACCGACGATGTCGTGATCCTCCCGAAGCTGTTCCGCAGACTCGACGACTACCTGCGTCTCGGCGACCCGTCCCTGGAGGGCTTCCCCGCGTTCCTGGCCCAGCACCCGGACCGGTACTTCATCCTGTCGACGGGCCACTCCACGACCGGCCTGGACTTCGTCGTCGAAGTCACGGACGCACAATACGTCCGCATGACCCACCCACCCGAGGACCTCGTCTTCGACGAAGGATGACGCTCCGCCGGCCCTCGGGTTGACCTTGACACGGTGACAACGTTTTGACTGTGGCCGAGGAGGTGGTCGCGATGGCCATGGCGAAACAGGGCGCGGGCACGATGCGAGGTCTGCGGGGACTGGCGGACGGCGATCCGTCGGTCCGGGTGCGGGTGGCGCTGGCGGCCGGCACGAACCCGGACCCGGGATTCGTCCGCACGCTCGTGGAGCGGTGCGGGATCGACCCCGACTTCCAGGTGCGCGAGACGTTGACGTGGGCGCTCACCCGCCACCCGGCGTCGCTGACGGTCCCGCTGCTGGTCGAGGAGCTGCGTTCGGAGCGTACGCGGGCACGTAGCCAGGCGTTGCACACGCTGTCCAAGATCGGGGATCGGCGGGCGTGGCCGGCGATCACACCGGCGCTGCTGTCCGACGCCGACGACGAGGTCGCGCGCAGCGCCTGGCGGGCCGCGGTGGCACTGGTGCCCGAGGAGGCCCGGCACGAGCTGGCCGTAGTGTTGGCGACGCAGCTCGGGCGCGGCGAACGCGAGACGCGGCTGAGCCTCAGCCGGGCGCTGATCGCGCTCGGGGAGGCGATGTTGCCGACACTCGGCGCCGCGACGACGGACCTCGACCCCCGCGTGCGAGCGCACGCGATCGCGACGGAGCGGTTGTGGCGCGATCCCGATGCCGGATTCGAGTTCGCGATCGAGGAGGCGAAGCGTGTCGCGGCCCTCGGCGGGGCCGGTGCGGAAGGGCGGTAGGCAGTGTTGATCGGTGACGTCGCGCGACGGTCCGGGGTCAGCGCCCGCATGCTCAGGCATTACGAATCACTCGGACTGGTGCGGCCGACGGGTCGCACCGGTTCGGGCTATCGGGAGTATTCCGGTGAGGACATCCGGCGGATCTTCCACATCGAGAGCCTGCGGTCGTTGGGACTGTCGCTGCGCGACGTCGGGCGGGCGCTCGACGATCCCGCCTTCGCGCCCGCCGAGCTGGTCGACGATCTCATCGAGCGCACGCGCGAGCGCATCGCCGCCGAGACCCGATTGTTGACGCGACTGCGGCGGATCGGCGCCGCCGAACCGGCCGGCTGGGAGGACGTGCTCCAGATCGTCGCGCTGCTACAGGCGTTGGGATCGCAGAGCGCGGGCGCGCGGCAGCGGGCGGCGCTGTCCGCGATCGACGAGGGGCCCGTGCCGGTGGAAGCGCTGGTCGAGGCCGTGCTGGGCGAGTCGGACCCGAATGTGGCCGGCGCCCTGCGCTGGGCCTTGGCGCAGGCGGGCGAGGACGCGCCGGCACTGCTGGCGGCGGGGCTCGACACGCCGGAGGCGGAGGTACGGGAGCGTGCCGTCCGCTCCATCGCCGAGATCGCGAACGCCGAGGCGACCGCGCTGCTCCGGGGCGCGCTCACCCACTGCGACGAGGTGGTCCGCGAGCAGGCGGCGTTGGCGCTGGGCGCACGCGGCGTGGCGGACGCGGTTCCGACGCTCCTGGACATGATCGTGGCGGGGCGGAACGACGCCGACGCGGCCGACGCGCTGAGCGTGGCGGCCGGCGACCCGGCGGCGGCGGAGCGTATCGCCGGCGGCCTGGTCGACCGCCTCGCGCATGCCGCGGCGGGGTCGTCGGCGCGTCGCCGGTTGACCCAGGCCCTGGCGGACATTCCGGGGAGCACGTCGTCACGGGCGCTGGCGAAGCTGTCCCGGGACGCGGACCGCGTCGTTGCGTCGACCGCGACGTACATCCTCGAGCTGCGCCGTGCGCGATAGCGGCGGATGTGGCGTGCATCGGCGAAGTCTGTTGCCGTGCTCCCTTTTTCGTGGGGGCGGCCGGGCATCTCGCCGACCTATGACGGGAGTTCGGCACGTGGATCATCGGGGCCCCGGCTCCGTCCGGCAATGTGCCGCCGCCTAACCTGTTGATCGACTCGGGAGGTCGATGGACATGGCGAACTACGCTCGTATGTACCGCTTCGGAGTGACGCCCTGGGAGTCGTACGGGAAAGCCTCGGGGGAGAGCATCGCGGCGGTACTCGCCCGTGAGGACGTCGACCGACCGCGACCGCTCGGCCGCGCGCTGGATCTGGGGTGCGGGCGCGGCCGGTTCACGCCGGAACTCGCCCGGCGGGGCTGGCAGGCCGTGGGCGTCGACTACGTGCCGGCCGCGATCGAGGCGGCCCGACAGCGGGGCGACGAAGATGTCACCTACGTCGTGGGCGACGTGACCGACCTCGGGTCGGCCGATCTGGGAACCTTCGACCTCTTCGTCGACATCGGCTGCTTCCAGGGCTTCGACGCAGGCGCGCGGCAGGCCGTCGGCCGCGGGGTCACGGCACTGGCCGCGCCGGATGCCACGCTGCTGATCCTCGCGTTCGGCCCGAGCCGGTACCGCTCCTTCGTGGGCGGCACGAGTCGGGACGAGATCGAAGCCGCGTTCCCCGACTGGGAGTTGTCAACCGTCGAGCCGGCCCCCACGGCGGGCCTGGGCTGGCCGATGAACCGGACCAAACCCCAGTGGTTCCGGCTGCGCCGCCGGTCCTGATCCGCGCGCGGATGCCGGCGCGCCGCAGACGGTGCCGCGGCGCGCCGTGCGTCTCGGCACCGGAGGGCTACGACTCGCCGCTGATCCTGGCCGAGCCGATCGAGGCCGCGGCGATCGTCCTGGCGGCGGTCTGCGTCGAGGAGCCGGAGTTCAGCTCGGTCAGCGATGTCCGGTCGAGCGCGTGGACGACGAACTCGTAGGTGTTGACGGTCGACGGCGAGCAGGGCCCCTGGTAGCCGTACAGGCTCGCGCTGCCCCGGTAGTAGACCTGCCGTGCTCCCGCCGGCACCGATGGCCGGTAGGCGTGGTCGACGTTCTGGGGCAGCGAGGTGGTGCCGACCGGGATGTCGTAGATGACCCAGTGGATGAGGTTGGCGTTGTCGAGATCGCGCATGACGATCGCGTAGCTCTTGGCGGCGGCCGGCGCGCCCGACCAGGCCAGGGGTGGGGACTCGTTCCTCTTGGCCGGGTCGTGGCCGCCACCGCTGGTGCACTCGTGGACCTTGGGGATGAGGCCGCCGTCCGCGAACGCGGCGCTGGACAGGGCGAAGGCGTTGCGATTCGCCGGGGACGCCGGCGCCGACGATGCCGACGCGGCGACGGGCGAGAGGCCGACGGCCCAGGTGGCGAGCAGGGCGCACAGCACGATGCGTGTGCTTCTCACTGGAGGCTCCCGTGGATGCTTGTGGCGTGCGGTGGAATTCAGCCTAGGCACCCCGGATTCCGGCGGCCAACACCTCATACGAAGGCCGAGTTTTCCATTTCGGTCAACATCTCAGCCGCATTCCCGTCCGACAACGAAGCGCCGGCGCCGACCGCGACGTCTACTCGCGATAGGTGTACTCGGCGCCCGGGCCGGCGGGGGAGGAGTAGCCGTTCGAGACCACGGTCACGTTCACGGTGCCGGGATCGGTCGGGCCGAGAGCGGGTGCCGGAGCGAGGGCGACGATTTGGGTGGGCCGGGTGCCGGGGAGGCGCGTGCTGCGACAGTGTCTCCCCCGATGGGCGGGAGGGGGCCGCGCTCGCCGCGATGGCGGCCAGTGCCATGGCCACGGGGGCCGCGGCCGACGGGAGGGCTTGATCCGACATGCCGACTCTCCTGGCCCCCGATGGCACGGAACGGGCCGTCTCGGGGCTTGTGCAGCCCTCGACGGGGCGTGTCGGCCGGTGCGGATAGGTTGGCCGTATGAGTGTTTCGCTGTCGTTGTTCCTGGTCGACCCCGAACTCCCGCGTGCCGTGGTGGGATCCGGTGACGTGCGGGTTCGCCGCGCGATCGGTGGGCGGTTCAAGCAGGAGATGTCGCAGGACGACGAATACTTCGCGCACGAGATCGAAAACGGTGCGCCGACGCGATACGAGGCGCTGACGGCGGTCGTGGAAGGCGGCCCGTTCGAGGAGCGGCACGCTTTCCAGTACGGGTACGCGTACCGGATGATCTGTGCCTTCCACGGGCGCCGGTTGTGGGGCAACAGCTTCTCGCCCTTCAAGTTCGCGTGGCTGGGGCACGTGGACGAGGCCCTGAAGTCCCTCGGCATCGAGGCCGTCACGGTGTCCGAATTCGGCTACGGCCTGCCCGAGCCGCTCCCGAACGCCGACCTCCCCGGCCACGGCGTCTGGACGCCGGATGCCTGCGCCACCGCCCTGTCCCAGTACGAGGCCGTCACCGAGGAACAGCTCGCCACCCTGGACGGCGACCTCCGCGAGGCAGTCGAAGAAATAGGCACCTGGCTCCACGAATCCCGCACCCACCCGAGCCGCGGCATCGTGGGCTTCCTGTCCTGATGCCCTGACACCACGATTCGGGGCAGCGAGGAGCCGTCGATGCGCCACTTCGAGACGCGGTATGCCGCGCGTCTGGCCGCGTATGGGGTGGTGGCCACCCGCCTGTCCCTGCTGAGCGATCGGCGACTCGGTGAAGTCGTGGCGTCCGCTGCTCCGGTGGGGTCCGGTATCGGCGGTCGGGCCGCGGAACTGGAGGTCGACGGGACACGGGTCTTCGTCAAAAGGGTGCCGTTGACGGACCTCGAGCTTGTGTGGTCTGGCTGCCGACACTGGTCGTCGTTGTCTCGGGGCCGGTGAGGGACACCTTGCTCGTGGTCGGGACCATCTCGGCCGGCGCGGCTGCGCTGTGGCGTGTGGCCCGAGTGTTGGCCCGATTCGATCAGAACGGCGTCGAACGCCGGTGTGGTGGCGGCCGGTTCCAGGCCGATGGTGGCCGCGCCCTCACAGGTTTCGAGGTCCAGGCTGTCCTCGACCAGGCGGATGCCGTGGTGCCGCGCGACGGCCGCCGCCCGCTCGCGTGCCGCGTCGAAGTCGCCGTCCACCAATTCCAACTCGGCGGCGCGCGGACCATGCGAGGGCCTGGCCGAGGTTGCCCGCGCTCGCGCATACCGCCGCACGTGCGCCCGCGTCGGCGAGGTGGCTCGCGACCGGTTCGGCGCCTCGGCCCTCGAAGCTGCGGATCGGGTTCGCCGTTTCGAGCTTGATGCTCACCGCACACCCGAGGCCGGGTTCGAGCGCATCGCAGCGGTACAGCGGAGTGTCGAGAAAAACCGGGTCGATCACCCGCCGAGCCGCCCGGATCCGAGCCGTGTCGAGCCGCGTCCCTTGCACGGGACGACAGCGTAGTGCCGTGCGACGGGGAGACGTTGGGCGTTTGCCCGCCGTGCCATGCGCCCGGCGGCTATTCGGCGATGCGTGTGGAATAGCTCCAGCGGTAGAGCGGTAGGTGCGCGCCGTCCAACTCCACCGCGCCACCGGTGTATTCGTAATGTTCCCGCCCGTTGCGGAAGGCCACGGACACCTTTTCGGGTATACCCGGTCCGTTTACCACCAGGACCGCCGGCATCTCGGGGATCCCACCCGTCAGAGCCACCCGCACCTCGTCGCCCGGATGGGTGGGAATCGCGCCACTGGTCATCGTCCACCTCGCATCTTCCACCTCGCATCACCCGTCACCGCGCAAGGGCCGCACGGCGAGATCGACCGGGAGTTGCTCGCCCCGCAAGCACAACATCACCGCGGGTGTCCGGCACAGGGCGCACGAACGCATCGTGGGCGCGCGGGCGGCCGGGAGAACGCCGGCATGCCTTCGATCACTTCTTCCACGCCCTTGCGCGTCCCACGAGAGAGCGTGTACGCCGCGAACACCGGCGTGCGCGACAGTGATCCCCGAGGCGGCGTGAGTGCGGCCGCATGGGGCAGACGTCCGGTCGACGGCGACCCGGCGAGAGGAGCATGACATGGCGGACCTGCGAGCGGTCGGGTGGGCACACTCCTTTCCGATCGGCGGCGGTGTGGAGGCGGGTCGGCGCTGGGCCCGGGAGCGGCTGGCCTGCCTGCCATGGACGGCGGACGCCCCGGAGACGGTGGACGACATCCTCCTTACGGTTTCGGAATTGATCACCAACGCCCACGTCCACGCGCACAGCACGGCCCGACTGGTCCTGGCCTGGGACAGCCGCTGCCTGAACGTCTACGTCGCCGACACGGGCCCCGGACTGCCGGCCCCGCGCGGCCCCGAGAGTCTCGCCACCTCGGGCCGGGGCCTGGCCATCGTCGACGCGATCGCCGACGAATGGCACACCCACCCCACCCCGCACGGCAAGGCCATCACGGCCTGCTTTCACCCACCTGGCACCTCTGCGCACGACGGATGAACCACCGCCGGCCCTCCGCGACCACCGTGCGCGCGGTCGCGGAGAGCGACGATCGGGCCGTGCTCAGATGCGTACGCAGGCGCCCACCGGCTCACGCGACTCGGCCCAGGCGACAAGGGCCGCGTCGGCCAACGTGGGCACCCACATGTCGACGAGGGCCAGCTCCTCGTCGCGCGGGGCGGCCCCCACGCCCAGGACTCGCAGGCCCGCGCGCGAGGCGGACAGGATGCCGCAGTAGGAGTCCTCGACCGCAAGGCACACGGACGGCGGCGCGCCGCAGGCCCGCGCCGCCGCGAGATAGACGTCCGGGTCGGGCTTGGGACGCAACGTCGCGTCCGGGACCACGATGTCGGTGAAGTACGGAAGCAACCCGGCCTGCGCCAGCCCCGACTCCACGACGTCGCGCGGGCAATTGCTCGCCACCGCCAACGGCGCGAAGTCGGCCGCCAGACGTACCAGTTCACCCGCGCCCGGAATGGTCACGGGGGCGGCGGCGACCAACTTCCGGAAGTGGTCCAGAAGTTGCGCCGTCACCTGGTCGGCCTGGCCGGCGGACAGCCCGATCACCTCGGTCATGACCCGTCCACATTCGGTGAAATGCAGGCCCTTCGTGCGTTCGCCGAAGTCGTCCGGGGTGTCCATGCCGTATCCGCGCAGCACGAGTTCGCGTGCCTCTTCCCAGTGACACTCGCTGTCCATCAGCGTGCCGTCGCAATCGAAGACGATTGCCGCGGGAGTCCAGGAGAGAAGGGAGTTTCCTGCCATCGGTGAGCCATCCGATCGAGAGATGTGGATCCGGGGCGACATCCCGCCCGAGGCGTCGGCGGACGGGATTTGCTCCGAAACATAACGATCATTACGCTAGGTCGAATACGGTCCGTATTCAAACAACAGCGGATTGTCTGCGTGTCGACGTCGGGGTCAGCGGTAGCGCGCCGCCCCCAGGGCCGTGTACGCCCCGCCCTGCCGGAAGCGGAACGAGGCCTGTCGACCGTGGTGCAGCGTGCACTCGATCCGCGCGGGCGGGTCGAACTCGGTGAACAGGGGGGTACGCAGGCGAAATGCCGTCGGCCGAAGCAGTTCGCCGTCGCTCACCAGCGCGATCGCCTGCCGGGCGGCCTCGACGAGCACCATCCCGGGCACGTGGTCGCAGGGGTGATCGAAGAAGAACGGATGCAGCCGATCGGCCGGATCCACCTCCAGGACACCGCCGTCGGATTCGGCGACCAACACGTCCCGGGGCAGCGTCGCGTCCACCGCCTCCGGCGTCGGCCGTACACGCGAAGCCGCCGGGCGCGCCCCCGCAGCGCCCCGGCGCAGCGCCGCGTACGTGTCGGGGTCCAGGAAACGTGCGTTGCCCCCCGCGCGGGCGAAGGTCGTGTCGCCGACCGACAGCCGTACTCGCAGCCGTGCCCCCCACAATCCGCGGCCGTCGCGCGTGGAGCGGAAGTCGTCCACCTGCGCCAAACAGGTGATATCGCTTGCGCCACTCGTCGAACGTGGCTCCGCCGAGGCGTCGACACCGTAGAAAAGGTCCTTGATCAGGAAGTGTGCCTCCGGAGGCACCGCATAGAACTGCGCCGGAATGAAGATTCCGAGCTGACGGAGGGTTTCCAGGACCATCAGCCGACTGTGGCCACCGTCGTCGGCGGGGCGAAACGTGGGATGCGAGCAGGGCCACTGGGCGGCGGCCAGGAAGGTCGTGCCCGCGACCCGGACCACGTCGGTGAGCAGCACCTCGGCCACCGACACTCGATGGACCGATTCCCGTTCCACCGTGCGCGACCAGCTCAGGAGCCTCGCCGACGAGCGCGAGGACGCCGTGTCGCCGCCAAAAGCAACCATGAATACAAGCAGAACCCAGGTGCCGGGAAGGTGCATGTCGTCTCCGTTCCACCCGTCGGGTGACGGCGCGCGTGGCCCGGCGATCCGGCCCGCCGGCGCGGCCCGAGGGCAGACGATTCCCACCCGGGCGTTCGAGTTGGAGGTAGGTGGCACGTGCAGGCACGGGCAGGGGCGACTCGCCGGTCTCTTCTGGAGACCGCGGCATGTCTGTTCCACGAGCGAGGTTTCGCGGGTACCAGCATCAGCGACATCGGCAACGCGTCGGGACTCACCAGCGGGGCCATCTATTTCCACTTCTCGAACAAGGACGCCCTGGCCCGCGCGGTCGTCGAGGCACACTTCGCCACGTGGCCGGTGTTGATCGAACGACACACCGGGACCGGCGTGCCGGCGGTGGTGGGCCTGGTGCGGTTGAGCTTCGACGTGGCCCGGGCGTTTCGGGACGATCCGCTCGTGCGCGGTGGTGCGCGGTTGTGGAGCGAGCGGTACGGGATCGACGCGACGCTGCCCGCGCCGTTCGTGGGCTGGATCGCCGCCGTGCGAGCCCTGCTGGAGCGGGCGCGGGAGGAGGGCGAACTCGCGGAGCGGATCGAGACCGCCGGGGCGGCGAAATCGATCATCCATGCGTTCTTCGGCCTGCATACGGTCTCCGACGCGCTCTCCGGCCGGGCCGACATCGAGAACGACCTCGCCGACCTGTGGCGGCTGCTCCTCCCGGCCCTGCTGGCAGATCCGGGCGCGGCGGAGGACACGTTGCGGCTCGCCCTGCCGACCGTCGACGAGGTGCGGGCGTGAGGATCGGCGAACTTGCTCCGGGTTTCGCCGACTCGGCCGGTTGGGTGGAGGTATCCCGGGCAGCAGGGCCGAGAACCCGAACCGCGGGGCCGCGCCCCCTGGGCGCGGCCGGAAAGGAAGACATGGACTGGCGATCCGCCGCTGCCTGTACGCACGAAGACCCCGAACTGTTCTTCCCGGTCGGCAACTCCGGCCCGGCCAGAGAGCAGATCGACCAGGCGAAATCCGTCTGTCGACGGTGCCCCGTAATCGATCGTTGCCTCTCCTGGGCGATGGCGACCAAACAGGAGAGCGGTGTGTGGGGCGGCCTCAGCGAGGACGAACGCCGCGCGCAGCGCAGAAGAGACACCCGAAGGCACCACAACCGCCACGCGGCCTGAGCCGGGATCCCGCGTCGACGGTCACGGTTCCCGCTGTAGGCGTGCCTTGAACTGCCGCGTCGTCGGCGGCGGTACCGCCTGGGTGAAGTTGGCGAACGGTTCCGCGGCGGCGATCAGGGCCGCCAGGGCCGGGGAGGTCGCGGCGTCCGGGTGCGCGGTGAGCGCCTCGCGGGCCTGCACGATCGCAGCCCGCAGTTCCTCGTGGCGAGTGGTCGGCATCGCGGTTTCCCTCCCGGACGGGCACGAGGATCGTCCGACAGGTTCCGACCTCGGTACGGCAAACATTATCCGAGGCGGAGTACGCGAAAGCGGATACAACCCGGCTCCCACAGTCGTGGCGGAGCGGTCACGATGGGGCGATCGGCTCCCGAGGGGCCGGACGAGACGGCGCGACCCCGGCGCGAGGGGCGCGCCGGGGTCGCCGTGCTGCCGGTGGTTCGTGCGGTCGGTCCGGATGATCCGGGCCGGATTCGGACGGTCCGGGTCGGAGCCCGATGGTCGGGCCGGGATGGTCAGGCCCGGATGGTCCAGGTCAGACTCGTGCGCAGGGTCTCGGCGATGGCGGGGTCACGGACCGAGTCGGTCGGGTCGACGACCACCACGGTCAACCGGTGCGGCCCCGGGCGACGCGGGTCGAGGCGCAGTTCCGAGACCTGCATCGTATCCTCCCGCGCCGGTGGCTTCAGCGGCTTGTCGTCGAGGTACCACCGCACCCGAAGCGGCCGCGCGGCCGGGCCGGTGGGCCGGGCCAGGGCGATGCGCGCGCTGTCCCCGGCTCGCAACGTCCGCGCCGTCGGGGTGAGGGCGTATGCCGCGGACGCGTGTCGGTGGAAACCGGCGATCATCGCCTCGACACCGGGCAGATTGAAGGGCTTGCCGGTGAAGCGCATCAGCGAGCCGTCCGTCGGCCGGTTCAGGCCGGTCACGTAGTAGCCGCCGCCCGTGTACGCGCCGACCGTGCCGCCGTCCGGTGAGGCCTGGCCCAGCCAGCGGTACCACTTGGCGTGGGTGCTCCGCATTCGCGCGGCGGACAGTTCGGTGATGTTGGACTCGCCCGGTTCGGGCCCGGTGTAGTGCTCGTAGCCGGGGACGCCGGGATAGAAGTACTCGTCGGCGAGCTTGCCGAGCGAGTGCCCCGTCTCGTGGATGGCGACCTGGCCCGACTGGGCGTTGTGCGCGGAGGAGGTGGCGATGCCCTCGTAACCGAGCGTCGGACTGGGCGTGTTGTAGCCGGCGCCGCCGTACTTGGCGCTGTTGGCGAGCACCATCACCAGGTCGACGGCGGGGGCGTTGTCGACGTACGCGTCGACCTTGGCCTCGTCGACGCACAGCAGCCGTTCGGTGTTCTCGCACCAGAAGTAGGATCCGAGTGCCGTGTCCCGGACCACGTCCCGGGACGGATCGCCGGACACTCCGGACTGGCGGGAGACCGCGTCCACCGCCCAGACGTTGAAGAGGTTGGCGTACGTGGTGTACGGCTCGACGGCCACGATCTCCGCCCAGCGCTCCCTGACGTCCGTGTGGAATTGCGCGAGTTCGCCCGCGGTGTAGCCGTCGCCGACGAAGACGATGTCGAGGCGGTTCGCGGTGGGGCCGTTGTCGACGACCTTGGTGACCGTGCCGTCGCCCGGCGCGGTTTCGGAGGAGAGGGCGCCCGGTGGCGATCCGTCCCTGCCCCGCCGGGAGACCCAGGTGTACCCGGAGCCCGCCTCGGTGTGTGGTTGCGCGAGCGCGGTGGGTCCCGCGGTTTCGGGGCCGGGGATCTCGACTTGGACCCGGTCGGCGGTCGGTGTGCCCGCGGCGGCACCGGCGGCCGCACCCGGGGCGGTGACGACGGCGCACACGAAAGCGACGGCCGCGGCGGCCGCCGGCATGGATGTGCGAAGGGATGTACTCGATCTGCGCAAGGGATTCTCCTTGGCACGCGAGGGGAGATAGATCCGGACTTCAGTGAATCCAAGTCCGAACTTAAGCTAAACGTCGGGGCGTTGCCGCACAATGCCTCGGGGCGAGGAACAACCGCAGGGGGTACTCGATGGACGAGCCGGCCGCGATCGGAAGACGCATCCAACGCATGCGCAACCAACTGGGGTTGACACAACGTCAGCTCGCCGAGCCGAGGTACACCGCGGCCCACGTCTCCACCCTGGAATCGGGCAAGGCTCGTCCTTCGGAGGCCGCCCTGCGCTTCCTCGCGGGGCAACTCGGCACCACGTACGAGGAGCTGACCACGGGTCACCCCGCCCATCTCGCCACGGAACTGCGCCTCGCGCTCACCGACGCGCAGCGCCTGCTCGCCACCGGCACCCCCGAGCAGGCCGCCCTGCGCTACGGGGAACTGCTCGCCCAGGCCGAGCGGCTGGCGCTGCCGGCCGAGCAGGCCACCGCCCGGATCGGACTCGGTGAGTGCGCGCTGGTGACCGGGGAACCGGCGCGGGCGCGCGCCCACTTCGAGGCGGCCGAGCGGCAACTCGCCGGCGAACCCGCGCCGCGCCGGGCCCGCGCGATCCGTGGCCGGGCCGTGGCCCACTTCCTGGCCGGAGAACTCCGCTACGCGTGCTACGTGTTGGAGACCGCCTTGGCCGAACTCGCCGCCGATGACCTGCACGACCCCGACGCGCTCGTCCTGCTGCACGCCGCATCCATCGCGCCCTACATGGACATGGGGGCGTACGTCCGCGCCGCGCACGCCGCCGAGGTCGCCCTCGCGCTGGCGCCCCGGGTCTCCGATCCCGCCCTGGTGGCCGGGATGCACCGCAGCGTCGCCCGCACGCTGCTCGCGGAGGGCCGCATCGCCGACGCGGACGCCTCGCTGGCCAAGGCGCAGGAGCTGTACCGGCAACTGCAGCTGCGGACCGAACTCGCCCACTGCCACTGGATGCGCGGCTACGTCCACGCCCAGCACGACGCGCTCGACGCCGCCGAGGCCGAACTGCGCACCGCGCGCGAGATGCTGGTGGCCCGGCACGCCCGACTGTTCACCGCCCAGGTCGAGGTGGAACTGGCCGACGTACTGCGCCGCCTCGGCAGGCACGAGGAGGCGCGGGAGCTGTTGTCGGGCGTGCTCGATCTCGACGACACTCGCGGTGCGGTGCACGCCGCGGGCGCCCATCGACTGCTCGGGTTGATGGCCGAGGAGCGGGGCGAGCCGGAACGCGCCGAGGAGCACTACGTCGGCGCGCTCGGCTTCCTCGAACGCAGCGGCGCGGCGGGGGACTTGGCCGACCTGTGCATGCTCCTGGGCGACCTGCTGCGCCGCATGGGCCGCACCGAAGCCGCGATGGATGCCTACCGCACGGGCCTGCGCAACCGGGCGACCCCGGGCACCACGACACTCGGACCGGCCCTCGGCCGGCCGGCACCGTACGGGGATGCGGGGGACGGGTCGGCGCCGGCGTATCCGTTCGTGCTCTGACCTCCGAACCCCATCAACTTTTGTTGACGGCCCGACGATCCATCAACTAAAGTTGATGTGTGATCGACGCCAAGGACGTTCCCTCGCCCGAGCAACCCGAGGACGCGTTCGCGGCCGTGGTCGCACTGCGCGGCCTCGCCGCGGCGCTGGAGCGGGCGGCGGTGGACCACGCCCTCGCCCAGGGCTGGACCTGGAACCACATCGGCCAGGCCCTGGGCATGAGCGCCCAGGCCGCCCACAAACGACTGTCACCCTCCCGGCGAACGCCACCACCCCAGGACCGGTGATCCACCGACCCGGCAAGGAGATCCACCGTGGGCATCCGCACCGCGATACACGACATGGGCATGATGAAGCGTCTCCTCACCGGCGCCGAGGAGCAGGCTCGCGCGCTGGGCGAGGAAACACCCGGCCCCGAGCACCTGCTCCTGGCCGCCCTCACGCTCCCCGACGACTCCGCCCGTACCGCGCTGGCCGCATCCGGCGCCACCGTCGAGGACGTCCGCCGCGCCCTGGCCGAATCCCACGCCGCCGCGCTGCGCTCGGTGGGCATCGACACCGACACGATCCCCGCCTCCACGCCCGCCCCCGCCCCAAGCGGACCGTACCGAGCCTCCGGCACCGCGAACGAGGTATTCCAACGCGCGACGGTCCTGGCCAAGGCCGACCGCCCCAAAAACCTGCGCACGGCCCACGTCCTGATCGCGGTGGCCGAACTCGAACACGGCACGGCCGCCCGCGCGCTGCGCACCCTCGACATCGCCCCCCAAACCCTGATCGAAGCCGCCCACGCAGCCATCCGCACCCGGTAGCCGGCCACCCCGAGCAACTCCGGCGCGGGCGCTGTCGGGCCCCGGATGAACCGGAAACCCTTTTTTGCCGCCGAGTTCGTCCATGGCTCGGAAGGCGAGGACATGTACGCGGACTTCTCCACCCGACCCGTCCTCGCGCTCCGAACCCTGTCCCGATTGCGCGAAGAGGGGTCGGGTTGCGCGGGGGGAGCGGGGGCGAAAATTGTTTCGACCGGTGACCTGTACGGTGTTTTTCGGCCGGTGCCGAAAGGTGCGTTCACGGCCTTGAACGAAGGGTTACGGGATTTGAAAGTCACGGGGAAGCGCCGAATATCGTTGGTCGCCGCATTCGCGGCGACCGCTGCGATCGTCGGTGGATTGCAACTTTCGGGCGCGGCGTTCGGCGACCAGGACGGCGATGCCCAACCGGATCCGGTGCCGGTTCAGCAGGCGCTGGACGGGGTCGAGGCGCCCGACTCCGGCTGGTCGGATGTCGACGGCACCACGTTCGTCAATGGCCGGATGACGATTCCGCCGCTCGCTCCCGCTCGGCAGCGTACGGCCGTCGCCGCCGCCGCGGCCGCGCCGTCCGGGCTCGGGTGGAAGTCGGCCGGCGCGGCGAAGCTGCTGTCGACCGGCTACACGATCAAGTTCTACGATCAGAAGTCGGTCGACTGGCTGGCGCCGTATGTCAAACGCTCCGCCGCCGAGATCCAGCACGAGACGGCGCTGCCGATCACGGTCGACACCAAGCCGGTCGGTCACGACTACGTCCGTCCCAAGGGCGAGATCGTGATCGGCGCGTTCCTGAACCCGTGTGTGGCGACCACCGACGGCAGTCCGTGGAAGGTCGTCATGGACGGATCCGGGACGCCGGGGTGGAGTTGCGGGTTCCACTCGCGCAGCACTCCGGACACGGTCACCAGCGGGCACGCGTACATCAACACGTCCTTCTTCACCGCCGACGGCAAGCCCACCGCGCGCTTCGGCGAGGTCGGCATGCGGAACCACGTCAGCCACGAACTGGGCCACACCCTGGGTCTGGCGCACGCCGACGACGCGCCCGGGAAGTGCGCCAAGGGCACCGACTCGGGTGAGAACCCGGTCATGTGCACGCTCCTGAACGCCTACCCGGACTCCCGAGCCGGCCAGTACGTGCAGCAGTTCGACGTCCAGGGGCTCCGCACGCTGGCCGCCGCGGCCGGTGCTCCGGTGCCCCCGCAGGGCAGGATCACCGGAATCGCCGGGAAGTGCCTGGACGTCAAGGGCGGCAAGCCGGCCAACAGCACCCAGATCCAGATCTACACCTGCAACACCGGCCCGGGCCAGTCCTGGATCCTGTACCCGGACGGCACGCTGCGCTCGATGGGCAAGTGCCTGGACGACGCGCGCAACGCGTTCGCCGACGGCACCAAGATCTCGCTGTACGACTGCAACGGCAGTGCCGCGCAGAAGTGGCGGCTCGACGCCAAGGGCCGCATCGTGCACGTGGCGAGCGGCAAGGTCCTGGACGTGAAGGGCGGAAGCACCGCGAACAGCACGGTGGTGCAACTCCATTCCGCCAACACGGGCAAGGGGCAACTCTGGAACGTCCCCAAGTAGTCGGGTGACGTGGCACGAACGAGGCGGCCCGGGTCGGATCCACCGACCCGGGCCGTCGCGCGTCCGGACCACGTCCGGGCGCGGCGGGCAGGGGACTTCGTCGGTCGGCTCAGGGGCCGGCCGGGCGAGCCCGGAAGGCCAAGGCGGCCTGGCGGGCGAGGCGTCGGCAGGTTCGTTCCCCGGTCGGATCGATGCCCAAGGCGCGGTTGTGGTGCAGGCACAGGAGCGCGTCCAGGATGGCGTCGGTGTCGGTATCGATGGGCAGCAGCTCGCGGTAGGCGGCCAGGGCGTGTGCGCGGGCCGCCCAGGCTGCGGTCAACTCCGGTGGCAGGCACGCAAGATCGACGCCGTCGGCGGTGATCCGGGCCGGGACGGTGTTCGCGATCGCCCGCTCCACCTGCGGCGCCGCGCCGATCGCTTGCGCGGCCAGGCGCCGCATGCCCTCGCCGGGGTCGCCGTGGAAGGCGCAGGCGATGCCCACCATCGACAACGCGGCCCACGCGACGGGCGCGAGGTCGATCGTGGGCGCGTGCGCGAGCCACGTGGCCACCGTGCGCGAGTCGGCGGCGAAGACCCGCTCGGCCGCCGCCATGGCCGCTCCGGCGCCGTAGCGGCCGACTTCGGGCCGGTAGGTGTCCAGCACGAGATGCGACGCGGCCCGCCCGGCGCGCAAGTCCCGCGTCCATTGCTCGATTGCCGCCATCACCGCGGCCCGGTCGTGCGGGTCCGGGGTGTGGATGTACAGCCGGAGATGGTCCCGCTCGTGGGTGCCGCGGTGGCGTACGAACCACCGGGCGCGGTCCCGGTCCAGGGTGGCCGCGAGTTCGGGCAGGCGGTGGGCGATGATCTCGTCGAAGCGCTCGGGGTGCGCGTGGATCTTCGCGTACACCCACTCCTCGCTCGCCGATCCGGGCGCCGCGCCACACACCGGGTCGGTCGCGAGCCCCGGCAGGCCGATCAACGGCGAGGGCGCGGGCGGTCGGCGGGCGACCAAGGGGAGGGCGATCTCGTGGACATGACCGCCGATCCACCCGAACTCGGCGGCCGACGCGGCCTCGTGCACGATCGCGTGCCCGCGCTTTGCCAGGTGGCCGCGCAACAGTTCGGCGTGCGCGGGCTCGTCCAGGGACAGGCGCAGGGTGCGGTCGGTGGCGTCGCGCAACTCGACGGTGTCCGGGCACTTCCAGCGGGTGCGCCAGACCTTCAGGGCGAGTCGCCACGAGTTCCCGTCGGCGCTCGCGGCCGGCAGGTCGTCCCCGGTCAGCCGCCATCGCCCGGGGGAGAGCACCGAGCGTCCGTACCGCACCCTCGGTAGCCAGGGCAGAAGTTGCGCCCGCGGCCCCCAGTCGAACTCGTACCACTGGGCCCCCAACGCACGCGGCAGCCGGGCGACGAATCGGGCGAGCGGGGACACCTGTCGGTGCAGGGCGAGGGCATGGAACACCTGTGGCTCCACCACGACATGCCGTGAGCGGTCGACCAGGTGCAGGCCGGTCGAGGTGGCCAGCACGGCGAAGTCCCGCACATCCACCGCGATGTGCGGGTCGTCGAGGCCACGGTGTTCGCCCAGGGAGAGCACGTGGGGCAGATAGCCGGGGACACGGCCGACGTTCTGCGCATGGGCGTACACCGGTGGGGTGGCCAACTGCACCCGCAACGCGCCCTCGGTCGCGGGCGGCAGCGTGCGGTACACGTCTTCCAGGCCCGAACCGCTCGCCGTCGGGGTGAACCGCGAGGTGATCGTCCCGGCCATGCCCGCCGGCGCGACCACGAGGGTGAACTCTCCACGATCCAACGCCCGGACGCTGTGCGCGTGTACGCGCGCGGACAGTTCGAGGTGCGGAGGTATGCGCCACTCGTCGAAGCCCGTGCCGTCGGCCAGGGTACGAATGTCCGCGTCGGTCAACACGACCTCGCCGACGCCGACCCCGTCCGCCATGGCCTCCCACGCCATCGCGAGCAGACGGTCGTCGCGCGGCGTCGCCGTCTCGGCCGGCGCGACCTCCGTGGCGGCGGTGGGGTAGCCGGCGGGATAACCGAGCCCGGTGTCCGGGTCGACGACGTCGTCCAGGGGCACCGCCGCCCCGACGCCGTACCGGTCGACGAACGCGGCATGGTAGGCCCGCCACGCGGACTCGCCCGCCGGCCGACGCGTCGTACGCAACAACGCGCTCGCGGCCCGCTCCATCTCCCACGCCACCGCATGGGGAACGGCGACCCGGCAGTCGAGCCGCGTATCCACGCCGAGCGCGGTACGGCCCGCATCGGACAACGTCCGCATCCGCACACCCAGATCGGCCCGCAGCGCGGCACGGTCGGCGAGCGACGCCTCGTTGTGTCGGCGCACCCGCTCGGCCACCAGCCGCAACCCGGCCACCAGCGGGGCGACCGCGGGCACCGCGTCCGCGTGCACCCGCCGGAGTTCGTCCACGAGTCGCGCGAGCGGATCGGTGACGGTCATCGGCGCGCGCAACACGCTGATCAGGAAGCCGCGCCGCAGGAGATCGGCCGACAGGGCCTCGATCCGGGCGCGGTCGACCCGGGGGAACACCTCGGCCACGGCATCGACGAGCGCGCCGAAGCGCACCGGTGAAGCCGCCGCCTCCCGCGCCGCGAGCACGGCCCGCGTACGGCGCACGCTCACCCGGAACGGGCCGTTCGCCAGTTCCAACCGGTCGCCCCGCTCGATGACCGGCCGGCTGAAGACCACGTCCACGCGGGCCAACAGCTCCGGGCACGCCTCCAGCCGGTCGACGATGTCGCAGAGCCATTCGGTGTCGACCCGGGCCATCGGCCGATGCTCGCTCCCCCAGTCGACCCACGTGTGCGAGCCCACGGTCAACGGTGCGACACCGGCGAACAGGCCGAAGGGCGTGGGACGTCCGGCGCTGCGCAGCACATAGCGGACCACGGCGGCGGTCGCCCGGCGCACCCGCTTGGGGTCACCGTCGTCGGTGCCGGCGATCAGCGCCTCGACCCGGCGCGCGAGAGTCGGGCCGGCCGCGGTGATGCCGGCGGCGAGCCCGGGCCGCGACCACGTCCGCCGCAACCACGCCACGCAGTCGGGTACTTCGTCCAGGTCGGGCCACCGCGTGGGGATCTCGCCCAGCGGCGTCACCGCCGCCCGCAGCAGCGCGACCCCGGTGCTGCGGTAGAGCTGCGTTCCGTCCGACACACGATCCTCCGAGGGTGAGCCGAAACACCACTGATCGACTACTGCCTACCCGGGTGTTCGGCGCGAGGATCGGGAAGAATCACGCCCATGGTCTCGGTATTGCAGAATGTGGCGATCGACTGTGCGGATGCCTACGAGTTGGCCCGGTTCTGGAGCGGGGTGACCGGCCGTCCGCTGCATCCGGAGGACAAACCGGGCGCGCGGGAAACCGAGGTGCAACTCGCGGAAGGGCCGGTGTTGTACTTCAACCAGGTACCCGAGGCCAAGACGGTCAAGAACCGGGTGCATCTGTGTCTGCGCCCCGAGACCTCGCGCGACGAAGAGGTGGAGCGACTGCTCGGCCTGGGGGCCGGCTTGTTCGCCGACCACCGGAATCCGGACGGCTCGGGCTGGGTGATCCTCGTCGATCCCGAGGGCAACGAATTCTGTGTGCTGCGCAGCGCGGCCGAACGAGCCGCGATGGATACCTGACGAATCCGCCGGCCCATTACCCTGTCGGAATACGGACGGGATTCCTTTATCCATATGCGGGAGATCACGCAGCGGAACAAATTGCTGTATCAATTCGGTCCGGTGGTATGCTGGCGAGGTGCGTAAAGATGCTCGTGAAGACGATTCGGTGATCACGGGAATGCCGCATATCCCCGCATTGCTGTTGGTCGGCGCGGAGGATGCCGGCCTCGATCGCACGAACCAGGCCTACCGGGCGATCAGACGCCAACTCATCGATCTGACGCTGTCGCCCGGTAGCAGCTTCACCGAGACCTCGCTCGCGCGGCAGTGGGACATCAGCAAGACGCCGGTGCGCGAGGCGCTGGCCCGATTGCGGCGCGACGGGCTCGTGGCGGCCCTGCCGCGCGCGGGTTATGTCGTCAGGCCCATCACGCTTCAGGACACCGACGACCTCTGCGGATTGCGCACGCTGCTGTCCGGCGAAGCCGCGTCCGCGGCGGCACGCCGAGGTGTCGACGGGCCCGCACTGGAGCGGCTCGAAGTGTTGTCCCGGGTGCATTTCGCGCTCGCGGCGGGCGAGTTGGGACAGGAGGAGGCACTGCGGGCCTCGATCGAATTCGAGGCCATCATCGCCAACTCCGGCGGCAACACCCGGCTGGCCAAGGCGATCGTCGACGTACTCGACGAACTGGAACGGGTCCTGCGGATGGCCGCGCTGATCGCCCCCGACGCCGCGAGCCCGCCCGGAGAACTGGCGGCCGTCTTCGAAGGGCTGCGCGCGCGGGACGTGGCCGGCACCCACGAGGCGATGCGCAGCCGATGCGAGCGCGTACACCGCGACGTGCTCCAGGTCCTGGCCCGAAGCGCCTCCGTCAACAAGGCCCCCATCGAGATGCCCACGTCGCCACTGCCGCCGGTCTAGCCAGGACTCGACGACACAGCCTGCGTGGCCGAATGCCGAATGCTCAGGCCGGTTCCGGATGCCAGTTGGCGCAGGGTGTCACCGTGAAGCCGCGGCTGGGGAAGACGGTGTCCATGAAGAAGTCGTGGACGGCCGGATCACCGTCGGCGCAGCCGTCGCGCAGCACGGCCACCCGGTATCCGCGATCGGCCCCGTCGTAGGCGGTGGCGGCGACCATGGCGCCGGTGGCCACGCCGGCGATCGCGATCGTGTCGACGCCGCGCGCCCGCAGGACGAGGTCGAGGTCCGTGCCGGCGAACGCGCTCGTGCGGCGCTTGAGCACGACGACGTCCTCGTCGGCGATCGGCAGGGCGATCTCGGTGCCGGCGGTGCCCTCGTGGAAGGTGTCCCCGGCCTCGTAGAACGTCCGGTACAGCGCGTTGTCCGGAAGGAGATCGGCCCCGTTGCCGCGGAACGCGAAGTGCACGAACACCACGAGAGCACCGGCGGAACGGGCCCGCGGCAGCAACCCGGTGAGCGGGGGCAGGACTTGTCTGGCGAAGGGATAACTGCCGGTGATGCCCTGTTGGAGGTCACCGATGATCAGTGCGGTGGTCACGACAATCTCCCGTCGAGCCGCTCCATCCGGCGGCCGTGATGAGCAATTGAGATCACAATAACCGCGACTTGAGATATCAACAAGATCTCACCCGTCGGCGAGGCGTTGGATGGTGGTGGCCAGCCAGGCCTGAAGGGCGGCCGGGTCGCCCGGCTCGGAGCGCAGGACGCGGCGGCGGGCGGAGACGCCCAGGACGAAGGCATCGATGGCCGCAGCCCGGCCGTGGGCCTCCGCGTCGGGCAGACCGGTGTCGCGCAGGTAGCGGTGCAGGGGTTCCAGGGAGTTCCTGTCCAGGAACGCGGCCAACGCCTCCGCCGCCTCCGGGCGTTCGCCGGACGCGCGGTGCAGGACGAGCAGCGGATCCTCCCCGGATGTACCGAACCACCGTTGCACGATGCTCGCGGCGAGGCGCGAACCGAGCGTGGCGAGGTCGCCCTCGACCGAGTGCTCGACGGGCAATTCGACCCGGGTCGCCGCCAGGAACAGGCCGTCCTTGCCCCCGAAGTAGCGCGTGATGAGGTTGGGCGACACGCCGGCGGCGTCGGCCACACCCTTGACGGTGACCGCCGTGTACCCGTGCCGGGCGAACTGGCGTTGAGCGTGTTCCAGGATCCGCTGCCTGGTCGCGGTCGCATCACGAGACATCATGTGTATGAGTATATACATCGTGTGTATGCTCGTACACATGATGGACGAACTGCGAGAACGACTCCGGCGCACGCGACGCGTGGCGACCCCCTGGCACGACGACGCCACGCGCGGTTTCGGCGGTACCCGCCTCGACGGCCTGCTCGAACACTGGGCGAACGCATACGACTGGGACGTGCACGAGCGCCGCATCGCCGAACTCCCGTGGGTGACGGTGCGGGCGGGCGACGCCGACCTGCGGGTCATCCATCAGCGGTCCGCGAATCCCGGCGCTCCCGTGGTCGTACTGCTGCACGGGTGGCCGGACTCGGTGTTGCGGTTCGAGCGGGTCCTGCCGCTGCTCGCGGACCTGCACGTGGTGGTTCCCGCGCTGCCCGGCTTCCCGTTCGCACCACCGCTCACCACGCCGGGCATGTCGGCCAATACGATCGCCGGCATCGTCGCGGACGCGCTGGACGCACTCGGCCACTTCCGCTACACGGTGTCCGGCGGCGATGTGGGCGGCACCATCGCGGAACTCCTCGCGGCCGAACACCCGGACCGGGTGGCCGCGTTGCACCTCACGAACACCGCCCCACAGCACGCGCTCACCGCCGACCCGGCAACGCTCGCGCCCGACGCGGCCGACTACCTCCGCCGGACGGCGCAGTGGTTCCGGGCCGAAGGCGGGTACATCGCCGAGCAGTCGACGCGGCCGAACACGCTCGCCGCAGCCCTCGGCGACTCGCCCGCCGGCCTCGCCGCGTGGATCGTCGAAAAACTGGAATCCTGGTCCGACGAGGGGGCGTTCACCCCGGACGAATTGCTCACCTGGGTCACCGCCTACTGGGCCACCGGCACGATAGGCACCTCTTTCGCTACCTATGCCGAACCGGTCACCCTGCCCGGCCGCATCGACACACCGACCGTGTTGTCCGTGTTCGCGCACGACCTCAAACCGGAACCCCGCAGCTACGCCGAGGTGTTCCTGAACATCCGCGAATACGTGGCGCACCCGGCCGGCGGCCACTTCGCAGCCTGGGAACAGCCCGAAACGTACGTCGGCGACCTGCGACGGGCGATCGACCCGGCCCGCTGAGAGCGACCCGCGACCCGCGACCCGGCGCCCGGGAGCAGGCAAGCCCCGGGTTTTCCCACGGTTTCGCCAAGCGCGCGTGTGCGCGGAACACGCGCGGCTAGCGTGATCTCCGCACTTCGTATTCCCGCCGACAGCGCGGGAGTTCGTGAACCGGAACAGGGGGTGGGCCGGTGTCGACCGGTGGGATGTCCAGGGTGATCGTGGTGGCGAGCGGTGTGCTGATGGTCGCGACGCTCGCCGGGTGCGGCGGGTCCTCCTCGGACCACAAGACCGCGGGCGCCACGGCGACACCGCCGCAACCGCGCGCCACCGTCCCCATCGCGACGTCCGCGGGCACCTCGGGCGGCACGACCACCGGCGGCTCCGGCGAGGGTACGGGTGTGCCGACGGCGCGACCGCCCTCCGCCTCGACGTCGGCAGGAGGCGGCTCGGGCGGCAACGCGGCGTTCTGCGCCGACGCGGTCAAGACCATGGCGACCGACGACAAGCTCCACAATGGCCTGCCCGACGCGCAGACGATCGTGGTGTGGGACCGCATGAACAACGAGGCACCCGCGGCGATCAAGAGCAGCGTCGACAACGTCGACCGCCAATTCCACCAGCGGGTCGAGCACGGCACGATGGACGACATCGGCGGCTTCGCCGTGGCCTACCAGTCGGTTCTCGAGTGGGTGGCCGGGAACTGCGGTCTGACACGTTCGTAACCCGGGCACGGCACGACGAGCGGCACGTCGGCCGTCGCCGCGCCCGGGCGCGATATCAGGGTCAGGGACGGGAGTCCGCGTTCGGTGTCGCCGGCGACTTGCCGTCCAGGACCGGACGCTGCGGCAGCGACGCGCGCGGCACCTCGAAGCGGGCCAGCCGGATGTACGGGGCGAGGCATTCCGGCGGCGGGCTGCGATCGGGGAGGCGTACGTCGAGCCGGAGCCGGTTCCCGGTCGCGAACAGCCGGGCGCCCTCGGGGTCGAGGCAGCCCGCGTCGACGGTCACGGTGACCACGACGTTGCGGGCGAAGTCCGTTGCGGGGGTGGGTTCCGCCGGGCGCTTGTTCGGGCTGCCGGCGAATACGCCCGCCAGGATGTCCGCGTCCTGTGCCGCCGATTCGGCGATGGCGAACGCTTTGGGCAGGCCGCGTGCCTCGGCGAAGGAGATGGTGCGCGTGTCGACGCGTCCGTCGGCGGGGACGGCGGGGGTTCGGGTGCTCGTGGGCGTGGCACGCGGTGGCGTCGTGCTCGGCGGGACCGCCGTCTCGGTGGGGGACACGGCAGGGGTGGCGGCGGGCGAGGTGACGGGGGCGGTGCCCGGTGCGCCGACCGGTGTGTCGGACACGGAGCGGATCGGCTTTCCCGTCGCGTTCTTTTCCTCGCCGTCATCCGCGTACATGAGCCACAGGGCGACTCCGATGCAGGCGACGGCGAACAGTCCGGCGGCGATGATGAGGATCGTCCGGATGGTGGCGGGTGGTCGTGCATTCGACTCGGCCATGGTGATGTGACGTCGGCGCCCGAGGGACGGTTCCCGACGGGGACAAGTCGCAGGGCCTCTTCCGGTTCGGTGCCGGAACCGGGCGAAACCCGACGTGGGCGCGGCACGGAGCTGCCGCGACTCAGTTGCCGTTCGCGGATCGGATCAGGCGGTCGAGCGTCCGAGCATCGCCGAGCAGTGGCTCGTCGAATTCCCGGGAGCCGGTGTACGCGGCATCGATCACCCGGTCCAGGAAGAGCCTCATGCTGTCGGCGGGGGCGATCCGGTGAATACGTTCCTCGTTGTCCTTGCGGATCGTCACCCTCGCCTCGTTCTCCGGTGGCATGGAGAACGGACGCTCGATGTCGACGAGTTCGTGTCTGCCCAGCAGTTGCAGCGCATTGCGGTAGGTGTTGGTGAAGCCGAAGTGGCCTACGACGGTCCTTCCTTCGGCATACCGGGCCAGTGCGCTGTACGAGAGGTCGAGGCCGTCCGCCGTGCGGTCGGCCACCATCACGCTGACCTCCTCCGGCTCCAGATCCCACAACACCCGGCCCAACGACGCGAGATAGGGCCCGGTGTCGAGGAGCGCACCGCCGCCGCGCCCCCGATCATGGCGGAAGTCCCCCGCCGGCACCGGCGGGGTGAAGACGGCCACCACCTTGGTGGCATCGGCGGCCGACTCCCGGACGACGGAGAACATCGGGTGGAACGAATAACACGTCGCCTCGGCGAGCACGAGGGACGACGACCTCGCCAGTTCCACCATCTCGGCCGCCACCCGCGCGTCGGACAGGGCCGGCTTGTCGACCACCACATGCCACCCCAGCCCCAGCGCCTCCCGGACCGCGACGGCGTGTTCGCTGTTGACCAGTGACACATACGCCAGGCCCGGTGCGCGCGTGGCCAACGCGCCGCGCCAGTCGCCGTGGAGCCGGCCCAGCTTCGCGATCCCGGCCACGTCGTCCGGCGTGGCGTGCCGGCCGGCGATATCGACCGTGGTGATCTCGGGCATCGACGCGGCGGCGGGCAGCACCCGACGCCGGGCGAACCTCGACAGGCCGATCAGCAGCAGTTCCGTGGCCCTCACCCGGAACCACGCCCGTAGATGCGCTCGGCCACGGCCAGTTTGGCGGTGCGCAGCTCGGACAACCGCTCGGCACTGTACCCGCCGATGGTGGGGCGTTCGGGGATCTCCGACGGTCGGAGCAGCCGCCAGCCGGAGCCGGAGTCGATCAGCGAACGATGCTTGATGTCGTAATAGTCGTCCCGCACCACCAGGGCCACGCCGTGTGCGCCGGCCGCGCCGGCCACCAGGTGCGGATGGAAGCGGGTACTGATCCAGCACTGGCCGGCGCGCGCGGGCAGGCCGCGGGCCAGGACGTCGCCGAGCGAGTATCGGCGGGCACCGGGCAGCAGCGTCTCGGCGACGGCCAGTACATCCCGATCCTTGTCGGGAGAGCACTCCAGCAGGCCCACGTCCGTCACCCGCCACGCGCGCAGCACCTCGGCCACGAAACGGACCGTCGCCTCGGCCGCGCCCTCGTTCTCGGCCGGCAGCGACTGCACGCTCACCATGACCTCCGGCACCTCCTCGTCCGCACGCAGCAGGTGCGGGCCGAATCCGAGGAACATGTCGTCGCAGTGGTCGACGGACGCGGCGAGCCCGGCGAAATCCGCGGAGGCCGCGTCCCGTACGTCGACCACGTCGAACCGTGCGATCAGCGACCGGGTCGGCCCGGCGGCGTCGACCGGCGGCCACAACCCCTGCCCGGTCATCGCCGTCCGCGCGCCGCCCGTCTCGGCGGCGACGGTGATGCCCGCCAACAGCCCCACGAACACCGGCCAGATGCCGTTGAGGAAGCCGCCGCCGACCAGGTGCACCACAAGCGCGCCGCGTAACACCGCGATCTCGTCGGCCAGTTCGGGCACGGCGGCCGGATGGCGCACCGCACCCGCCACACCCGCGCAGGTCACCGCCGGGTCGTTGCCGGGCCAGTGGCGCAGGCACAACCGCCACAGCACGCTCGTGAAACGCGCTCGCGGATGCACGCCGCCCAGGTGCCCGACGGCCACCTCGGGATAGAGGCAGTCCACGACCACGTCGACATCGGGGGCCACCCGGGCCAGATGCCGCAGCCAGGTGCTCGCGATGAGTTCGTCGCCGTAGTTGGGAATTCCCGCCGGGCAGACGAGGTAGTACGGGCGGTGCTCGTCGTCGCTCGTGAAAGGCATGAAAAGGCCGATTCCTCAGGTGCGATGGAGTGCGGTCAGATGCTCCAGTCGGGAAACGCAGTCCGTCGGGGCGGGGTCGGACATCGTGTCGACGTACAGCCGATGGGCACCGGCTCGGAAGCCCGGATCGTCGAGCACCCGAACCAGCGCCTTGCACACGGTCGCCCCCGCCGGCTCCACCGGGTCCAGCGCGAGCCCCGCCCCGTAGCCGGCCACCTGGCGCGCGGTGACCATCTCGTCCCACATCGGCTGTGGAACGATCACCTGCGGCACCCGGAAACCGGCGGCCGCGGAGAAGGTCCCCCGGCCGCCGTTGTGCACGATCGCCGAACAACTCGGCAGGAGCAGGCCGAACGGCACATAGCCGATGGGCCGCACATTCTCCGGAAGCCGGCCGAGGGCGGACATCCGGTCGGCCGTCATCGTGGTCAGCAGATCCGCGTCCAGTTCCGCCGCCGCGTCGAGGAAGTCCCGCAGCGGAAAGGCCAGTGTGCGCCGGTGGATCTCCTCCCTGGTCATCCCGAGCGTGAGCACCACCCTGGGCCGCGACGGCTTCTCCCGCAGCCACGGGGAGAGTTCGGCCGCTCCGCCGAAGGGGATCCGGCGCATCGGCACGGTCGTGCCGCGGGCGCGGTACGGGTGGGGGCGGCACAGATCGACGGACCACTGGCCCAGCAGGGAATCCTCGGTGAAGTCCAGGCCGTACGGATCGAGCAGCGGCCGCAACCACTCGGCGCACGGATCCTCGAGGTCCTGCGCCGAGGCGGCGCGTCGCTCGTCCAGGTCCGTGCGGATCCGGTCCCGGAGCATGCCGATCGTGTCCATGCCCCAGACGATCCGGGCATGCGCGGCGCCGCAGAGCCGCGCGGCCACCGGAGCGGGGAACACGAGCGCGTCCCAGAGCAGGAGATCCGGCCGCCAGGAGTCGGTGAACGCGACCAGGTGCCGCAGCAGGCCGCTCCGTCCGCCCACTTCGGAATCCGGCGCGTACACCTGCCGGTACATGAAGCGCACGGCCGCACGGAAGCCGTTCCACCGACCCTCGTCCCGCTCGTCCGGGTCCATGGCCAGGAAATCGGACTGGTTGTGCTCGCCCGGGCGGACCGGGGACACGTCGCCTTCGCCGCCCAGGGGCACGGCGTTCAGGCCGGCCGCCTCGATGTACCGCGTCGAGTCCCGCTCCGGGCCCCAGTCGCCGGTCAGCACCACCTCGTGGCCGGCGCTCTGCAGGGCCCACGCGAGCGGAATCACCGTATTCAGATGGGCTTTCACGGGCAGAGTCGCGAACACGACGCGCATGCGGATCTCCGTATTGTGAGCAGCCGTCCCCCGAACCGGAGTCCAGCCTCACGGGGTTCGTCGGCGATTGCACGCATCGTTGGGCCGAACGAGTTCAAATCCACGCCGCGACTACTCCGTATGGGTTATGCAGCCGCGGTCCGGGTCCCGGCACCCCTGAAGGCCGGCAAGGATGGTGCCGGTAAGCCGAGTTGCGGTCGGCAGAGTGGTGATGGCCCAACCGTTGTTGCGGGTTGCCCCGCCCACGGACCGTACGGGCCCACCGCCCAGGGGAGTTGTCCCGAGATGCGGAGGACATCCATGACGAGAGCCGCCGTCGTCGGAGCCGGATTTCTGGGCACCGCCCTCGCCATCGGCGCCGAACGCCGCGGCTGGGACGTGACCGTCATCGGCCGCTCCGATCCGTACGCGCTGCGCGAGCAGGCCACATCCACCGGAAGGCTGCGCCTCGTCCCCGGCGACGGAGCCCGCGAACTACCGTCCGTGCTGGGCCCGGACACCGACGTTGTCGTGATCGCCGCCGGCGGCCGATTCCCGGTGCCGTCGGCGCACGCGCCGGCCGCCGACGCCGTGGACACGCTGTCGCTGCTGATCAACGTCTGCGAGGCGGTGCGCACCCACAACCCCGACACCCGGATCGTGTTCCTTTCCTCCGCCGGCGGCGTCTACGCGCCGGGACCCGAGCCGGGACTGCGCGCCGAGACCCATCCCGCGGAGCCCACCTCCCCGTACGGCATGTCGCGACTGACGGGTGAGCACTACCTGGCGTTCTACCGAAGGGTGCACGCACTGGCCGGTATCGTCCTGCGCTGCTCCAACGTCTACGGCCGACTCCTGCCCGCCGCACGCGGGCAGGGCGTGGTGTCGGCGGCGTTCCGCTGCGCGCTGTCGGGTGAGCCGTTTTGGCTGCACGGAAGCGGTGCACAGCGGCGGGACTTCGTGCACGTGGACGACTTCGTGCGCGCGACCCTCGATCTGCTCTCGTTGTCGACGAGCCCGCCCGCGACGGTCAACATCGGCTCCGGGGTGGGCTATTCGGTGGCGCAGGTCCTCGACCGGGTCGCCACCGTGCTGAAGAAGGACATCACGATCGCGCAGGGACCGAGCTGCGCCGCCGACCTCGGCAGCCTGGTGGTGGACACCTCCCTGCTGCGATCGCTCGTCGATTTCGTGCCGCTGGACCCGGACACCGGCATCGAGAAGATGGCGCGCCGGCTACGGGCCGACGCCGGTCAGGAGTTGTCGTGAGCACGATCCGGGTGGGCACGCCGCGCGAAGGGCGAGTGGGATGTCGATGCTGATCCGCGGCGCCGAGGACTTCCTCTCCTCGGCGCAAACCCTCGAGTCATCGCTGACCCCGGACCCGGAGGCGTTTCTCAAGGAGCGCGAGGCCGCGGCCACGTTCCGCACGGACGAGGTCCCGCTCGGCTCGCTCACGAACTGGCATCTCGGCGACCGGATCAGCCATTCCTCGGGCCGCTTCTTCGCCATCGAGGGGCTTTCCGTCCGGACGAACTTCGGCCCGACACCGCAGTGGTACCAGCCGATCATCGTGCAGCCGGAGATCGGCGTTCTGGGCATTGTGGTCAAGCGCATCAACGGCGTCCACCACTTCCTGATGCAGGCGAAAATGGAGCCGGGAAACAGCGCGCTGGTCCAGTACTGCGCCACCGTGCAGGCCACACCCAGCAACTACCAGCGGGTGCACGGGGGTCGGTCGACCCCCTACCTCGACTACTTCCTCGACCCCGGCGCGCGCACCGTCGTCTTCGACCAACTCCTTTCCGAACACTCCTCGTGGTACCTCTACAAACGAAACCGCAACATGATCGTCGAGGTGCCCGAACACGAAGAGGTGCCGGTCGTCGCCGACTTCACCTGGCTCACCCTGGGCCAGCTCCGCGCCCTGCTCGCCCAGGGCAACCGGGTGAACATGAATGCCCGGACCGTGTTGTCCTCCATCTCCTACGCGACCCCGGAACCGCCGGCGGTCATCGAGCACGAACCCATCGGATTCCAGGGGGAGGTCGTGCGATCACACCGCAGCGGGGCCTCGGACGAAGCGCTCGCCTCGGCGATGACCTGGCTCATCGACCAAAAGGCCACCTTCAGCCTCGACGTCAAGCGCATCGACCTGCCCCGGATGGCCGGATGGATCTGCGACGAACAGGGCATCCGGCACCACGAGGGACGCTACTTCCGCATCGTCGGACTGTCGGTCGGCGCCACCAGCCGGGAAGTGGGCACCTGGACACAGCCGATGTTGCGGCCCAACCCGGGCAACGTCGTCTGCTTCGTCTGCCGGCGCCATCGGGGCACCCTGATGTTCCTCGTCCAGGCGATGGCCCAACCGGGCGCCACCGACCGGGTCGAACTCGCCGCGACGGTGCAGCTGACCCCGGGCAACTACCGCGGTTCGCGGGATCTGCCGCCGCTGGCCTCGGTGATGCACTGCGACCGGTCGTGGGTGGTCGTGGACGCCGTACAGTCCGAGGACGGCGGACGCTTCAGGCACGCCGACACCAGGCACCTGGTGATCCGGGTCCCGGACGACCAGGTGATCAAGGCACCGGCGAACTACCGTTGGATGACCCTGGGGTTGCTCAACCGACTCATGCGCCTCGGCTACTACGTCAACGTCGAGGCGCGCAGCCTGATGGCCTGCCTCCTCTGACCCGAGGCCGCGTGCCCGGCCGTCATCCTCGCGGTTCCCCGACCGGGCGCTGCGCCGTCGTGTACTTCCCCAACTCGCTCGCGCGCAGGGCCGCGTTGTCGTGGATGCCGATGACGTAGCCGTCGATGTCGCGGAAGTAGAACACGCGTTGCCCGACATCGTCGCTGAGCGGGCCCTTGATCACCGTGGTGTGCCGGGCGACGCGGTCGTGGAATCCGTCGAAGTCCTCGACACCCATGTACAGCATGCCGGCCAGGCCGATCGGGGTGTCCGCGAGTTCGGGCAGCCAGTTCTTCAGGTCGGCGTTGCTGTACAACAGCCCGCAGAAATCACCCTGGTAGAGCAGCATGTGGATGTCGTCGCCGGGGCGCGAGACGGCCGAGTCCACGTCGAACCCGAGCGTCTCGTAGAACTCAATGCTGGCCGCTGTGTCCTTGACGCTGATGCACGTCGCAAACGGCATGGCAATCTCCCGTGGTGTTCGCGGGTGGGGTGGAGTAGAACTGTTCGGCCCACTTGCGATAGCGGCCGATGGGCCCGTCGCCGGGTGCCAGGCGTGGGGTCTCGCGATATTTCTGGTAGTGCCACACCGGCAGGTCCATGGCACCGCCGTGGGCGTGGACGAGATGGAAGACGTCTCGAACCAGGCGCGCGGCCACGGTGCTTGCCGGTTTCGACCACATCCTCGGCAGTCGCCCGCTCGGTGCGACCTTCGCCGTGGCCGCGAACCGGAACTGGACCCGCCAGGGTTCGACGGGATTGGGGAGGGCGAAGAACCTGGTCGCGACGTGGTCCGACAGGGCGCATTCGATGACGGTCAGGCCGAGGCCGTACACCCGGAAGGTGTACTGCGCCGAGATCTGCCCGATACGCGGGAGCCTTTGCACGACCCGGAATCGCCCGCCGCACTCCCGGCCGTCGAAGGACACATCGGGGGCGGCGGCGAGTGTTGCTCCGTGCAGGTGCTCCAGGTGCCCGAAGTCGACGACGTTCTCCGTGATCTGCTGCGGGTGTCCGGCGACCTCGTACATCGTCCCGCGAGGGGTTTGCCAGCCCGAGGTCGAGATGGCCGGCGGCTCCCACGTCGGGGGCGAGCCGTCGCGGGCCCGCCAGACGAGGATCAGGCCGCCGGTCTCGCGCACGGGCAGCGTGTCGAGCGTCGCCCTGGGCGCCGGCCCGCCGTAGGCGGTGCGCCGGCAGGGCCCGTCCAGGCTGAACACGAACCGGTGGAACCCGCAGACGATGTCGTCGCCGGAGACGGTGCCCAGCACGCCCAGGTGCGCCCCGAGGTGCGGACAGTGCGGGCGCAGCGCGCGGAGTCGGCCGCTCGCCCCGCGGGCCAGGACGACGTCCTCGCCCGTGGACCGCCTGGTGATCACCTCACCCGCGGCGACCTCGTGGCCGTACCCGACGCAGAACCACCCGTCCGGGTGGGGCAGCGCCGCCGACGGGAACGCCACATGTGCCGGCGTGGCGCCCGCCCCCTCCCGGAACAGCCGCAGGGACCTGCGCCGGCCCGGAGTCCTCCAGGACATGACCCACTCCGTTCTCTTGGGTATCGGTGCGGGCGGACGCCGCGCCCCGGGGCGCGACGTGCCGGCCCGCGCTCGATGTCACCACCGCACCGGAAGTTCGGCCGGCCCGCCGGTGACCGCGTCCGGACGCATCCGCACCGCGTCCGGGTCCACCGCCAATTGCAACGTCGGCAGACGGGCGACCAGTTGGCCGAACACCGCGTGCAGTTCGATGCGGGCCAGTGGCGCGCCGAGGCAGTAGCGCAGGCCGTGCCCGAAGGTGACGTGCGCCGATGCCGCGCGGGTGATGTCCATGCGATCCGGGTCCGGGAAGGCGGCGGGGTCGTGGTTGGCGGAGCCGTTGTCCAGCAACACCAGATCGCCCGCCCGGACGGCGACACCGTCGATGTCCAGGTCCCGGCGCGCATAGCGGGGGATTCCGCCGCCGCCCGTGTTCGAGGCGCGCAGGATCTCCTCGACCGCGCCGGCGACCAGTCCGGGGTCGTGCACCAGCGCCCGCCACTGGTCCGGGTTGCCCAGCAACAGCAGCACACCCATCCCGATCTGGACCACGGTGGTCTCCTGCCCGGCGAACAGCAGCGCCATCGACAACCCGGCGATCTCGTCGTCGGAGACATCCTCGGCCGCGCACAGCCGCGAGATCACGTCGTCGCCCGGCTCGACCCGCTTGCGCGCGACCAACTCATGGCCGTACCCGTACAGTTCGGCCAGCCCGCGCTGCGACCGCGCGGGATCACCGACGTCGGCGGCATCGGCGGTCCAGGCGCGGAACCGCTCGCAGTCCCGGTACGGAACGCCGAGCAGTGCACAGATGACCAGGATCGGCAGCGGCACCGCGACCATGGCATGCAGGTCCGCCGGCGGCCCGTGGGCGATCAACGCGTCCAGCAGTCGTGTGGTCAGGGCCTCCACGCGCGGGCGCAGCGGTCGCATGCGCCCGGGCGAGAAGTGCGGTCGCAGGAGTGCCCGGGTGCGAGCGTGATCGGCCGCCTCCGTGGCGAAGTCGCCGAGCACCGCGTCGAACAACGTCTCCCCGGTGCGGGCCGCGGTCTCCGGGGTCGGATGGGTACGGCCGAGCCGGTCGTCGTCCAGCAGCCGGCGAACCTGTGCGTGACCGGTGACCAGCCACGCCTCGTCGCCCATGGCGGTGCGTACGCGGTGCACCGGGCCCCGGGACCGCAACTCGCGCAGCCGGGGAGCGGTCCGCAACGGCGGCTGTCGGAAAGGTAATTGCGCTGCGACCTCCATGCCACCTCCGGGTGTTCGATTCACGGGAGCGGTTCAGTCGTCGAGGGGTCGCGGTGCGCCGACGAGTGGCCGCTGTGCGACGACGAGGAGATATCCGAGCGCGGGCACGTCGATCACGGACTGCGGGTTGTAGAAGCAGGCCGCTTCGGTGTCGTCGAACTCGAAGCGGAGCTGCTCCGCACGCTCGGCCAGGAAGGCGAACGACCTGGGCAGGGTCTCGTCGGTGATGTCCCGCAGTTCCAAAAACCGCAGGCCCGACGTGCGGATCAGCTGTGGATAGTCGTCGATCCGCACGGTCGTCGAGCCCATGGTCTGCTGCAGGGCCAATCGGTCGGGGGAGGGCGACGCGCTGCGGCCATGGAAGTCGGTGGCCACGATCCTGCCCCCGGGGCGGAGCACCCGCCGCATCTCGCGGTAGACCTGCATCCGGTCGGGCATGTGGCACATCGATTCGAGCGCCATCACGGCATCGAACGAGGCGTCGGGAAACGGCAGTTCCATGGCGTCGGCGAGGCGGAAGTCGAGGCGGTCCGGAAACGGCGTCTCCCGGGCCAGCGCCTCGGCGCGGGCGATCTGCTCCCCGCTGACCGAAATGCCCGTCACACTCGCTCCGGTGAGGCGAGCGATCCGCACCGCCGGCGCGCCGACGCCGCAGCCGACGTCGAGCAGCCGGCCGCCGGCGCCGATCCGCAGGCGTTCCAGCATGACGTCGGTGAGCCGATCGGTGGCCTCGTCGTAGGTGAGTTCGCTGTCGGGGGTGTCCCAATAGCCCAGATGCGCGTTGTAGCCCAGCTGTGCGTCGTCGCCGAGGAAGTCGGCGGCGATGCCGGTCATGCGGTCGTACAGCTGCCCGACCTCCTCGGCCACGGGGGCGGCCGGTGCCGCGATCCGTTCTTCCATCGTTGGTCCTCCTCAGGGGTGGCGGATGCCCCGGTGACGCGGGTGCGGGATGGTGTCGCGGGACACCATCGGGTCCGTCCGGCTCGCGCCCGCCGTGCGCTCGCGCAGGGACATCGGGAGCGAGCGGGGTGTGGACGACAGTCGTGGCGTGAGGCGTTCGCGGGCGCCGGGCAGCGGGTCGAGTTCCCAACGGGCCGCGATGGAGGCCAGTGCGAGGGTGGCCTCGGTCAGGGCGAAGACCTCCCCGATGCACTTGCGGGCGCCGGCGCCGAAGGGGGTGAACACTCCCCGGGGCGGACGGGGGCCGTCGTCGAGCCACCGGTCCGGGTCGAAACGTTCGGGCTCGGGGAACAGGTCGGCGCGGTGCTGCACGATGTGCGGGCTGTACAGCACGACCGAACCCGCCGGCAGCCGGCGGCCCGCCAGTTCGGTGTCCCTCGTGGTCACCCGGGTGAACAGCCAGCCCGGCGGGTACAGGCGCAGCGACTCCATGATCACCCGCCGGGTCAGGTCCAGTTTCGGGATGTCGTCGAACTCGGCGACCCGCCCGGAGAGCACGGCGTCGACCTCGTCGTGCAGTCGCCCGCGGATGTCGGGGTTGCGGCCCAGCAGGTACAACGACCACGCCAGCGAGGGGGCCGTGGTCTCACTGCCGCCGAGGTAGAACGTGAAGACCTGGTCGTGGATTTCGGCGTCGGTCAGCCCCCGGCCGTCCTCGTCGCGGACGGCCAGCAGGATCGACAGCAGGTCCCCGTGGTCCACGCCCGCGCGCCGGTAGTCGGCGGTGAGCCGGACCACGTAGCGCTTGAGCCGGGCGCGGGCCTGCTCGAAGCGGCGATTGGCCGGTGTCGGCAGCCGGTTCGGGAAGGACCAGGGCAGGAGCATCCGGCGCATCATGCCGGTCATCACGGTGTGCATGCACAGCCGCAACTCCTCGAACGTGGCGTCGTCGAGTTCGGCGGCGAACAGGGTGCGGGTGGCCAGACTCGCGGCGAATTCGTTCACGGCGACCAGCACGTCGAGTTCGCGGTTGGCCGACCAACCGTCGAGCATCGTGGCGATCTCGGCGGACATCACCTTGGCGTAGCCGGGCAGCCGGTTGCGATGGAACGCCGGTTGCAAGAGCCGACGTTGTTGGCGGTGCTCGTGGTGTGGGCAGGTCGCCAGGCCGTTGCCGGCGATGGTGCGCACGAGGTCGAAGATCGCCCCGCCCTTGTCGTAGGTGCGGTCGTCCAGGAGGACCCGGTGCACCAGATCCGGGTCGCAGAGCACATGGAACGGCACGGGTCCGAGCCTGATCTCGACCAGGTCGCCGTGCGCCGGCAGCGAGGCGAGGAAGTCGAGTGGTCGCCTGCCGAGTTGCACCGCGTGACCGAGCAGGGGCAGTGCTCCCGGAACCGAGCCGAACTTCGCGTGGTCCGTCATGTTCGCTCTTTCGTTCGGAAGGACGGTTCGCGGCGTCGTCACCCGCGCCTGCGGGCGACCCAGCAGCCCGTGATCACTTTGCCCGCCCGACATGCGTCGCGGAGCGCGGGCACCGATGCCTCAAGCAGGGACTCGAAGCTCTCCGGCCGCGATTCCGAGACGTCGACGGCGCCGGCCGCATCCCCAGCACCGGCCGCGCCGGCCGCGTTCGCCGAGTTCTCCGCGCACAGCAGCCAGTTCGGGGCGACGTCGCCGTGGTCGTCGTACCGGGACACCGACTCGACCTCGAACCCGGCGGTCTCCAAGTGTTCCCGGATCGCGCCGAACGGGATCACCCGCGGGATGGCGAACGCCCGGCACATCGGCTCCACCCACCGCGCGTAGTCCGCCTCCGAGAGGTCGTCCGCACAGAACCAGTCGGCGCCGACGAACGCGCCGCCCGGCTTGACGACCCGGGCCACCTCCGCGTAGGCGCGGGGTTTGTCGGGCGTGTAGCACAGCGCCTCGATCGCGTAGACGCCATCGAACCTTGCCGACCTGAACGGGAGTTGCATCGCATCGGCTTCGACGAAGGTCAGCTGTGTGCCCACGTCGCCGGTGTGCAGGGATCGGGCGACCCGGACCTGGTGGCCGCAGATGTTCACGCCCGTCACCGTGGCACCGGTGTACTCGGCCACGTTCGCGGCCGGGCCGCCGATGCCGCAGCCGACATCGAGGAGTTCGTCGCCCGCCGTGAACCCGCCCCGATCCGCGAGCCACCGCTGCATCGTGCGCTGCGCCTCGTGCAGTTGTTGCCCCTCGGCGAACCACGCGAGGTGGAAGGAGTCCGACCACACGTCACGGCACATCGGCGTCACGAGTTCGTAGTACCGATCGACGACGCGCGCGTAATGGTTCTCCCGGCCGCCGGCCGTCTCCACCAACTCGAGATATTCGGTGTTCTGCATACGATGCCCCTTTCGGCAACGGGGATGACGATCGACGGGAACTGCTCAGTCGCGCGGGCCGATCACCCGTCCGTTCTCCGTCACGGTGATGGCCCGCGCCGGGCAGGAGTCGGCCGCGTCGAGCACCGTCTCGTCCGGGGCGACGTCTTCGGTCGGCGGCCGGGCGCGTTCGTCGTCCAGGACGAACAGCGAGCCTGCCAGGGCCACACACACGCCCGAGCCCATGCAGCGGTCGCGATCCACCGTCATCCGCCAGACCGACACCGCCTCACCACCTAACCGGCATGGTGTGCGGACCGCGGACGAGCGAACGACTCTTCCAGACGACGTCACCGGCCGGGCGCAGGCTCGGCATCCGCAGGGCCAGAGCGCGCAGCGCCTCCTGCAACTCCAGGCGGGCCAGCGGCGCGCCGACGCAATGATGCACACCGTGTCCGAACGCCACGTGTCGATTTCCCTCGCGGCCCAGGTCGAGCGCGTCGGGGGCGGTGAATCGCCGCGCATCGTGGTTGGCGGCGCCCACCGAGACCATGACGGGCTCTTTCTCGCGCACGAGCGTCCCGCCGACCTCGACGTCCTCGGTGGCCCAGCGGGCCGCGAGCGCCCCGGTGCGCAGCGGTACGAAGCGCAACAACTCCTCGACCGCCGCCGGAATACGATCCGGTTCGTCGCGCAACCACCCGAGCCCGTCGTGCCGGCCGAGCAGCAGATGGACGAAGTTCGGAATCAGCATCGCGGTGGCCTCGTGGCCCGCGATCAGCAGCCCCATGCACTGCTCGACCAACTCGGCCTCGGAGAGCCGCTCCCCGACGTCGCGGGCCTCGATCAGCTCGGTGATCAGGTCGTCCGCGGGTCGGATGCGGTGTTCGGCGATCAGCTCGACCATGTAGACGCTCAACTCTCGCATGCTGCCCGCGACTTGCTCTGCGGCGTTGCTGGACACCGCGTCGTCGCTCCATTTCCGGAAGAGCGGACGGTCCGCCTCGGGCACCCCGAGCACCCGGCAGATCACGGCGACGGGGAGCGGGAGCGCGAAGGACTCCACGAGGTCGGCGGGCGGGCCCGAGTCCGCCATGTCCTGCGCCAAACGCTCGGCCAGGGCACGAATGCCCGGGCGTAGCCGCTCGATCCGCTGCACGGTGAACGCCTTGGCGACCAGCTTGCGCAACCGGGTGTGGTCGGGCGGGTCCGTGGCACCGATGCCCGCGGTGACCCGGCCCGGTTGCTCGCGCGGCTCGTCGTGCGCGGTGCACGCGGCGCGGCTGAACCTCGAATCGCCCAGGACCAGCCTGGCGTCCGCGTAGCGTGTGACGAGCCAGGCGGGTTCCCCATAGGGCAGCCGCACCCGCTCCAGTCCGTCGGCCTGCTGCGCCTTGGCGTACCGGGCGGACAACTCCAGGCCGGCGGCCTCGTTGAAGGGGTAGGCGACGGGAATGGGCATGCGTACCTCACGTCTTCTCACCTGATGGTCGACCCGAGGACTATTCGGCCGACGCGCGTCGGGGGGAGCGACCATGCTCCGCCGCGAACACGGGCGCCGGTGTCAGCGAGAAGAAGCGCTGCTGCCACAGGGCGTGCAGTTCGGTCCTGATCGGCGCGGTCGGGGCGCCGACCGCGAGGGCGGCGAACGTCCGGGTGCCGTCGGCCCGTTCCAGGAGCGTGAACATCTCCGGCGACACCGGGGCTCGTGGACCGGTGGCGTAGTCGAGCACGATCTCGTGGGAGACGACGCTCCCCCCGGAGCCCGTGGCCCTGGTGGTCCTGATCAGTCTCGTGACCGGGCGAAGCCGCGGGACGAGGTCGTCGAGGGCGGGCAGGAATCCGGGGCGGCGCCGGACCACGAACTCGTCCACGACCAGACCGTCGAGTTCGGTGGTCAGCAGACAGGTCAACGCGTCCTCGACGCTCTGCACGATGGGTTCCGCGTTGTTGTTCATCGACGTGTTCAACAGGACCGGAGTGCCGGTGAGTTCGCCGAAGCGGGTGACGAGGCGGTGGACCCGCTCGTTCACCTCCGGCTCGACGACCTGGATCCGGGCCGTGCCGTCGACGTGGGTGACCGCGGCGAGCGTTCGCCGATGCTCGGGGCGCACCCGCACCACGAACGACATGAAGTCGTAGTCGGCGGCCGTCTCGGGCAGTTCGAAGTAGGTGTGGGCCGCCTCGGACACGACCATCGGCGCGAAGGGCCGGAAACTCTCCCGCTTTTTGATCATCGCGTTGATCCGGGTCCGGTTCTCCGCCGGTCGGGGATCGGCGAGGATGCTGCGGTGGCCCAGCGCGCGCGGGCCGAACTCGGATCGGCCCTGCGCCCAGCCGAGCACGGCGCCGTCGGCGAGCAGTCGGGCCGTCGTGTCGACGAGGTCGGCGGGCCGCTCGTACTCGATCAGAACACCCCAGGAGGCGAGTTGCCGTTCGATCATATGCGTGTCGCCGAGGGCGGGACCCACGCTCGCGCTGCGCAACCGCTCCTTGAGCCGCACCGGGCCGGCCAACGCCTCCTGCGCCAGCAGCGCCGCGCCCTCCGCCGTGCCCGCGTCGTGGGAGGCGGGGTGTACGAACATCTCGTCGAAGAGCCCCGAGCGGAGAATGGCGCCGTTGAGAGTGCAGTTGTGCGCGACGCCGCCGCCGAATACCAACGCGGTGTGCCGCGTGGACCGGCTCCAGTGCCCCATCAGGTGCAGCACGATGCGTTCCAACATCTCCTGCAGTCCGGCGGCGAAGTCCTTGTGCCGCTGTTCCACCGGGTCCGTCGAGCGCCGGGGCGGCAGTCCGTGGGCGAGGAATACGCCGCCGACGTAGTCGAGGGACAGCGCGTGCCGGTCGAAGTCGTAGTCCCCGTCCGCGTTCAGCGTGTACATCGACTCGAACACCGCGCGGTGCACGGCGGGATCCCCGTACGGCGCCAGGCCCATAACCTTGTACTCGTCACCGAAGCGGAATCCGAGGTGTCGGGTGGCGCCCAGGTAGAGCAGGCCCAGCGAGTTGTGCATCGGCAGCTCGGCCAGGGTTTCCAGTCGGCCGTCCACCGCACCGAAGATCGTTCCGGAACAGTCCTCGCCCATGCCGTCGAGCACCACGACCAGCGCGTCCGCCAAGCCGGAGCGGGCGAGGCCGGACATCGCGTGGGCACGATGGTGCGACGCGAAGAAGAGTTTGTCGTCGGTGAGTTCCCAGCCCAGGTCGCGGCTCAGCCGGTCCTTGATGAGCTGCCGCGAATAGCGGGCGGGCACCGCGGGGTTGTCGACGTAGAGCCCGTTGAGCATGAAGTCCAGGTAGGGCTCGGGAAAGTAGTAGCCGACCGCGTCGACGTCGGCCGGGGTCACGCCCGCCGTTTCCAGGCAGGCCCGGAGGGCGTTGCTCGGGAACTTGGTCGTGTGCTTGATCCGGTTGAGGCGCTCCTCCTCGACGGCCGCGATCAAAACGCCGTCGCGCACCAGGGCCGCGGCCGCGTCATGGTACATGTACTCCCGTAAGCCGGGGACGAGATCCGAATCCCCGGGGGAGAAATTCCCGTTCAGTCCGATCGTCAACACGATCGTGAAGCTAACCGCAACGTTGGATGGGCACAACGCGGATCGGCGAATACGGCGACGGCTTCACACGTTCGGCTTAAGACGGGGTGTCGGGGTCGATGGTGCTGGGTAGGCAACTCGGCTCCGGGCAGCGTAAGTCCGGTGGGCGCGGGGTCAAGTCCATTGGTGTCGGGGCGACTTGCGGCGACGCAGGGTGGGTGGCCCAGCCTCGACGGTCGGGTGTCGCGTGCGCGTCGTCGATCAGGTCGCGCAGCTGGGAGCGGCTGGTGACGGCCAGCTTGGGGAAGCTGCGGTACAGGTGCGAGCCGACCGTGCGCGGGGACAGGAACAGCCGCTCGCCGATCTCGCGGTTGGTCAGTCCGCGGGCGGCCGGCCGGACGATCTGCTGCTGTTGCGGGGAGAGTTCGGCGAGCGCGTCGGGCGCGGCGTCGGTGACGTCGAGGCCGGCGGCGCGCGCCTCGACCCGGGCCCGCTCGATCCACGGGCGGGCGCCCAGCCGCCGGAACGTCTCCAGGGCCTCGGCGAGGGGGACCCGCGCCTCGGCGATGCGCCGACGCCGGCGCAGCCACTCGGCGAAGTCCAGGAGGGTTTGGGCACGTTCGAACGGTCGGTGTGCCGACTCCGGGTCGGCCAGGGCCGCGCGGAAGTACGGCTCGGCGTCCTCGGCGTCGGCCGGCAGACCGCGAGCCCGCTCGATCAGCGCACGCAGTCGGGGTGAGGCATCGGCGCCGAGCGTGTGTGCGGCGCGCTCGACGATGCCGGCCACCTCGTCGCGCCGGCCGGTGCGTACCGCCGCCGCGGCCAGATCCGCCAGCGCCGGATAGGCGGCGTGGTAGTGCACGGGCTCGCCGTCCGCGGTGAAGACGGCGCGGAGTCGGTGGTACGCCTCCTCGTGCGCGCCCTCCGCGAGAGCGGCCGCGCCGAGGGCACGGCGGGCGTAGACGGCGACCGAGCGGCTCTCCACCGGGTCGATCAGGTGCTCGGTCAGCGGGAGCGGCCCGCCGGCGGGCGGCCCGGCGGCCGCGTCGGGTGAGCCCGCCGTCCGCGCGAGCTCGGCGAGCGCCGGCGGGTTGCCGTCGGCCTGGGCCAGGATCCGGGCCCTCGTTCGGCCGGTCGGGCGTCGCGGCTGTAGGTCGAGCAGGTGGCCCGCCGCGGCGTCGTCCAGCGGCCCGAGGGTCAACGTCGGGATGTGGTGATCGAAGCCGGGCAGGTGATCTCCGGTGCGAGCGGCGACCAGCATCGTGACCGGTTCGCCGGCCGGCCGTCGGGCGGCGAAGGACAACGCGTCCAGGGACGCGCGGTCGAACCACTGCGCGTCGTCCAGGACCACGAGCACCCGCCCCCGCTCCGCCAGGGCGGACAGCAGGCTCAATACGGCGACGCCGATCAGCATCGGGTCGGCGTCCGCCGGGATCGGACCGGTACCGAAGACACCGTACAGCGCGGCGCGTTGCCGCCCCGGCAGGTCGTCCACCTCGGCCGACACCGGGCGCAGCAGCTGATGCAGGGCGGCGAACGCCAGGCTCGACTCGGACTCGCTGCCGGCCGCGCGAAGGACGCGGGCGGCGTCGGTCGTGGCCGCGCGCACGACCCGGTCCAGCAGGGCGCTCCTGCCCATGCCCACGTCGCCGAGCAGCAGCAGGAGCGGTTCGGCCGCGGAGGAGTCGAGCGTGTGGAGCAGGCGGGCCGCCTCCCGGTCCCGGCCGACGAGCGGCTCGGCGGGTTCCGGGTGCGATCGGGTGACCGGACGAGGGGCGCCTGCGTGCGTGCTCACGGGTCTCCGGTGATCGGGGCCCGTGGCTCGACCGAGCCGTCCTGCCTGGTCGCCCCCAGGCTACAAGCGGGCGGGCCGACGCCCCGCGCGGTGCAGTCACGTGACGGATACCGAAGCCGACCGCGCCGTTCGTACGCTTTCGGAAAGCCTCGGGACCGTGCGCGGTCCGCGCCGGGACGACGGCATCGCCGTCTTGTGGACATGTCCCCCTACTTCGGCGTGGTGGTCGCGAGTCAGGACAGGATCTCGACGTAGCCGTCGGTGCCGTGGACGCGGATCCGCTGCCCGTCGCGGATCAGCCGGGTCGCCTGGTCCACGCCCACGACCGCCGGCAGGCCGTACTCCCGGGCGATCACCGCGCCGTGCGTCATCAGGCCGCCCACCTCCGTCACCACGCCCGTGATCCCGACGAACAGGGGCGACCAGCTGGGGTCGGTGTGGGCCGTGACCAGGATGTCGCCCGCCTCGAGATCGGCCTCGGCCATGTCCAGGACGACCCGGGCCCGACCCTCGACGGTGCCGGCGGAGACCGCCAGCCCGACCAGGGCACCGGCCGGCACGTCGTCGCGGCGGTAGGACCCGTTGAGGGCCTCGCCGTCCGAGGTGAGCACCCGGGGCGGGGTGAGCGAGTGGTACGACCGGAACGCGTCCTTGCGCTCCCGGATGAGCCGATCGTCCACCCGGTGCGAACGCACGACGTCGTGGAATTCCTGGAACGTGAGGAAGAAGGCGTCCTCCCGATCGGCCAGCACGCCGGCCCGAACGAGGCGGTCGGCCTCGGCCAGTAGGGCCTGCTTGTAGACGAAGTAGCGGGTGATGATGGCGTACTTCGGGTATTCCCGGTATCCGATGAAGGTGCGGACCCGGTCGATCATACGTTTGGTCTCGTCGGCCTTTCGGTCCCCGTCGGGCAGGGTTCGCAGGCGCGCCAATACGTCCCGCTCCTTCGCCAGTGCCCGCTGCCTTCCCTCCTCGAACCGCCGTTCGGCTGCGCCGGGTTCGAAGTTCTTCACGTGGTCGAGGATCACCGGGACGAGTGTGGTGGGGCGTTCGCGCCACCTCGGCCTGGTGATGTCGATCTCGCCGACGCAGCGCATGCCGTATCGGTCGAGGTAGGACTCCACGGCGTCGCGTGCCTCGGCCCCGCCCGCGAGCTTGGGCAACTCGTCCAGGAAGTCGTCGTCCTCGACACCCCGCAGGTAGGCGACCACCTCCGGGTGCGGGCGGATCACGTCGGCGACGTCGAGCAGCGCCAGGCCCATCTCGGAGGTGACGTTGCCGGGGGCGGACAGGGTGAGCGTGTCGGCCGCGTTCTTCTCGCCCAGCCACTCCCACAGCTTGTCGCCCAGCCACCACGTGGCCTCCATCCCCGCCATGATCGCCCGAAGGCTCAGCGGATCCCCGAGGGCCCGCTTGTGCTCCGCGAAGGCCTCCGCCAGGAAGTCGAACAGCGCCGGTCCGGACTTGCTCCGGATCTCGCGCCGCAGGGTGTCGACGGACGTCCGGCCGCGCTCGATCAGCTCGGCGACGATGGCCGGATCCGTCTCGATCGGGGTGGGCGCCGCGGCGACGATCAGCGGCTCGGGCGGACCCGCGTCGGGGAGCGAGGGAACGAAGCCGTCGTGGTCGAGGACGGTCTCCAGCGCGTCCCTGACCAGCGGATCGCCGCGCCCGACGAGGTCCAGGAAGGCGGTGCGGCTCGCGGGCGAGGCCAGGCGGCGGGTGACGTCGACGAACAACCTCCCGCCGGCCGTGGGCATCGGGGCCATGGCCGTCAGCTGCCACACGGACAGTCCCAGGGGCTTCATGGGGTCGGTCATCATCTGCCCGTGGCCGACCGAGACGTAGACATGGTTGTCCCGGTCGTCGCTCTCGGGAATGGGGAACAACGTCGTGATCGGCCGGCTCTGCACGACCCGGAAGCCGTCGTCGTCCAGGCACCACTCGATGTCCTGCGGCCGGCCGAAGTGCGCCTCGATCCGCCGCCCGAGCCGCACCAGCTCCAACACCCGCGCGTCCGTCAGCGCCGGCTGCCGCTGCCGGTCCGGGTCGATCGCCACCTCGTGCGTGCCGCCGCCCGGCACGGCGTGCAGGGCGCGCTGCTTGGCGGCGATCGTCCTGGCGACGATCTCGCCGTCGCGCACCGTGAAGACGTCCGGGTTCACCAGGCCGGAGACCAGCGCCTCGCCCAGGCCCGGGCCGGCGTCGACGGTGGCGACCCTGCGGTTGCCCGTGACGGGGTCGGCGGTGAACAGGACGCCGGCCGCAAGCGGGAAGACCATCCGCTGGACGACCACGGCCATGTGGACCGCACGGTCGTCGATGCCGTTGCGCCGGCGGTAGGCCACCGCCCGCTCGGTGAACAACGAGGCCCAGCACCGGCCGACATGCCGCAGGATCGCCGTCGGCCCGACCACGTTCAGGTACGTGTCCTGCTGGCCGGCGAACGAGGCCGTCGGCAGGTCCTCCGCCGTCGCGCTGGATCGTACGGCGTAGCCGGCCTGTTCGCCGAACCGGGCGAGCGCGCCGGTGATCGCCGTCGCGACGTCGTCCGGGACGGCGATCTCCTCGATGGTCCGGCGGACTTCCGCGCTCAGCGTGCGGATCTCCTCCCGGTCGTCGGGGTTCGAGCGGGACAGCCGGTCCAACAGTTCGTCGAGCGACGGCGCCTGCGCGACGACCCGCCGGAAGGCGTTTGTGGTCACACAGAAGCCGGGCGGCACGTGGACGCCTTCGATCCCGGACAGTGCGCCCAGGTGTGCGGCCTTGCCGCCGACGAGGGCGACCATCGTCGTGTCGATCCCGCCGAGATCCGATACGTAGCGGTCGCTCACCGCGATACCTCCGAGACAGTCCTGATCCGGTGCCGCCGCGTCGCCGGTGCCGCCGGCGTCGTCGAACCTGTTGTCGGGCACGTCCTCATCCCTCGTTGTCGTCCTTCCCATTTCCGCAGGTAGTGGCCACGGCGGACGATTCTGCGCCCCGACGGGGGCCTTGCCGCAAGCCCCCGGGTGCGCTATAAGTTGAGAGAGGCAGGGAGAGGAATCTCCTTGCCTTCGCTGTTTCGCGGCCACGTCGACTCACTACGTTTGCCGCCATGAGCCACCCCCTCCCTCCCGCCGAGTACTACGCCACCCTGCCCCGCCACATCGGCAGCGCCGGCGCGATCCTCCACACCTCCGAGCACCGAATCCTCCTGGTCGAGCCCCGGTACGGCGACGGCCACTGGGAGATCCCCGGCGGCGCCATGGAGCACGGCGAATTCCCCTGGGACACCGCCCGCCGCGAGGTCCGGGAGGAACTGGGCCTCGACCTTCGTCCGGGGCGTCTCCTGGTCGTCGATTGGATGCCGGCGCAACCCGATGGCCGGCCGGCGTTGGCGAACCACCTCTTCGACGGCGGACCGGTCACCGAGACCGAGATGCACGAACGTATCCGCCTGGCGGGCGACGAACTCGCGCATTGGCGTCTGGCGCGCCCCGCCGAGTGGGACACCCTGATGGCTCCCCACATGGCCCGCCGCCTGCGGGCGTGCGCCGCGGCACTGGCCGATGGGACCACCGCCTACCTGCATCAGGGCACCGCTCCCGACGTGCGCCCGCGTTGACCGGGGTGCCCGGGCCGCGGCTTCGTGGCGGAACTGCCGTGGCAGCGCGGCGGGTTGGTGACATTTGCTGCGTGGGCAAAGGGCGTTCGTATGCCGGCCCGGTGATGTCGGACCGCTGTCGGGGTACGTGGCCGACCGATGGCCACCAGCGCCGACCGCATGTTCCGGTAGCGGACGCATCGTTCGGGGCGCGGGCGTGGCGTTCGAGCCCGCGCGGGTCGTCGGCCGGGGTTTTGGTCGGCGGCCCCTGTCGGTGTCGGTACACGGCGGCGGCTTCGGCACTGCGTACGATGGCCGGATGATCAAAGTACTGCTGCGGACCTCGAGCGGGGACATCACCCTGGAGCTCGACGAGTCGAAGGCTCCGAAGTCGGTGGCGAATTTCGTCGACTACGTCAAGGCCGGTCACTACGACGGCACCATCTTCCACCGGGTGATCCCGGGCTTCATGATCCAGGGCGGCGGCCTGACCGCGGACATGGAGAAGAAGCCGGCGCCGAACCTGGTGGAGAACGAGGCCAAGAACGGTCTGCGCAACGACAAGTACACGGTGGCGATGGCGCGCACGTCGGATCCGCACTCGGCCAGCGCGCAGTTCTTCATCAACGCCGCCGCCAACGAGTTCCTCGACTATCCCGGTCAGGACGGCTGGGGCTACGCGGTGTTCGGCAAGGTCGTGGACGGCAAGGACGTGGTGGACGCCATCGAGGGCGTGCCCACCACGTCGCGGAACGGCAGCCGCGACGTGCCGGTGGAGCCCGTGACGATCGTGTCGGCGCGACTGGTCTGACCGCCGCGCACAGCGCCCGGCGCGCTCGGGTACGCAGGCCACGAGCGCGCCGGCTACCTCCACCTCCCCGACCGGGGCGGCGGCGGGGGTGGCCCGGGGGCTCAGCGGAAAAGCGCGTCGACGTATTCGGCGCCCAGGCCCACCTTCGTGTAGTGCCGGCGGCACAGGGCGATGTAGTCGTGGACGTCGAAGTAGCCGGTGGTGTCGCCGTTTTCGTCCAACCAGATGAGCGGACCCTTGACGATGAACATCGTCTTCATCGGTTCGTCGCTCTCGTAGGCCACGAGCGTGTGGCCCTCGCCCGGGGCCTCGTACACGAAGTCGCCGGCGGAGGCGGTCCACGGGCGCTCCAGGTAGCCCCACTTGCCGGAGATGGTGTACGCGAACACCTCGTGCGGGTGGTAGTGCCGGTTGACCAGGCCGGCCTCCTCGGCGCGCAGGATGTCGCACCAGGAGTTGTCCTTGACGTTGATCCACAGCGGGCGGGACCCGACCGTCTCGGTGAACGGCGCGTAGTAACGGTCGTCGTCGGTGGCGACCTGCGGCAGGTAGACCTCCGGGAGGGCGTCCGGCTTGAACGAGTTCTCGATCGGCCTGAGTTCCTTCCGGAACTCGCCGCGGGGGGCCTCTGGCATCTCGGTGTCCAATCGTGGAACGGCGCGGTGGCGCGCGGCGCGGGCGAAGCGCCGGACGGGGGTCGAGCCCACCCGTCCGGCGCCCGGTCGTGCGGACGATCAGGGGTGCACCGTCCAGTGGTGGTTCTGCGCGGCTCGGGTGAAGGTCAGCGACGGGCACAGGTAGTCGCTGCCTCGCGGGCTGGTGCTGGTCCACGGGGAGTCGGTGGGGGTCGCGAGTTGCCACGCGCCGCCCCGGCGGAGCTTGATGTCGGTGCTGTCGAACGTGGTATTGCGGGCCTCGGTGCAGTAGTAGCCCTTACCGGTGGCGGGGTTGACCGTGGCGTAGATCTCGAAGATGTCCCAGCCGTAGTTCAGTGCGCTCTGGTCGGTGCCGGACGAGCGGAACAGCGACTCCCACGCCTGGGTCTTGTAGTTGTACAGGAACGACGACCACGCGTTGCCCGAGGTCGCGTCCTTGCTCAACTGCACGCTGTAGGAGGTGATTCCGTTGACGGTGGTGGTGTACTTCGCCAGGAACGCGGCGTCCACCTTCACGGTCTTGGCGGGGCCGCTCGTGCCGCACCAGTCCCATGCCCAGATCTCGGCGCCCTGGCTCCAGTAGGCGGTGACGACCTCCATGCACGAGTTCAGTGCCTTGGTGGTCGGGGCGTAGGTGAAGTTCTGCGAGTTGCTCACCTTGTACGAGGGATCAACGCTGTGGGTCGCGGTGATGCCGTCGTGGGTGCCGGCCTGCGGGAAGATGCCCCAGAAGTTGTGCGTCGGCGCGAGGCTCGCGCCGGAGGCGGCGGTCGCGGCGTCGTTCGGGGCGCTCGCGGGGTCCCCGGTCAGGGCCGCGCGCAGCTTGGCGCGCTGCTCGACGAAAGCCTGAACGGCCTTGTCGCGCCCGGGAGTCGGCGCGTCGGAGGAGTTCTGCGCCACGACCCCTTGGTGGGGCGCGGTGGGGGAGGGAACGGCGCCGGACGGCCGCGAGCCGGACGCGCCGGCGGGCCCGGCCGGAGCCAGGGCGAGGAAGGCGACGAGCGTGGCGATCAGAGCGGTCACCAGGCCGATGGGGAAGGGACGGGGACGTAAGCGTGGTGTGACGCGGCGAGACATGCGTCTCCTCGGGAAGGGGGGAAGGGGGTGCGGAACCGGAGGACGGGCACCGCCGCAGGGTCCGAACCAACCACCGTCGAGCGGGACGTTCTCGTACAGCTCCGGTCGGACGGCCTCAAGGTAGGGGACGGTTCTGCTCCGGGGGTAATCACATCTGCCGATAGCATCACAAGAGCCGCGCGTCACAGGGCTGTTCGGGACGGTGGCGAGGAGCGGGAGTGGTGGTCGTGGCGCTGCGATACTCGACGAACGGTGAGCAGTACGACTTCCCGCCGTTCGCCGGCCCGCCGCCGGTTCGCTACGTCCTGGCGTCGAGCCCGCGCTGCGGCAGCAACATGCTTGCCCGTGCGCTGTGGCATACCGGCGTGGCCGGCTTCCCCGAGGACTACCTGGCCGATGCCCACGTCCTCGACTACTTCGAGCGCTGGGGATTCGACGCCGACGATCCGGACGGGTTGCCCGCCGCCCATGTCCGCGCCCTGATGCGGTGCCGGACCAGTCCCAACGGCGTCTTCGGCATCAAGGTGCACGCCGGTCACCTGGCCACCCTGGAGGTCGATCCGCACGAACTGCTGTGCGTGCCGCGCTACATCCACATGGTGCGCCGGGACCGCCTGCGGCAGGCGATCTCGTACACCGTGGCCGAGCAGACCGGCGTGTGGATCGTCGACGGGACCTACCTGCCGACGGGGCGGGCGAGTTCGACCCCGCGCTACGACCACGACGGCATCCGCCGGCACCTGCGCATGCTCGATCACGACGCGGCGACCTGGGCGCGGTACTTCGACCGCCACCGCATCACACCCCACGTCGTCGTCTACGAGGACCTGCTCGTGAAGTACGAGGACGGCGTGCGGGGGTGTCTGGCCTTTCTCGACGTCGAGGTGCCCGAGCGCATCCCCGCGCCCGGTATCGCGCGCCAGGCCGACGAGACGACGAGCCGCTGGGTCGCGCGCTTTCTCGACGAGGCCGATTCCTCCGAGCGCAACTTGCTTTTGTCATACGGCTGTTGACACACCACCCCACACCGCTACCGTGAAGGCGTCAGCCACCATCGCGCGCCAGGGGAGGGATCATGAGTGTTGCACCGCCCGAGGTGACGGTAGAAACCGCCGCCGACGAGGAAGAGTTCGCCGAGCTCGACGACCTCGAAGTGATCGAGACCAGCGAGTTGAAGGTCGGTGGGGCCTACCACTCCTACACCTACATCGCGGCGAACAACGAGGAAGACGTCTCCATCTGAGACCCCGGACTGCCGAGGTGGGAATGTGCCGTCCGAACGGGCAGGCGGCGGTGATCGGGTCGACGTCCTCCTGATCTTTCCGCCGCAGACCGAGGCCAGGTTCTTCCCGTACCTGAGCCTGCCCTACCTGACCGGCCACCTGCGGCGTCGGGGTCGGCGCGTCCACCAGGCCGATCTCAACATCGGCCTGGTGCACGACGTGCTGCGACACCCGCAGACGTTGACCGCCGCGGTCGCGGCCCGTGGCGGCACCGGTCTGGACGGCTGGTATCGGCAGGCCATGGCCGACGTCGTGATCGAGCACGCGGGCGAGATCCGCGCCAGGGCCATGGAGCGACCGGCCGACGCGCCTCACGAGCCCCAACCGGCCCACGCATCCGCCGCGTTCGACGCGCTTCGGCTCGCGCGCAACGCCGTCGAGCTGTTTGTCGGCGACACGCTCCTCACCCGGACCTGGCGCGACCTCGGGCAACTCGACGACGCCGTGCGCGTAGCCGCCGCGGTGCCGCCCGCCGCGTCCGGTGTCGCGGTCGAGCGGCTCCACCGTCACGTCGTGGACCTGCTGGCCCGATACCGGCCCCGCGTGGTCGGCCTGTCCGTGGCGTTCTTCAGCCAGGTGGCACCGGCACTGCTGATCGCCGCCTGGGTGCGGCGGCTGCGACCCGACGCACACGTCTGCCTCGGCGGCCAGCAGGTGATGCTCCGTCACCAGGACTTGGCCGCGCTCGTCGGCGTGCGGCACACCGTCCACGCCCTGTGCCACACGGCGGGCGAGGAGCCGCTGGAACGCTGGCTCGACGCGCTGGACGGCACCGCCGCACAGGCCGACGTACCCGGCATGACCTGGCTCTCGCCCGACGGCGCCGCGCAGTGCTCGACGCGCCCGGTACGACTGCGGTTTCGCGATCTCGGCCCGCCCGACTTCGCCGACCTGCCGATCCACGCCTACCTCTCGGAGACCACCCAACTGGCCATCGTGTCCTGCGTGGGCTGCTACTGGGGCCGGTGTGCCTTCTGCTCCTACGGCAATCGTTCCCTGGCCCGCGGCGGCTACCAGCAGGGCACTCCCGCGCAACTGGCCGACGCCGTCGAGTCGGTGGTCCGGGACACCGGCGCCGAACTCGTCGCGATCGCCGACGAGAACACCAACCTCCGGTTGATCGCCCGGGCGATGCGGCTGGCCCGGGCCCGCGGCGTCCGGGTGCGCTTCGATGTGCGCGCCCGCCTCGAACCCGGCCTGCTGGACCCGGGGTTTTGCCGCGAGCTGGCCGACCTCGGCTGTGCGCAGATCGCCATCGGTTACGAGGGCACCTCGCAGCGCCTGCTCGACGTGCTGGACCGGGGCGTGCGCGCGGCCGACTACCAGCGCATCGTCGACAACCTCGCCGACGCGGGCATCACCATGCGACTGTCCGTGATGGGGCACGTCCTCGACGAGACGCCGGACGAGTTCGAGGAATCCCTGCGTTTCCTGACGGACAACCAGGACCGGATCGGCATCGACGCGCTGGAGCTGCTGATCGCCGAGCCCGGCAGCCGGCTCGCCCGGCACCCCGAGCACTTCGGCCTGGCGCTGGACACCTCCGGGCCGCTCACCGGCAATCCGGAACTCAACTACCTCGGCGGCCGGGTCGGTTATCCGATGGCGGTCGGCGGCGGTCCCGCCCGCGCCGAGGCGCTGGATCGACTGGAGCGGGTCTTCCGCACGGTCACCCCGGGCCGGGCCGGCCGGCTCTCGCCCCCGAGCAGCGCCCCGGGGACCGGCCCGCGCGAGGCCGAACTGGTGGAGCCACACCCGTGGGTGCGCATCGTCCCCACCGAACTCGACGGCGTCCACGACCGGATCGCCATCGCCGATCTGGTTCGGGAACGCTTCTACGCGCTGCCGCGCCGCGACGTCGCGCAGCGTGCCGACGGTCTGCTCGCGGCGCGTACCGCACGCGGCCGGCTGCTCCTCGGCCGCCTGGTCGGCGCGCTGGCCGGCCGACCCCATCCGGGCACCATCATCGAGGCGGACGTCGAGTACGCCGGGAGGCCGTCGTGACACCAACGTCAGCCACCACGACCAGGCTGGGTCTGGGCCTGGTCATGGACATGCCGTGGAGCGGAGGCACCCTGGGCAATCGGGGCATCGGCTTCGTCGAAACGCCCGACGGCGGCAACATCTCGCCGCGCGTGCGCGCGTTCTTCCGGCGCCACGGCCACGACTTCGCCTACGCCTGCCCCTCGTTCCAGCCGCGTTCGCGAGCCGCCGTACGCATGGCCGACTACGCCCCCGCCTACGACCGCTTCTTCGCCGCACTGCCCACCGGGACCCGCCGCGCACTGCACCAGACCGAGCTGAACATGGGCTCGCCCGAGCGCTACGATCGCGGCCCCACCATCGAGTTCACCAACGAACTCACCGCCCGCCACGACCTGTCCTGGGTTGTCGAAGACCTGGGGATCTGGAGCCTGCGCGGCTGCCCGCTGCCGTATCCGCTGCCGCCGCCGCTGACCGAACGCGGCCTGCAGATCGCCACCGCCAACACGGCGGACACCGCCCGGCGCCTGGCCGCGCCGCTGCACGTGGAGTTCCCCGGCTTCACCGAGGGCGGGTCCTTCCACCTCGGCGGTCTCGACGCGTTCGAGTACTTCGCCAGGCTGGCCGACGACGCCGACGTGTGGGTCACCCTCGATGTCGGCCATCTGCTCAGCTACCAGTGGCTGCGCGGCCGCACCGGCCGCCACATGCTCGACGGGATCGAGGCCCTACCCCTCGACCGCTGTCGCGAACTGCACCTGTCGGGCTGCCAGATCGTCGGCGGCAAGTTCCGCGACCTGCACCACGGCGTGCTCCTGGACGAGCAACTACAGCTCACCGAATACCTGTTGCCGCGCTGCCCGAACCTGCTCGGGGTCAGCTACGAGGACCCGATGTACCGCGAGGACGGCCGGCTGGTGGAGCGGTCCCGGCCCAACTTCGAGCGCCTGCGGGACCTGGCCGACGCATGGCGGCGTGGCGACGACCGCCTCGTCGGCACCTCCGCGCCACCGCGCGAGACGACCTCCGCTCCGCCGGCGACCGGTACGGGCCTGGCCGGCGGGCAACTCGCCGACCTGCTCATGCGTCTCCTGCTCGACCGCGACCTGCGCGCCCGCCTGGCCGACGAAGGCGCCGCCGAGGTGGCGACGAACCCGGGCGAGTTGGAGTGTCTGGAGACCGTCGAACTCGACGAACTCGACGCCGCCGCACGCAGGTTCCGCTCCCGGATCTGGCGGCTCGGCCGCGCCGGCGGGCTCGCCGGCTCGTTCCCGCGCAGCCTGCACACGCTCCGCGCGGCCGGCCACGACGACGCCGACCTGCTCGACGGGTTCCTGACCTCGACCCACTTCGGCGCCTTCCGGCTGGTCCCCCACCTCGGCCCCGGCCTGTCGGTGGAGGAGGCGTTCGCACGATTCCTGCTCGATCTGCCCGAGGCGACCGCCACGACCGTGCGCGAGACCGTCGACCACGAACTGATGCTCTCCCTGTTCACCGCGCTCTGCCACGAGCAGCCGCTGTCGTTCCTGATCGGGGTCGAGGGCGTCGTGCGTACCGACCACGGCCACGCGGCGCTGCGCCGGTATACCCGGGCGGCCATCGCGGGCTGGGGCCCGGGCGTGGCCGGCCCCCCGGAAGAGACCACGCTCTACGCGTACTTCGCCACCCCCACCGGACTCGCGCACGGCCCGGTCTCCGCGCGGGTGGCCGCGGCGTTCGAGACCACCCCGACGCCCGCGGGCGACGCCGCCCGCGCCGCGCTGAGCCGGCGCGGGCGCTGGTGAGCGACATGCGCGTGGTGCTCGTGGACATGCCGTGGTCGTCGATCGACATGCCCTCGTTGGCCCTGGGCATCCTGCGCCGCCGCGTCCTCGACGTCTTCCCCGACGCCCACGTCGACGTCGTGCACGCCAACCTCGACTACGTCGACTGGCTGGTCGCGCACACCGGCTTCACCGCAGAGGAATACGAGTTCTGCGCCAACTCCTACTTCTCCGGGCTCAGCGAATGGATCTTCTCGGCCGCGCTGAACGACCGCCCGCGCTGGCAGGTACCGGAGTTCACCGCCCGCCTGACCGGTCGAGTGCCCGCCGGCATGACCGCCAGGACGCTCGAACTGCACGAACTCGCCCCGAGGTTCGTCCGCGAGAGCGCCGCCCGGATCGTCGCCGAGGCGCCGGACGTGGTCGGCTTCACCACCACGTTCGCGCAAAACGCCGCGACGTTGGCCGCGGCGCGCATCGTCAAGGAGCTGGCGCCGCACACGTTCACCGTGTTCGGCGGCGCGAACTGCGACGGCCCGCAGGGTGCCGCGCTGCACCGCAACTTCCCGTACATCGACGCCGTCGTGCGCGGCGAGGGCGAGGTGGCCTTCCCACAACTGCTCACCGCCACCATCGACGGCGACCGCGACGAGAAGGCACTGGCCGACATCGCGGGTCTGTGCTGGCGCACGTCGGACGGCGCGTGTGTGGTCAACCCGATGGAGGCCGCGCCGCTGCCCCCGGGTGCGCTCGTCGCGCCCGACTACGGCGACTACTTCGAACGACACGCGAGGTCGACCGCGGGCTCCTGGGTCGAACCCCGGCTCGTCGTCGAGAGTTCGCGCGGTTGCTGGTGGGGCGCGAAGCACCACTGCACGTTCTGCGGACTCAACGGCTCGTTCATGGAGTTCCGCAGCAAGGACCCGGGCCGGTTCGTCGCCGAACTCCTCGCCCTGGTCGAACGACACCGCATCCTCGACGTGTGGGTCACCGACAACATCATCGACATGGCCTACCTCGGCTCGATGGCCCCGCGCCTCGCCGAGTCCGGATACGACCTGCGGATCGGCTACGAGATCAAGTCGAACCTGCGCCGGGACCAACTCGAAACCCTGTACGCGGCCGGGATCAGCCATGTGCAACCGGGGATCGAGAACCTGAGCAGCAAGGTGCTGCGGCTGATGGACAAGGGCGTGACGGCCTGTCGCAACGTGCGGTTGCTCCGCGACGCGCAGACCGTCGGGACCGAGGTGAGCTGGAACCACCTCTACGGTTTTCCCGGCGAGACCGACGAGGACTACGACGACGTGATCGACCAACTGCCCGCGCTGCACCACCTCATGCCGCCCGCCGGTGCCACCCGGGTCAAGGTCGAGCGTTTCAGTCCGTACTTCGACCGGCCCGAACTGGGCTTCGGCCCACCCCGACCGGCCGCGCACTACCGGCACATCTACGACCTGCCCGAGGCGGAACTCGCCGATCTCGTCTACATCTTCGATGTGCCCCGGCGCGGCATCTCGGCGGCGTGCCTGGATCGGTTGCGGCCGGCCATCGCCGACTGGATCGCCGCGCATCCGCGCAGTCGGCTCACCCACCACGACCTCGGGGACCACATCGTCCTGGTCGACACCCGACCCGGCTTCGACTGGCACCTGCTCGAACTCGTCGACCCGATCGAGACGACGGTGTTCCGGCTGCTCGACACCCCGCACAGCCCGGCGGCGCTGCTGCGCAAGACCGCCGCGCGCCACGACGGGGTCACCGCGGCGGCCGTCGAGGACCTGCTTGCCCGGTGGCGCTCGCTCGGCGTGGTCTTCGCCGAAGGCGGCGAGGTCGTCCAGGTCGCGCCGGCCGCACGCAACCCGGCGCCGATCCGGCCGCGCCGGCCGACGCTCGTACCCGCCTTGGCCGCCGATGAGCACTGACCTCCCGCCGGTACGGCTGGCCCTGTGGCGCGATCGCGACCCGGAGGCCATGCGGATACCGGGGATGTACCTCGGCGAGGCGGATGTCGCCGGCGACCCCCTGGACGAGGTCGCGCGGCTCGCCGCGGGCGGTGCGTGCCTGGCCCGGCTGCACGCCGCGATCGACCTGTCCGACGGCGGGGTCGAGGCCGACGGCGCGGTGGCCGTGGCGGGACTCGTGGTCGTCCGCGAACTCACCGCGCACGGCATCGCCGTCGACTGGGCGCTCCGCCCGCCCGCCGGGCCCTGGGACTGGCGCCCGCTCGGCCACCTGCACCCGCCGACCACCGTGATCGACGGAGACGGAGACGGCGACACAGACCGCCTCGCCGCCGCCTGGCGTGCCGACTTCCGCCCCGCGAAGTTCGGCTACCGCCACGGCCCCGGCTTCATCGAGGTCCGCGACCACCGCGCCGACCCGTTCCGCCGCCTGGTCATCCGCAACCCCCGCTACGCACAGGTCATCGAGCCGCTGCTGCGCGGCGTGGCCACGACGGACCCGACCGAAGCGGTGACCGCGCGCTACCACGACGCGGGCCTGCTGCACCGGGTGGGCCGATACGTGTGGTGGACCCCGTACCGCGTCCGCCACAGCCCCCACGGCACGGGACCGCCGTAACCGGAGCCGTGGGCGGGCCGGCGATGATCGGGCTGGGTGTGACGGTCGCGGCGACCGGCCGCAAGGACTGACGGAGTTTACCTTCGGGCGTCGTTCGGCCTCAGGCCGTGTCGAGGGTGTGTGGGGCGAACACGGCGGCCATCGCGCTGCCGAGGGCTCCGTTGAGAACATGGTTACGGCCCATCCGCGACCCGTAGCCGATCACCCGCCCACGCAGAACCGCGACCTTCAGGTCGCGCATGTATCGCCCTCCATCGGTGTCGACGCACGAGGGCGCGACACGTTCCTGAACGAGCCATCCCCGCCGCGCCGGATCTCGCAGCAGATCCGTCCAGGTGCGCGGGTCCGTGTCGACCCCCATGTGTACGGCCTGGCCGCGGAATCCGTAGGGGGCCTTGACGACCAGGTCGACACGACCGGCGATCGCCTCGGCCACGGAGACGCCGTCGCCGAGTTTGCGGCTCCAGGGCACGAGCGCGTGCAGCGCCGTGTGCTGCGCGGGGGTGAACAGGTGTCGGAACCGGGGATCGGACATCACGGCCAGGCATAATTTGTTCTCCGCCACCCAGCGCTCGGCCAACGCATTGGGCGCGACCAGGTCGCCGGCGGTCAACCGTGCGCACAACACGTCCCACCGCTCGACCTCGGCGGCGTCGGCCGGGACGTACTTGAGGTACGCCAACGCGAACTTCGACAGGGCGGCGGCGTCGTCGGCGTCCACCGGGATCAACGCCCGGCCCCGCGCGGTGAACTGGGCCCGCATCACGTCGACTTCGAACCGCGACCGGCGCCGACCGCGGATCAGCGCGATCCGTTGGGTCCGTGCGTTGGGAACGCCGCGTTCACGACCGTGGGCGAGTACCCAGTCCGCGAACCAGGACGGTTGTTCCATCGGTGCGTCGGGCACGCCCCACCCTGCCAGGACGTCCCCCATCGGCGATCCCCGCCACATGCGGTTGACCGTGCCCGTCACCATGACACCTCCCGGGCTGCTCGGGTTGAACTCCAACACCCGTACGGAACCCAGATCCGCGCCGACCAGGTCCGGCCGACAGAAGTCCACCCGAGGCCGCGTTCGATGGTCGTGCCGCATGATCCACCGGTGCAACACCGCCGGGACCTCCAGGAAGTCCCACAGTCGGGGGTCGTCGGGATAACGCTCGACCACACGCTCCAGGCACTGCACCACCGTAAGGATTCGGCGGCGCAGGATTGGCTCCGCCGTGCGCTCCAACACCGAGACCGCGGGCAGCAGCGCCCCCGCTTTCAACACCCGCTCGGCCCCCAGACCCGCGCCCACCCTCTCGAAGGCCGCCCCCACCAACTGTGCGTAAGGTCCCGAAGAGCCGGGCGCGCCGGGTATGGCGATCAGGTCACGCTCGGGATCCCATATGGGAAAGGCATCATTCATTCCGGGACATTAACACTCCGGTCGTTACCTCGATACGGTTTGCCGAAAAGCCGCCCGCGGGTGCGGCCGGCGCCGATCGGAGTTCCCCTTTTCGAGGCTCGACATGCGCAGGATCGGTGTCCTACGGTGAAAACCTTCCCTCGTATCCGACGGGAAATTCGGAGGTTGGTCGTGATCGAAAATCGGCTGAAAGCCGCGGCCGAGCGGATCGCCCGGGAAATACCGACACCTTTCTACGTGGTCGATCCGAGCGGGGTCGAGCGGGATTTCTCGGCGATGGACAAGGCATGGCGCGAGTGGTTTCCGCGGTTCACCCTGGCGTATTCCTACAAGAGCAATCCACTGACCGCGTTCACGCGGCTGTTGTGCACACTGGGGGCGACCGCCGAAGTGGTCTCCGGCCCGGAACTCGAAACCGCCGTGAACGACGGTTTCCCGCCCGATCGCATTCTCTTCGACGGGCCGGTGAAACATGCCGCGGAATTGACCCGGGCCCTGACGCTCGGGGTCGGCATACAGATCGACTCGGCGGCGGAGATCGAACACGTCGCCGCCGCGATTCCCGAGGGCGGTCCACGACCGCGCGTATGTTTACGCCTGGCCATCAGGACCGATTCGGGGGAGTGGTCGCGATTCGGATTGATGCCCGACGAGGTGCCGTGGGCCCGGCGCATTCTGGCCGATGCGGGAGTGCGGGTGCGGGGCGTACATCTGGGCGTGGGAACCCTGGTCGGCGGCCCGCGGACGTACCGCGCCGCGATACGACTGTGGCGCGAGACGTTGCCGGAATTGGCCCACGACGCCCCGGAGCCCTTCGTCCTGAATATCGGCGGCGGGTTTCCACCGCGCGGCGACACGGCCGATCCGGCGGCGCCCTGGGCGGAGTTCGCGGCCGAGGTGGCCGAGGAGTGCGGGCTGCTCGGGCTGCGGCCCCGGGACGTGCACCTGATCGTCGAGCCGGGGCGCAGCCTGGCGGAGGAACACGGCGTGCTCGTCGCCCGGGTGGCCGTCCGCAAACGCCGCGCCGAGGGCCCCGACCTGCTGGTGCTGGACGCCGGCACCAACCTCGCCCGGACGGTGAAGTCGCGCAACCACCCGATCGAGTTCGTGCCTTCGGACACCGACGACGCGGGCGGTACGCGGGACGCGCCCGCCGCCGATTCCGCCCGGGAGCCGTACGCGGTGTACGGCAACAACTGCTACGAGGGCGACGTCTTCGCCCGAGCCGTCGACGGACCCTCGTCGCTGCGCCCGGGGCAGCTGGTCCTGGTGGGCTCCGTCGGCGCCTACGACATGCCGTTCGCCCACACGTGGGTCCGGCCGCGTCCCCCGGTGTACGCGGCGGCCGGCACCGGCCATGTCCTGGTGCGCAAGCCCGGGCGGGCCATCCGCTGAGCTGTTCGAGCCCCACCGACCGGTTTCGGGCGGTGGGTGGGGCTCGCGTCGGTGCCCCCGTCGGGTCGTCGGCCGCGTCACGAGCGCGTCGACATCCGGTGGTAGTGGACGTAGCGGTCGAAGACGTTCGCGTCGATGACGGGCGGTCGCAGGCCGATCCGCCGGGCCAGCCGTTCGGCGCGGGTGACGGAGAACAGCGCCGTGCCGTCCTGGAACACGTCGGCCAGCCGATTCCGGTGCGGTTGCGGATCCCCGTCGGGCGCCGGCAGTACGGCCAGTGCCCCCGCCAGAGTGCGGTCTCCCGGCGCGGCGAGCGAGGCGTCGTGCAGGGCCGCCCAGAACGTCTCGTATCCGACCGGCTCCAGCCCGAAGGCCGCGCCGAACGCCCCCAGCAGCCCCCCGAGTTGCACGGGCGTGGGATGCAGGAGGTGGAACCAGCCGCGTTCGTGGTGCGCCACGGCGGCGGCCAGCAGCGCGCCGACGGTGTCCAGGGGCGTGTAGTCCAGGAGCAGCGGGTTCGTGGGATACCCGCCCACCCGCAGACACGCCCGGATGAACAGGTCCGTACGGGAGCCGGTGTTCGGGACACCCGTGTCGGTGGCGGGCATGACCTCGCCGAGCCGGTGCACCGCCGTCGGCAGGCCGCGCTCCGCCGCCTGGAGGACGAGTCGTTCGGCCACCCACTTGGACCGCCCGTACCCGGTCGTGGCGGCGTCGGCGGCGGGCCACGGCGCCTCGGGCGCCCGGGACCCGGGGCCGTCGGGGACCGGTGCCCGGCCGCGCGCGGCCAGGGTGGACACGAAATGCAGCGCTTTGGGCCGGCACCGCGTCGCGAACCGCAGGATCTCCACGGTGCCCTCGACGTTCGCCGGGCGGTGCGCCGAGTATCCGCGCACGAGGTTGACCAGGGCGCCGGCGTGCACGATCGTGTCGACGCGCTCGGCGAGGCGGCGCGCGTCCGCGTCGTCCAGGCCCAGGCCCGGGGCGGACAGGTCGCCGACCACGACGCGCAGGCGCTCGGCGTGCTCGTCGCGCCAGAGGCCGTAGTGGCGCAGGTTGTCCGCGACGCGCCTGCGGGCGGATTCCGCGTCGTCGGCGCGGACCAGGCAGTACGCGGCGACCCCGGGCAGGCGAAGCACGTCGTACAGCAGTTGTGCGCCGACGAAGCCGGTCACGCCGGTGAGCAGCACGTGCTCGACGCGCGGTTCCGGTGGCGCGTACGGGAGTCGGATGTCCGGCGGGAGCACCGGATCGTGGCCGAAGTGCTCGGCGGGACCCGGGCGGGTCCGCCGTGCGGCGGTCGAGGCGCCGGTGCCGCCGCCGTTTCCGTTGCCGTTCGGCCCGGTTCGGCCGCGCAGCGCCGCGAGTTGGTCCGTCACGGTGGGGGCCGCGACCACGTCGCGTACGGAGAAGCGGGTCCGGAAGCGGGCCGCGATGGCCAGGGCGAGTCGCTGGGCGCTGAGCGAGTCGCCGCCGCTGTCGAAGAAGTCCTTGTCGGCGTGTACGACGGGTTCCGGGAGCACCTCGGCCCACAGGTCGAGCAATGCCTGCCGCGCGTGTTCCGCGGTCGACAGGGGCCGGGTCGCGCCGCCGGCGGTGCCCGGCGGAACCGGGGCGGCGGGCGCTCCGGCCTGCGCCGGGCGGTCGAGCAGTCGTTTCAGGGCGCCGCGATCGGCCTTCCCATTGCCGTTGAGCGGCATGTTCTCCAGGATCACGAAGCGTTTCGGGGTCAATTCGGCCGGGAGCGTCGCGCGCGCGTGGCGGATCAGGTCGTCGGTCGAGGTGTCGCGGCCGACGGTGACGAAGGCGGCCAGGTACGTGGAGCCGCCGTGTTCGTGCGCCACCACCTTCGCCTCGCGCACGCCGGGGTGCGTGGCGATCGCCTGCTCGACCTCGCCCGATTCGACCCGCACCCCGCCGACCTTGAACTGCTGGTCGCGTCGGCCGCCGAAGAAGAGCACGCCGTCCGCGTCGTGGTGCCCGAGATCGCCGGTGCGATACATGCGCGACCCGGGCAGCTCGGTGAACGGGTTCGCGACGAAAGCCGCATCGGTGCGCTGCGGATCGCCCAGATAGCCGAGGCCCAGGCACTCGCCGCCGATGTGGATCTCGCCGATCTCGCCCGGCGCGACCGGCCGGTTGTGCTCGTCCAGGACGATCGCCCACGTGTTGTCGATGGGACGGCCGATCGGCAGCGGACTGCGCCGGTCGCGGGTCACGTCGTGGAAGACCGACCCGATCGCGGCCTCGGTGGGGCCGTACGTGTTGATCAGCGCAACGTCGGGCAACATCTCGTGGAACAGCCGGACGGCGCGGGCGTTGATCTCCTCGCCGCCGATCAGCAGCCGTCGCAGAGAGCCGAGTCGTGGCACCAACTCCGGCTGCGAGTGCAGCAGTTCGACCAGACTGTTGAAGATCGTCGGGACGAAGTCGGTCATCGTGATCCGGTGCCGCGCGATCACGTCGACGGTGGCGGCGAGGTCGAGCATGCCGCGGGGTTCCGGGATGACGACGCTTCCGCCGTGGGTGAGCGGCCACAGGAGTTGCCACAGCGACGAGTCGAATGTGTGCCGGCTGTTCTGGAGCACCCGTTCCGGGTCGTCGGTCACGAACCGGCGGGTCATGTGGAGGAATCGATTGAGCAGGCCGCGGTGCGTGTTGAGGGCGCACTTGGGTACGCCGGTGGACCCGGACGTGTAGAAGCCGTACGCGAGGTCGTCGGGGCGGGCCGGCGGGCCGAAGCGGTCGGCGGTCGGGGCGCCGAGCCGGTCGAGGTCGACCGCGAGGGTCACGGGGGCGTCGGAGTCGTCCCCCCACGTCGGCCGGGCGTCCCGGCTCGTGCCGGCTCCGGTGTCCCGCGCGGTGCCGGCTCCGGTGTCCCGCTCCGTGTCCGGGCCGGCGACGGACAGCACGACCTTCGGGTCGCACGCGCGGATCATGCCGTGCAGCCGCTGCTCCGGCCAGGTCGCGTCCAGGGGCACGAACGCCGCGCCCGTCTTGAGGACGGCCAGCATGGCCACCGGCAGGCCGAGGCCGTTGCGGGCGGCGAGCGGTATCAGGTCGCCGGGTCCGGCGCCGTGTTCGTGCAGATCACGGGCCAGCGCGCTCGCCATCCGAGTCATGCGCTCGTAGTCGAGGACCCGGCCGGCGCATTCCACGGCCGGGGCGTGTGGGGCTCGCGATGCCCAATCCTCGACGAGGTCCAGGACGGTCCGGTCGGGCGGGAGGGAGACGGCTCGGCCCAGGAATTGTGCAACCTGTGTCTCGCGCAACCTCTGCATGTCGATGAAGTCCCCTGTCGCATGGGTGCGAACAACTCGTGACAAGCGGCGGCCGCGACGCCGAAAAAGATGGGAAAGCCCTCGCCGATGGGTCGCCGAGGGCTTTCCCGTCAGTAATTTCGAAACGCCGGATCAGACCTCGGTCGCCACCCAGCTGATATACCAGCCGTGGCTCACCGCGTATTCCACCGGCAGCGGCCGACCGTCCTGCCAGCGCACGTAGATGCGGAAGCCCTTGGCGGTCGGCGTGTAAATGGTGTTTCCACCGGTGGTGGTCCACATGGAGTCGCGCCCGCACAGATTCGCCGTGTACACCGGGGTTTCCGAGAAGTTGCCCGCGCTGGTGTCCACGTCGATGTAGATCCCGGTGCCGTTGTCCTCCTCCACGTGCTGCTGCCAGTCGTCGATGGCGGTGTTGCCGGCGATAAACCTCGGATTGCTCATGTGATCTCCTCGGTCGCAGCGAAGACGCGTATCCGCACGTCGGCGTCGCGTTCGAGTGTTAGCGATCGGTTCCGTAGATCACAAGGCACCCCGGCAATCTTCATGGAATTCGGCAGAATGATCTGTTCCGATTTCGGAGCACCGGAACGGAAGGATCAATTCCCGCTCGATCGATCGGTAGCGAACCCCGCACGGTCGCTTCCCGAACGAATCCTCGACAAGCCTTGACAGTCGCAGGCCCGACGTGAAGCATGATTGTTGGCCGATGGCCTGTAAAGATCAGCCGGCGGTCGATAAAGATCACTCGGTGGTCGGTCGGCCGTGGGCCGCCGCAATTCGGCAATTCTCCCGTTCGGGTCGTCGTTGAGACGTGCACCCCGAACTCTTTCGCATGCCTGCGAGGTGCCTTTGCCTGTGGATCAGAGCCGATCACGTGTCGACGGGTACGATTTCCGTGCGCCGGATTCATGGGACCAATTCGCCGATGTCGTCGCCCTCGCCTACGGCGGATACGAGGCGGTTCCGGAATATCGAAAAATCATCGGCGACATATTCGAGCCGAAGCGCTCGCTGCTCGCGCACCGCGCCGGCGAGACCTGCGCCACGCTCGCCCTGTACTCGCTGGACATGAGCGTCCCGGGCGGTCGGCAGCCGATCGCGGGCATCGGCTACGTCACCGTGGACCCCACGCACCGCCGGCGCGGCCTGATGCGCGGCCTGATCCGGCGCACCCTGGCCGGCCTGCACGACCGCGGTGAGGAGGCGGTCGCCGCGCTGCACACCACCGAGCCGGCCATCTACGGACGCTTCGGATTCGGCTCCGCCACCCGCGCCGTCCGGATCCAAATACCCCGCTCCTCAAGCGAGTTGACCGCCCCGCCCGCCGACCCGCCGTTGTCCGTGCGCGTCCTGGACCCGGCTCGATGCGGCGCGGACATCACCCGAATCTACGAGCACGCCATCGATCGGCGGCCGGGCATGCCCCGGCGCGACGGCACCTGGATGCGCCGGGCGGTGCTCGACCTGCCGGAGCGGCGCGGCGGCGCGGGACGGCTGTTGTGCATGCTGGCCGGGGCCGACGACGGCGAGCCGGCGAGGGGATACGCCCTCTACTCGCTGACCGCCCGATGGGAGAACTCCTACCCGCGCTACGAGGTGCACGTCCGCGAGTTGTTCGCGAACGACCCGGCCGCGTACGCGAGTCTGTGGCGGGCCCTGCTCGACATCGACCTCGGCGGCACGGTGATCGCCGACCGCCCGGTCGACGACGCGATCCTGGCCCTGCTCGACGACCCGCGCAGCGCCGCGCCCGTCGCGCGCGATCAGCTCTACACCCGCCCGGTGGACGTCGAACGTGCCCTCGCCGGACGCGGATACGGCGCCGAGGTCGATCTGGTGCTGGACGTCGCCGACCCGATCTGCCCGTGGAACGAGGGCCGTTGGCGACTGCGCACCGGCACGCACGAGGCCGAGTGCGCGCGTACCTCGGCCCCGGCCGATCTGGCCCTGACCGTACGCGAGTTGGGTGCCGTGTACCTCGGCGGCACCTCGTTGACGCAACTGGCCGCGGCCGGGCGGGTGGTCGAACACCGGTCGGGCGCGCTCCGGGCCGCGACCCGGGCGTTCCACCACGACCCGGCGCCGTATTGCCCGACGGTGTTCTGAGTCCCACCGCACCGGCCACGAACACGACGTGAGGAGGCGGTCGCATGCCCGGTCCCGGGTACGCGTCCTTCGGTGACGAGGAACGACGCAACATCGCGGAGGTCCTCGACGCCTGGCAGAACACGGTCGGGGTGCACTCCCAACCCGTGGCACAGGACTCGCAGTGCCGCCGGCTCGAACGGGAGGCGGCGAGCCGGCTCGCGTCCCCGCACTGCCTGACGGTCAACAGCGGCACCTCGGCGCTGCTGACCGCCTTCGCCGCGCTCGGCATCGGACCCGGGGACGAGGTGATCGTCCCCGGATACATGTACGTCGCCTGCCTGTCCGCCGTGGCCTACAGCGGCGCGACGCCCGTGCTCGCCGAGATCGACGAATCGCTCACCCTCGATCCGGCGGACGTGCTCGCCAGGATCACCCCGCGCACCCGCGCGATCATGCCCGTGCACATGCTGGGCGCCTCCTGCGACATGGACGCCCTGACCCGCATCGCCCGTGAGCACGACCTGCTCCTGATCGAGGACGCGGCACAGGCGTGCGGCGGCACCTACCGAGGCCGCCCGCTCGGCGGCATCGGCGAGGCCGGGGCCTTCTCGCTCAACGTCTTCAAGGTCGTCACCGGCGGCGACGGCGGTCTCCTGCTGACTCGCGACGCCGCCACGTTCCAGCGGGCCTACTCCTTCCACCACCACGGCTGGTTCCCCTACGCGCGCGAAACCGGCCCCGGCGACGTGCTGTTGGGTCTCAACCTGCGGATGGGCGAGTTCGGCGCGGCAGTGGCGCGCGCGCAACTGGCACGCCTGGACGACGTCCTGGCCCGCACACGCGCGCTCAAACGCGACCTCACCGACGCGATCGGCACCCGCGACGGCGTCGCCGAACGGGTCCTGCACGACGCCGCAGGCGACTGCGCCACCGTCGCGGTCTACGTCTTCGACGACCGCGAGGCCGCCGATGAGGTCGCCTCCGGCCTCGGCTCCAAGACCCTGCTGCACTCGCCCAAACACCACTACGGGGGCCTGCCGGAACTGCGGGCCCTGGCCGATCCCGACCACCCGTCCTGCCCCTTCCGCCCGGTGGAACCCCCGGCCCGCGGACACACCTACCGCCCCGGCGCGCTGCCCCGTACCGACGACGTCCTGAGCAGGTCCGTGGCCCTGACGGTGGGGTTGACCGACACCTACCTGGGAGCCGACTTCGGAGTCGACGTCTTCAGCCGCCCGCACGACGTCGCAGCCGCCGCCGAGAAGTTCCGGGCGACGCGCGACGCCGTCCTGGGCTGAACCGGAAGGAGTCCGCACCGTGTCGCAGCGAAAGGCGGACGGACCCGCGCCGCACACGCCGCTGATCAGTGTGGTGGTGCCGTGCTACAACGAGGGAGAGGTGGTCGCCGAGGCACATCGCCGCATCTCCACCGTCATGCGGGCACTCGACGGATACGACCACGAGATCGTCTTCGTCGACGACGGCAGCCGGGACCACACCTGGGACGTCCTGACCTCCCTGGCCCGCGCCGACAACCACGTGCAACTCGTACAACTGACCCGCAACTTCGGCCACCAGCCCGGCATGATGGCCGGACTGCGCGAGGCCCGCGGCGACGCCGTGGTCACCCTCGACGCCGACCTCCAGGACCCGCCCGAACTGATCCCGGCCATGGTCGAACGCTGGGGTGAGGGCTGGCCCGTCGTCTCCGGTCGCCGCGTCGCGCGGCACGGCGACACCCGGTTCAAGGTCGCCACCGCCTACGTTTACTACCGCCTGCTCAAGTCCCTCGCCGACCATCCCGTCGCCCTGGACACCGGCGACTTCCGGCTGCTCGACCGCTCGGTCGTGCAGACCCTGACCGAACTGTCCGGCGACCCGGGCTTCCTGCGCGGCCTCGTCGGCTGGGCGGGCTTCGCCGAGACCAGCATCGAATACGGGCGGGCCCCGCGCTCGGCCGGCCGATCCAAGTACACGCTGCGCAAGATGGCGAGCCTGTCCCACCGGGGCGTGATGACCTGCACGGCCACGCCCGCCCGGCTCCCGACCGCCGTCGGCGTCGCCTGGCTCGGCGGCGTCGCGCTCACCTCCGCGGTGCGCCGGCGGCCGATGCCGGTCGCCGCGTGGACCTTCGGCGGCGAAGCGCTGCTCCTGGGCGTGCTGGGCGAATACCTGCGCCTGGTCCACCACGAGACGCGCGGCCGCCCGTCCTACGTGGTCGCCCGGCGCGACCGGCAACACGCGGTCACCCCGGTGACCGCGCTCGCCGAACCCGAGGAGCAGGCGTCGTGAGCCGCGACGACACCCGGTTCGACGTGGTGGTCGTCGGCGCCGGATTCACCGGCCTCGCCGCCGCGCACGAACTGGGACTCGCGGGCCTGAAAACCCTGATCGTCGAGGCGGACGACCGCATCGGTGGCCTGGCCGGCACCTTCGACGTCGGCGACGGACAACTCGAACGTTTCTACCACCACTGGTTCGAGTCCGATCACGACATGTTCCGGCTGTGCGCCGAACTCGGCCGCGGCCACCTGGTGGAGCGCCGGCCGGCCCGCACCGGCTTCTACCACGCCAACACCATCCACCGCCTGTCCAGCCCGCTCGACGTGCTGCGCTTCGCCCCGCTGCCGCCCGCCGACCGGGTGCGCCTGGGACTGATGGTGATGCGCGCCGCGCGGGTACGCCACTGGCGCCAACTCGAAGCACTCACCGCCGAGGAATGGCTCGTACGCATCGGCGGACGCCGGGTGTTCGACCTGGTGTGGCAACCACTCCTGGAAGGCAAGTTCGGCACCTACGCCCCCCAGGTCGGGGCCACATGGATGTGGACCAAACTGCACCTTCGCGGCGGCAGCCGCAGCAGATCCGGGCGCGAGATGCTGCACTACCTGCGCGGTGGTTGCGGCGCTCTGCTCGACGCCTGGCGGCCCCGACTGTGCGAACTGGGCATCAGACTACGGCTGCACAGCCCGGTCTCCGCCGTCCTGGTCGACCACGGCGGTGTCACCGGGGTCCGCGTCGGCGACGAAGTGGTCTCTGCCCGGCGGGTGTTGGTGACCACCGCGCCGAGCGTGCTCGCCGACATGCTGACCGGCCAGGACGACGAACACCTCGCCGTACCCGCGCTGCGCCGCCAGTTGGGCAGCATCCCCTACCTGGCCAACATCTGCCTGGTGTTGGAGAACACCCACGCGCTCTCCGACACCTACTGGCTCAACGTCACCGACCCCACGTTCCCCTACGTCGGCGTCATCGAGCACACCAACTTCGACGATCCGGGCCACTACGGCGGCCGACACATCGTCTACCTCTCCAAATACCTCCCCGAGGACTCGGCGCTGTACCGGATGAGCGACGAGGAGGTGTTCCGGTACAGCCTGCCCCACCTGCGCCGGATGTTCCCGCGCTTTCGCGACGAATGGGTGCGCGGCTACCACGTCTGGCGCGCGGATCACGCACAACCGGTGATCACCCGGAACTACTCGAGGATCGTGCCCGGCGTGGAATGCGCGGTACCCGGCCTGTACATGGCCGGCATGGCGCAGGTCTTCCCCGAGGACCGCGGCACCAACTACGCGGTGCGACACGGCAGAAACGCGGGCAGGCTCGTCGCCGATCGGGTGCGGGCCCACGAACGCACCGGTCTGGCCAGTCTACGAACGGGAGACGGGACGTGAGCGAACTGCTCGACGCCGAGGCCTGCGAGCGCCTGTCGATCGACGAGGTGCACGATCTCCACCGGCGCCACGTCAGCCGCAGCCAGGTCACCCTGATCGGTTCGTTCGGATTCGGCCGCGACCTCGTGGATCACGCGGAAGGTTGTTGGATCACCCTGCGCGACGGCCGCCGCGTCCTCGACTTCACCGGCGGGGTGGGTGTGCTCAACCACGGCCACAACCACCCGCGGATCCTGGCCGCACGCCGCCGCTTCGCCGAACGCAAGAGCATGGAGGTGCACAAGAACTACCTCTCCCCGTACGTCGCCGCGCTCGGCCACAACCTCGCGATGCTCCTGCCGGGCGACCTGAACATCGCCTACTTCCCCAACTCCGGGGCGGAGGCCGTGGAAGGCGCCCTGAAACTGGCGTACAAATACCATCGCGGCCGGCGGGGCACGGTGCTGCACACCGACATCGCATTCCATGGCAAACTCCTCGGCGCGGGCAGCCTCACCGCGTCGCCGGAGATCCACTTCCCCTTCCCGAGCCTGCCCGGCACCGACCGCTTCGCCTACGACGACGTGGACTCCTTCGCCCTCGCCCTGGACCGACACCGCACCGGCGACGGCGGCAGCGACGTGTACGCGGTGGTGCTCGAACCGTTCAGCGCCTCCGGACTGCGCGAGTGCTCCGAGGAGTTCCTGCGCGCAGTGCGCCGGATGTGCGACGAACTCGACATCGTGCTCGTCTTCGACGAGGTCTTCACCGGATGGGGACGCACCGGCTCGCTGTTCCACTTCATGCGCCACCGCGACCTGATCCCCGACGTGCTCGTCACCTCCAAGTCCTTCGGCGGCGGCAAGGCGTCCATCTCCGGCTACGTGGCCCGTGAACACGTCTTCCGCCGCGCCTACGACAACCTCGCCGACGCCACCCTGCACAGCACCACCTACCACGGCTTCGGCGAGGAGACCGTCACCGCCCTGGAAGCCGTCGCGATCGCGGTCGAGGACGACTACCCCGCCCGGGCCCGGCACATCGGCGAACGCCTCGGCAACGGACTGGCCAAACTCGCCGAGGTACACCACCGCCTCGTCGCCGCGAGCACCGGACGCGGCGCGCTGCACGGGGTGTTCCTCAACGCCGGCCCGGCCCGGCTCGACCGCATCACGCGGCTGCTCCCGGGGGCCTTCGCCCGGGACCCGCAACTGCGCGCGAAACTGGTCACCGGAGCGGTGATCTCGGCGCTCTACCACGACCACGACGTGCTCACCTACTACGGCTCCAACCACGGACTGCCGCTGATCGCCGCACCGCCGCTGATCGCCGAGGACGAGGAGATCGACCTCTTCCTCACCGCCTTGGACCGGGTCCTGGACAAGGGCATCACCCGGCTGGTCACCGCCTTCGTGAAGGACAGGGTGACCGCGTGAGCGGCGGGGACGCCGCCCCCGACCCGGCGGCGGGCCGGCGCGCACTCGCGCGGACCTCCCGGGCGTTGCGGGCGAGCGGCCTGGCGCGCGTGTGGGTGGTCCGATATCCGCCGCTGCGCGAGCCCGAGGCCGCCGCGCTCGCCGACGTGCACGTCGCGGGCAGCCTGGCCGCGCTGGCGCCGCCCCATCGGGCCGCGTTCGGCGTGCTGCTGCGCCTGGTGCCGTCCGTCTTTTGGCTCGTGACGGGGCGTCGGCTCGATCTCGCGTCCCCGGACGTGCTGTTGGTGGGTGCGGCGCGGCTGGAACGGCTGCCGGTGCTGGGCACCGTGATGCGGACCGCCGGCGCCCTCGCCTGCTACGGGGCGCTGGACGGTGTGCGGCCGGCGGTGCCGGCGCGGGCCGCGGGTACCGAACTTCCGGAGCGGGCATGGCCGAACGACCCGCGGTGATCGACTGCGACGCCCTCGTGATCGGCTCCGGCGCCGGTGGGGCCGTCGCCGCGCTCGAACTGGCGCGCGCGGGCCGGCGACCGATCGTGCTGGAGGAGGGGCCCGAGGTGTCCGTCGCGGACATCGCCGAAGCGTCGCCCGCCGAGAACATGCGGCGGCTGTACCGCAACGCGGGACTGTCCCCGATCCACGGGCGCCCGACGATCGCCTTCGGCGAGGGGCGCTGTGTCGGTGGCACGACCGTGGTCAACGGCGGCCTGCTGTGGCCCCCGCCCGCCGACCTGCTCGACCGCTGGGCGCTGCGCTCGGGCATCGACGGATATCGGGCCGAACACCTCGACGCACACCTGCGCGGGATCACCCGCCGGTTGTCGGTGATCACGCACACGCAACGCCCGCCGGCCAACCGGGACTCGCGGCTGCTCGCCGTCGGCGCGGACGCCCTCGGCTGGCGCCGACAGGATGCCCGCCGCGCGGTGCGCGGATGCCGACACAGCAACCGCTGCGCCACCGGTTGTCCGACCGGCGCGAAGCAGAGCATGGCGCTCACCTATCTCCCGCAGGCCCGGCGGAGGGGCGCGCACATCGACGCCGGCACCCGCGCGGTCCGCATCGGGCACGACGGGCGCACCGTCACGGCGGTATACGCGGTCGGCCCCGACGGACGGCGGACGACCTACCGGCCGAACGTCGTCTTCCTCGCCGCCGGCGCCCTGGGCACCCCCGCCCTGCTGCAACGCAGCGGCATCCATGCGCGCCGGGCCGGGCGGCACACCGCGATCCACGTCAACCTGCGGGTGAACGCGCGCTTCGCCGACCCCGTCGCGGCCCGGGACGGGACCATCTTCACCACCCAGCTCCACGAGTTCGCCGACCTGGGCATCCTGGTCATGCCCGCCAACCTCACCCCCGGCACCCTGGCCGCGAGCCTCGCCGGGCATCCGCCGTATGTGCCGGCCCGGCTGCTCGCGGACATCGACCACGTCGGGACGTACACGGTGCAGGTCCGGGTGTCCGGCGGCGTCCGCGTCACCGCGTTGCCCGGCGGGGGCGTGCTTCTGCGGCATCATCTGCGGGCGAGCGACCGGGAGTTGTTGCGGTACGGACTGCGGCAGGCGGCGCGGGTGCTGTTCGCGGCGGGCGCGGTCGAGCTGTACGCACCCGAGCGGCGCGTGTTGCGCTCCGACGCGGAGGCGGAGGCGTTCGTCCCGCGAGCCGACCCGCGACGCTGGGACCTGGTCTCGGTGCACGCCATGGCGTCGTGCCCGATGGGCCTGCCCGAACGCGGCGGCATGTGCGACGGATACGGCCGACCGTACGGCCTGCGCGGACTGCACCTGTGCGACGCGTCGGTGCTGCCCGGCGCGACCGGGGTGAGCCCGCAGGGGACCATCATGGCGTTCGCCCACGAGATCACCGCCAGGTATCTGGCACTGCCCAGGCTGCCCTGACTGCCCCGACTACCCAGACTGCCCCGACGCGGAATCCGGGAAAGGAAAACACCCACGTGTCGAATACCCCTCCCGCACAGCTGCCCGGCCTGCCGGCACCGCGTTCCGACGAGATTCGGTGCGATATCGCGATCATCGGCTCCGGCATGGGAGGCGCAACACTCGCCTACGCGCTGCGTGATCTCGGAGCCCGGATCACGGTGATCGAGCGGGGGGATTTCCTGCCGCGCGAATACGAGAACTGGTCGCCGAAAGCCGTTTTCACGCAAGGCCGCTATCGCAACAGCGAAAGCTGGTACGACGGCACGAGCCGGCCCTTCCGACCGGGCGTGCACTACTACGTGGGCGGAAACACCAAGGTATATGGGGCCACACTGCCGCGATTTCGGGAAACGGACTTCGGCGCGGTCGACCTGCACGAGGGCGTCTCCCCGGCCTGGCCGATCGACTATCGCGACATCGAGCCGCACTACGCCCGCGCGGAGCGGGTCTACCGGGTGCACGGCACCCCGGGGCAGGACCCCACCGAGCCGTGGCGGTCGGGCGACTTCCCGTTTCCCGCGGTGGCCCACGAACCCGCCATCGCAGAACTGGCCGACTCCCTGCGCGGCCAGGGACTGACGCCGTTCGACATGCCGATCGGGGTGGATCTGCGTACCGGGGGAGGCTGTGTGCGCTGCGCCACCTGCGACGGGTTCCCGTGCCTGCTCGACGCCAAGAGCGACGCCGACGTGTGCGCGATGCGCCCTGCGCTGGCCGCCGGCAACGTCGAACTCCTGACCCGCACCACGGTGGTACGGCTGCGCACCGACCCGAGCGGCACCCGCGTGACCGAGGCCGTCGCCACCCGGGACGGCCGGGAACTGCGCGTCGTGGCCGAACGATTCGTGCTGGCAGCCGGGGCGGTCAACACCGCCGCGCTGCTCCTGCGGTCCGGGGCCGGGTCGGGGCGCGGTCTGGCCGACGGCTCGGGGCGGGTGGGCCGCAACTACATGGTGCACAACAGCACGTTCGTGGTCGCGGTCGACCCGCGCCGCCGCAACGACACGGTCTTCCAAAAGACCCTCGGCTGGAACGACTGGTATCGCGACGGGGGTCCGCACGGGCCGCTGGGCAATGTACAAACGCTCGGGAAGCTCCAGGCCCCGATGGCCCGCGTGCTCGGCGATCGGGTGCCGGCGCCGATCCTCGGCGCGCTGGCCGCGCACAGCGTCGACCTGTACCTCACCAGCGAGGACCTGCCCACGCCGAACAATCGCATCACCGTCGACGGGGCGGATCGGGTGGTCGTGCACTGGTCGCCGAACAACCTGGCGCCGCATCGGGAACTGGTGCGGCGCACCACGGACGCGATGCGGCGATCGGGATACCCGATGGTCTTCACCCGACGCATGGGTGTCGCGGTCAACTCCCACCAGTGCGGTACGGCGGTGATGGGCGAGGACCCGGCCACCAGCGTTGTCGACCCCTACGGCAAGGCGCACGACCTGGACAATCTGTGGGTGGCCGACAGCGCGGTGTTCCCGTCCTCGGCCGCGGTGAACCCGGGCCTGACCATCGCCGCGAATGCCTTCCGGATCGCCGCGGACGGTGAACTCGCCGGTTGAGGGCGGGTATTCAGGCGCCGGACGGGGGATCGCCGGCCAGGAGGTCCCAGGCCAGCAGGCCGGCGCCCAACGAGCCCGACTCGTCCTCGAAGCGCGCGCCGAGCAGTTGCGGCGGCACCTGGAAGGTCAATCGCCGTTCGAGTTCCGTGCGCAACGGGCGCAGCAGCAGGTCACCCGAGCGCCCGATCCCCCCGCCCAGCACGACGGCGGAGGGATCGAGCATCGTCACGGACGTCACCAAGGTGTCGGCCAGGCCGTCGATCATCTCGGACCACACCCGGATCGCGATCGCATCGCCCTCGGCCGCCAGGCGTGCGACGTCGACGGCATCGACGGCCGACCCGTCGCCGTGGTTCGCGAGTTCGTGATGGCGGCGCGCGATGGCGGGCCCGCCGACCACGGTGCTCACACATCCGCGCTGACCACATCCGCAGACGCGGCCGTTCGCCCGCAGGATCGTGTGGCCCATCTCGCCGGCCCGCCAGTGCGCGCCGACGAACGGCCGTCCGCCGATCATGATCGCCGCGCCCACGCCGGTACCGATCGGCACGAACAGGAAGACGTCGTGGCCGACGCCGGCGCCGAGGCGGGCCTCGGCGACACCGCCGGCGCGCACGTCGTGCCCGAGCGCCACCGGCAGGCCCAGCCGCTCGGCCACCCGGTCGCGCAGCGGCACGTCCCGCCACCGGAGGGCGGAGGAGAACACGGCCACCCCCGCCGCCTCGTCCACCACCCCGCAGGCGGCGACCCCGACGGCGCGCACCACGGCGCCGCGCCGGGTCGCCTCGGCCACCGAGGCGGCGGCGTGCTCGAGCACGTGGTCCACCACGGCGTCGGGGCCCAGTTCGCGCCCGCTGCGGTGCCGGCCGACGAATTCGTGGGTGCCGTCGCGGCCGATCAACGCCGACTTGAAGGCGGTGCCTCCGAGGTCGAGACCGAGCACGACGTTCTCACCGGCATACGTCCGCATGACCGTGACTCCTCACTCGGGGCGGCCCGTCCCGGCCCACCCGCGCGTCCCCGAGGGCGTCACGATACAAGGCGCCCGAGCCGCCCGGGCGCCCGATTCGTCCGGTTGCTCAGCCGGTGGTTTGCAGCTGCGCGGTGCTGAACGCAACGGTCACGCGGTGACTGACCAGGCCACCGTGCACGGGGTGGCCGTCCGGGTGCAGCAGGGAGTAGGCGTCGATGCGGGCGCGGTAGAGCCGATTGGGCGACGCCCCGCGGAAGTCGTCCGCCGGGCGCTCGCGCTTCACCCGCACCTCCGGGTCGGGGTAGCGCCGCGCGTAGTAGACGGCGCAGCCCTCGGCGACCTCGTCGTCGCTCAGCAGCCGGGCGGTTCCGCTGCCGAACAGGGCCTGGTCCGTCCCGGTCGTGCCGAGGTCGTAGGCCAGCACCGAAACGGCCGGATTCTCGTCGATGTTGCGCGAGTGCCGGGAGTCGGCGGCCGATATCCAATAGAAGTGGTCCTCGAAGTCCCAGGCGTGCGCCAATGGGGTCATCCACGATTCACCGCCCCGAGAGGCGGTCCCCAGGGTGAGATAGCGAACAGATCGCAGAACGTCTCCGGCGATGACTCGAAGATCCTCATCGGACAACGACACGTGCACCTCCGTCGGCTGGCTGATTCGGCGAAGAGAATCCCCGCCCGGCTCGCTGCATTTACCGTGTCACTCTAACAACGGGCGCGTATCACCATAAGCCTGCCGAGGTCGTGGAATCCGGAACGCTGCTGCTCCATTCCTGTGCATTGCGCAATCGATCAAGGAGCGGCGGTCGAATGGCCTGATTCCGAGCCGGCGTGTGAAACTCCCACAGGATGGGCGTGGCGTCGGCGACGATTTGTTGCGGTATGACTACTCTGGGTGTCCGGATGTCGCGGGTCGCGGCTTCCGTTGCAGCTCACGTCGCAGCCTTCGTCCTGTTCCCCGTAGCGGCTCGCGTTGCAGCTCGCGTTGCAGCTCGCGTTGCAACTCCCGTTGTATCTCCTGGTGATCGCCGCTGTCGGGGTCCGGGGCCCGGGGCCAGGTGCGTGCGCAGGTGGGCGAAGAAGACCTCGTGCTCGGCTTCGGGGAGCGCGTTGGCGTAGCCGAACGTGCCGATACGGTCGGCCGGTTCCGCGTGCGTGAGGGTCTCGTTCCGGTGAAAGTCGCGGCGCACCGCGGGCAGGTGGTGGCCCGCATCGCCTCGGAGGGCTCGACCGCGCCAGGCAGGTACACGATCACCGCGGGGCGGTACGCGGGCCGGGCCCGGTGGTGGCGGGCCCATTGGGGGCGGCGGCCGTCGCGGGTGGGGTGGCCGGGACGGGCGGCGGGGTGTTGTCGCCCGCCTTGGCCGTGGCGGCCAGCGTACGGACGGTGTTCGTACGGCGGGTCGTTACGAGGGACATGCGATTTTCTCCCGAGCAATTGGTGTCGAGGACGCGCACGTTGCCCACTGCCTCAGGCGTTGGGACGGGAGGCGGTGGCGCGCCGTGCAAGATCGACGTTAGTCCGGAAGACTCGACGAATTGGGTCCCGCCATGTCACCGGATTGCTACGCCTCGGATCGTGCGGCGGGCCCCACAAGTGACGCCGGACAAGCCCCCCGTCCCTCGACCTCCGACGGAACGGCCGCCGTCGGGTGGTGGGCTTTGGTCGGGGGCGGGTCCGGGTCGCCGTAAGGTCTGCGCATGGCGAAGTATTTCGATGTGCATCCCGAGAACCCCCAGCAACGCACCATCGGCAGTGTGGTCGACCTGATCCGCGGCGGGTCGCTCGTCGTGTATCCGACGGATTCGTGTTTCGCGCTGGGATGCCAATTGGGCAACCGTGAGGGCATCGCCCGGATTCGCGCGATCCGCGAGCTGGACGACCGGCACCACTTCACCCTGGTGTGCGAGAGCTTCGCCCAGCTGGGCCGGTTCGTACACCTGGACAACGACGTGTTCCGGGCGATCAAGGCGTCGACTCCCGGCCCCTACACCTTCATTCTCCGTGCGACGTCGGAGGTGCCGAAGCAGTTGCTGCATCCGAAGAAGAAGACGGTCGGCGTGCGGATTCCCGACCACGTCGTCACCCAGGCCCTGCTCGCCGAACTCGGTGAGCCGATCCTGTCCAGCACGCTGCTCCTGCCCGGCGAGGAGGAGCCGCTGACGCAGGGCTGGGAGATCAAGGAACGGCTCGACCACGTGGTGGACGCCGTGGTCGACTCGGGCGAATGCGGCACCCAGCCGACCACCGTCATCGACTTCTCCAGCGACGAGGCCGAGATCGTCCGCCGCGGGGCGGGCGACACCGCGCGCTTCGAGTAGCGGCGCACCGGCCGCCCCGACGGCGGACGAGGCGGCGCACGGAAAAGCCCCGGACGACTTGACGTCCGGGGCTTTTCGCGAGGTATATTTGGTGGTTCTGAATACCGATTCCGAATGGTATTCGGAAAGCTCAATGACGACATGATATCCGTCCGGGAGTCGAATTGTCAAACGCCGAATTGCGACACGAGCAGGAATTCGTCGATGTGCTGTATGCGCACCTCGCGGACCTGCGTGCCCGGACGGAGGTCGCCGTCAAGAGCGCGCTCGGGCGCGAGCACGACGGCACCCGGCAGGCACGCGTCGAGCGGGACATCGCGGTCTTCGAGCAGTCGGGCCTGTTGGCGGCGTTGGACGCCGGTGCGAACGGCCTGTGTTTCGGCCGATTGTTGTTCCGCGACGGCGCCGACCATCACATCGGGCGTATCGGTATCCGCCGCGACGACGCCGAGCACACGCCGTTGGTCATCGACTGGCGTGCCGATGTCGCCCGACCGTTCTATCTGGCCACCGGGCACACCCCGATGGGGCTGCGGCGCCGGCGGCACATCACCACGTCCGGGCGCCGGATCACCGGGCTGCACGACGAGATCCTGGACCTCACCGACGCCACCCGTACCGGCTTCGAGGGCTCGGACGCCGACGCCGTGCTGCTCGCGTCGCTCGACGCGGCCCGCACCGGGCGCATGCACGACATCGTGCAGACGATCCAGGCCGAGCAGGACCGGATCATCCGCGCGCCGCATGGCGGGGTGCTCGTGGTCGAGGGTGGCCCGGGCACCGGCAAGACCGTCGTCGCGCTGCACCGCGCGGCGTACCTGCTGTACGCGAACCGCGAGCAGTTGACCCGCCGCGTCGTGCTCGTGGTCGGCCCCAACCCCGCCTTCCTCGGCTACATCGAGGACGTGCTGCCCTCTCTCGGCGAGACGGGAGTGCAATTCGCCACCCCCGGCGAGCTGTTCCCGGGCGTGACCGCGACCGCCGTCGACACCCCGGAGGCCGCCGAGGTCAAGGGCCGGGCCGCGATGGCCGAGGTGCTGCGCCGCTTCGTGGCCGACCGGCAGACGGTGCCCGAGACGCCGTTGTTCATCGAGCACGACGACGGCGACCTGTACCTCGACGCGGCGATCGCCGAGGCCGCCCGGAGCAAGGCGCGGGCGACGCCGCTGCCGCACAACCTCGCCCGCCCGGCGTTCGCGTCGCGCGTGATCGACGGCCTGACCGAGCAGTTGGTGGACCGGCTCGGCGCCGACCCGTTCGGCGGACCGAACTTCCTCGGCTCGGGCGAGATCGCGCAGTTGTCGATGTCGGTCGCCGAGAGTCCGGCCGTACAGGCGGCCATCGACGAACTGTGGCCGCGCCTCACGCCGCAGGAACTGGTCGCGGACTACCTCGCCGAACCGGTCTACCTGTCCGACGAGGACGCGGCGGCGATCCGCCGGCCGATCGGGTACGACCCGGTCTTCGGGACCCGCGACGCCGTCGAATGGACCGTTGCCGACGTGCCGTTGCTCGACGAGGCCGCCGAACTCCTGGGCGAGGACGACTCGTTGGCGAAGGCCCTGGCGGCGGCCGAACGCCGGCGGCGGATCGCGTACGCGCAGGGTGTGCTCGACCTGTCGTACGGCTCGCGCACGCAGGAGTTCGAGGATCGCGACGACGAGGAGTCCGAGGTGCTGAGCGCCCACGACCTCGTGGACGCCGAACGACTCGCCGAACGCCAGGAGGAACTCGACCATCGCACCTCCGCCGAACGCGCGGCGGCGGACCGCACCTGGGCGTACGGCCACATCGTGGTCGACGAGGCCCAGGAACTGTCCGCGATGGCCTGGCGGTTGCTGATGCGACGCAGCCCCACCCGGTCGATGACGCTGGTGGGCGATCCCGCGCAGACCTCGGAGCCGGGCGGGTGCGGCTCGTGGGAGCGCATCCTGGTGCCGTTCGTCGAGGGCCGCTGGGAGCGAGTGCGGCTGGATGTGAACTACCGTACGCCGACCGAGATCATGGAGGTCGCGGCCGATGTCGTGCGGGCCGTCGACCCCGGATTCGAGCCGCCGGACTCGGTGCGCTCGACCGGCGTGAAGCCGTGGTCGCGGCACACCGCGGACCTGCCGGCCGCGGTGGCGTGGGCGGTCGCGCACGAAGGGGTCGCCCCGGAGGCGGGCCCGGGTGACGCGACCGGCGGCGCCGACGCGCGGGTTCCCGTCGACGGCCGCGTCGCCGTGATCGCGCCGCGCGAGCTGATCGATGCACTGGCGACGGCGATCCCGCACGCCGAGCGAGGCGTCGAGCCGGACCTGACCCGGCCGTTGGTGCTGCTCGACCCCAAACAGGCCAAGGGCCTGGAGTTCGACGCGGTGATCGTCGTGGAGCCGGCCGCGTTCGCCTTGGCGGACCTGTACGTGGCCCTGACACGGGCGACGCAACGCCTCGGCGTCGTGCACACCCGCGACCTGCCGCCCGGCCTCACCGGCCTCGCCCAGGCGGGGTGACGGGGGTGGGGCGCCGGCCACGGGCTCGACACGCGCGTGGCCGGCGCCCCACCCGGCACCCCCGGCCGTCAGGTCCGGCGACGCAGGGTGTGCCGCAGGGGCCGCGGCAGCCGGCGCGGGGCGCGGAGGAGGCGGTCGGTGGGCGCCACCACCCGCCGGATGCGCTCGCGCAGGACCGGACCGGGCCGGACGACCACGGCGCGCAACCGGCGCTCCTCGGCCAGTCGGCGCCGCCGCTCCTCGATGCGCTGCGCCAGGTCGCCCGGAGTGCCCGCCGGGCGGGTCTCGTCGACGAGCTTGTCGACGGCGGTCAGCAGCGTGCCGTACAGCTCCCAGCGATCCGGGTTCTCGATCGAGTCGGCGAGCAGGATCGCCTCGGTACGCGAGCGGTCCACCAGCGCCTCGGCCAGCCGTTCGCGCAGGGTGTTCTCGGCCCGGGCGGCCTCCTCCGGCAGGGCCCGCCCGTGCAGCACGACCAGATGGCCGTACGCCGCGAACAGCGCCGCGAGCGAGTGGAACAGGCTGCGCAGGGACTGCGCGGTGGCCAACGGGATCTCGGTGTACGCCGGCTCGCCGTGCTCACCCCGCGCGTAGAGCCCGCTCAGCGCCCGACACACCATGCGCAGCGCCACCGCGCTGATCTCGGCGGTGTCCAGGCCGCTGCGCAGCGCCAGCACCCGCACCGTGGCCCGTCTGCCGCGCGGGTTGAGCCGGGTGCCCTCCTCGGCCGTCGACAGCGTGGCGTCCACGCGCACGATGTCCCGGTCGATCCGGCGGGCCTCCTCCAGCCAGCCGTGCGCCCGGGCGTGGCTGACGTCCTCGCCGATCTCCCGGGCCATCGTGTCCAGCAGTTGCGTCAGGGCGTCGAACGCCGACATCACCGCCTCGTTCGCGGGCCGGACGTGTACCGGCGGCGCCAGGACGAGGGAGAACACCATGCCGACCGCGGCCCCGATCAGGGTCTCCGCGATCCGGTCCCACGCGGTGTCGGCGACCTGGCTGACGCCCAGCACGATCATCGCGCTGATCGCCACCTCGTTGATCGAATCGCCGAGCCGGATCAGGTGCCCCAGACCGAGCGAGGCCAACAGCAGCAGGGTCAGACTCCACCAGTTGAGCCCGACCGCCTCGCTGAACACCACCGCGATCAGCACCCCGGCCACCACGCTGGCCACTCGCTGTACACCCGTGGTGAACGTCGCGTACGAGGTGACCTGGACCACCAGGAGCGCGGTGAGCGGGGACAGGATCGGCTGCGGATCGGGGCCGGTCAACAGCAGCGCGGCGACGTACGAGGTCACCGCCGCCACGGTGGTCCGCAGCACCTGCGCGACCAGCGAGGTCTCGCTCTCCTTGACCCTGGACAGCGCCGCCGAGAGATCGACGTCGGACGGCATTCGGCTCCCTTCTCCACGTGCTCCACGCGGTCGGACGGTGAGCTTTCGATCCCCCACGTATGCCCTGTCCGCGACCGTCACACCTGTCCGCAGACCCCGAGCGACGGGCGGGTCGCCGGTTCGGTGGGGTGGGTCAGCGGGGGTCTCGGCCGAGGAGTCGGGTCGTGTGGTCGCCGCCGGCTACGACGACGAAGCGGTGGCCGAGGGCGGTCGGCTCGGTGTCGAGGTGCAGGACGCCCTCCACGCCCGCCTCCAGGACGGGTGGGCCGTCGATGACGGCGGTCCACCTGTGGGGGAGGGTGTCACCGTCGACCGGCCAGTCGTACAGGTCGAGCGTGACCTCGACGTCGTCGCGGTCGGGGAGCGTCACGTGGCCGTGCGCTTGGCGGATCTCCATCCTTCGAGTCTGCGTCGATCGACGGGATCGCGCCGGCGAGGCGGCCGTCCCGCCCGTCCCGCCCGTCGCCGAGGCCCCACCCGCCGCGTACCCGGGTGGGGTACGCGGCGGGAACGTCCCGAGGTCATGTGTTCAGCGTCGCCGCTGCCGTCGTCAGCCCGTGGTCACGACGGCGGGGGAGTTCTGGTACGACGCGAGCAGCCACCTGCCGTCCCGGCGGGTCAGGACCCACGTCGCGATCGCGGCGCGGTCGGCCGGTGCCTCGGTCTCGCCCGGGAAGATGACGTTCGACTCGCTGACCACGAGGGCGACGTCGTCGTTGAGGAAGCGAATGCCCAATATCTTGTTGTCGGTCGTCGAGCCCTTCAGGAAGCCGTCGAAGCCGGCCGCCATGCTCCGGCGCACGTCCTCGCGGGACCGGCGGTAGGAGCCCGGCAGGATCGCGCAGGCGTCCTCGGTGTAGTCGGCCACGAACGCGTCGGCGTCGTGCGCGTCCCAGGCGTCGTACACGCCCTCGAGAACCTGGAGGACGGCGGTCTCGTCCGCGGTTTGCGGGTGGTTGGCGGTCGTGGTCATGGTGTCCCTCGTTCCGGTCGTACTGCCGCGGATCGTCGCGCTGTGCGACGCACGGGGAGTCGTGTGTGGCTCCGCGGATACATACCGGCGGCGGGATCCGAACTCATCGCGCCCGGACGAACTTTTTTCGGCGGGATCGAAGACACGCCCCGCCGCCCGTCAGACCCCGAACCGCGGCGCGAGGCCGAACGACGCGAACACCTCGGCGTCCCGGAACACCGTGTTCCTGCCGATGCCGGAGGCGGTGACGGTGAACACCTGGAGCGTGTGCAGCTCGAACACGCCGTCGGCGCCGAGGTTGTAGGCGGCGAACCCCGGCTGGCCGTTCGCCGCGACGGGGACCAGGCGCCATGTGGTGCCCGCCTTGTCGAACACCCAGTCCATGAACCGCCCGTAGTTGTCGCGCCCGACGAACCAATTGAGCATCGGCGGCATCTCCATCAGCACGTCGTCGGTCAGGAGCCGCTTGAGCCCCTCGACGTCGGCGTTCGCGAACGCCGCCATGTAGCGATCGACGCAGGCCCGCTGTTCCGCCTGCGAGGGCTCGTCGACCCGGTCCTCCAGGACACCCGCCCGGTTCAGCCGCGCCCGCGCCCGCTGCAGCGAACTGTTGACCGAGGCGACCGAGGTACCGAGGATGTCCGCGGTCTCGGCGGCGGAGAACGCGAGCACCTCGCGCAGGATCAGCGCGGCGCGCTGCCGCGCCGAGAGGTGCTGCAACGCGGCGACGAAGGCCAGCCGCAGGCTGTCGCGATCGACGGCCGCGCCGGCGGGATCCCCCAGGTGCAGCAGCGCGTCGGGCATCGGTTGCAGCCAGGTGACCTCGCCGCCGTGGACCAGCGGATCGAGCGGCCGACTGTCGGCGACCATTCCCGAGGGCAGCGGTCGGCGACTGCGGGTCTCCAACGCCGTCAGGCAGGCATGCGTCGCGATCCGATACAGCCAGGTCCGCAGCGAACCGCGGGCCGGGTCGTACCGATCCCGGGCCCGCCAGGCCCGCAGGCAGGTCTCCTGAACCAGGTCCTCGGCGTCGTGGACCGAACCGAGGATGCGGTAGCAGTGGGCGAGCAGTTCCTGCCGATACGGCTCGATCCGCCCGCCGAAGTCCTCCACCATGGTCGCCCCCGGCCGATGTCCCCGCTGTTCCGGCCGCGAACCATATCGCAAACACCCGGCCCTGCCGGCGCCGGCCACCACGCGGTTTCGGGATGCGGGATGGGCCCCGGAAGCCGTGTGTGCTTCCGGGGCCCGGGGGTCAGCGCCGGTTGCCGGCGTCCGGATGGGTCAGTCGGAACCGGGCCGTGTTCTCGTCGGTGGTCCAGCGGCGGAAGCCGGCCTTCTCCAGCACGCGGACCGAGGACGGGTTCGACAGCTCCACGGTGGCGGACACGGTGTGGACGCCGGGTACTCCGAGGGCGAACTCCGCCAAGGCCAAGGTGGCTTCGGGGGCGTAGCCACGGCCGCGGCGGGAGGGCACGATGCCGTATCCGATTTCGAGCGTCCCCTCGTGGGGCGGCCAGAACAGGCCGATCGAGCCCACCACAAGGCCACTGTCCCGCTCGATGATCAGGCGGTGGCCGTGTTCGCCGAGCCAGGCGGGGTTGTCGTCGAAGAGGCTCGCGATGACGCGGTCGCCGTCGGCGGGGAAGTCGTCGGCCCAGTGGGCCGATCCGGTGCCGTCGAGGACGGCGCCGACTTCGGCCGCGGTCCAGGGCCGAAGGACGAGGCGGTCGGTGGTCGGCTGCGTGCGGGCCGATGAAGTGGAGGAAGTCACGTGTCACTCCTGGTCGTTGAACGACCCGCCCCGCGCTCTGTCAGTACGCGGGACGGACGAGGGAATGCCGAAGAGAGCCGACGGCGGCCATATTCATCAACCTCCCTGTCCCGCTGATCGCGCGCCTCCCGCGCGGGGGTGACGGTAGCAACCCGGGCCGGCTCGGGCAAAGGCTTTCCGGTCGGAGGCGGCCTTCGGGCGGCGGCAACGGTTGTGTGCGTCGGGGTCCCGTCGGGCCTCACGGAACGTCATGATGGACCTTCGTATCGTGATGGAGGGGAAGAGTGCGGCGGCGGGGAACCCGCCGTGAGTGGGCGAGTTGTTGTCGTGCTCGATGTGTGACTCGGATGGTTCGGGCGTTCGGAGGCGATTGCATGAACGGTGATTCCCGCGAGTCGGGTGCGGAGGCCGGGCGGCGCAGTGCCGCCCTCCTCGTCGAGGAGGCCCTGGGGTTTTTGTATCCGGCCGCGTTGCGCGCGGCGGCGGCGGTCGGGGTCGCGGACCATCTGGCCGACGGACCCCTCGATGTGGCGGAACTGGCACGACTGACGGGCACTCGGGAACAGAACCTGTATCGGCTGCTGCGACTCCTGGCCACCCGGGGGTTGTTCGAGGAGGACGACCGGGGCCGGTTCCGGCTGACCCCGGCGGGGGACTCGTTGCGTTCGGACGCGCCCGTCTCGGCACGCGCGGCGGTCCTGATGCTGACGGATCGCACGATGTGGCTGCCGAGCGGGGAGATGACCCGCTGCCTGGAAACGGGTTCCTCGGCCTTCGAGGACATCTTCGGCGTGCCGTTCTTCGAGCACTTCGCCCGGGACGAGAAGACCGCCGCCGTCTTCCACGCGGGCATGGACTCCATGTCGGAGGCGGAGAACGTGCCGATCGCCGCCGGCTACGCCTTCCCCGAGGCGGCCACGCTCGTGGATGTGGGCGGCGGCTACGGCGGCTTCCTGCTGGCCGCGTTGCGGGCCGGCCCGCGGCTGCGGGGCATCCTGTACGACCATGCCCACGTCCTGGCCGGCCACCGACTGGACGCCCCGGAACTGGCCGGCCGCTGGGCCACGGCGGAGGGCGACTTCTTCGCCTCGGTTCCCGCCGGAGACGTGTACCTGATCAAGCGCATCCTGCACGACTGGGACGACGAGCAGTGCGTGCGGATTCTGCGCAACTGCCGCCGGGCGATGGCTCCCGGCGGTCGGGTCCTCGTCGTCGACGCGGTGCTGCCGCAGGGCAACGAACCACACCAGGGCAAGGCACTGGACCTGATGATGATGGCGTCCCTGGTCGGCCGAGAGCGCACCGAGGCGGACTTCGCCCGACTGTTCGACGCGGCGGGCCTGCGGTTGGTCCGGGTCGTGCCCACCCCGACCGTGTTGTCGATCGTGGAGGGGGCCGCCTCCGAGGGCGCGTAGGCGGCGGTCGGCTATCGGCGTGGGCCGCCCGCGAGGGGGATTCCGGTGCGGCGGGACTGGGCGACGGAGGCGGGGGAGTTTGCACTCTGGGTCGCTTCCAGAGGGATTTCGGCGGGCATTTCCGGTTGGCCGGGGGATGGGATGTAGGCGGGGAGGTGGGCGGTGCCCCATACGTACGGGTCGGCCTGGGCGCTGCCGTAGGGGGACCAGGCGAGGCGGGATCGACCGGTGTTGTCCTGGGTGTCGGAGTCGTAGACGAGGATGTTGGCGGTCAGGCGCTCGGGGTCGACGGCGGCGGGGAGGTCGGCGAGGGGGATCTTCGCCTCGACGGTGTAGCCGGTATACGGCTCGGTCACGGTGGAGGCGATCGTCATTCCGGGCGCGGTGGTGTTCGCGGGGCCTTGGCGGTTGTCGCCGTCGCGTTCGGCGCACGGTCCCGAGTCGGGGGCGGTGAAGGGGAAAACGGCCGCCTTGAAGGTGGTGGAGGTGTCGTCGGAGCGGCCCTGCGGGTCGAGGTCGATCTCGATCGAATCGGTGCGCCAGTGGCGTTTGCAGTCGGCCTGCGCGTCGAGGGCGGCGCCTTTCGTGTCGTCCGTGACGTGGACGAGGACGTACAGGTCGTCGCCGTGGCGGGCGAGGTGGGCCTCGGCCGAGCAGTCCGCGGGGGCGCACTCGGAGCCCTCCCAGTGCGTCAACCTCAGGGTGTCGCCGGGGTATTCGCCCGCGCCTGCCGTGCCGTCCACCGAGGGGGCCCCGTCGACCTCGGGGATGGTGGTGATTGGGGACTCGGGGTGGGTGGGCTGGGCGTCGTTGGCCAGCCACGGCATGTTGACTTTCCAGGTCCAGTCGCGGAACTCGGCATATACCGGCAGCAGTTCGGGCTGGTCGTGTTCCGGGGCGGTGTTGGTGGTGCCGCCGTCGGCCAGGACGGTGAACCACTCGCAGGGGAGTTGGTCCGGCGGGGTGTCGACGGTGGCGGGCAGGGAGCCGAAGCCCTGGGTGACGTAGGTGCGGGCGGCGTCTCGTTCGACCTGGGCCCACGTCGTGTCGTGCTCGGCGGAGCGCGCGCCGGACCAGACGCCGATCACGGGCAGTCCGGACTTCGGGTCCGTGGCCTCCTGCGTGGAGCACTGCTCGCCGGTCGGTCCCCGGAACCCCCAGCTCTGGGTGAGCAGGCGATCGGGTTTCCAGGTGGAGTACTTCTCCTCGGTGAGTTGCTCGGGGAACGCCTGTGGCTCGCCGGCCAGGTGGAACGCCTCGATGGCCAGTCGTGCGGCCTGCTGGTGGGCGCCGTGCTGGTTGACGGGGCGCGGGTCCATGGTGACCACGGTTTTCGGGGTGGTGGCGCGGATGAGGCGGACCAGTCGTTCGAGCGTGTCGGTGGGTTGTTGGGGCGGGCGGTTCCAGACCCTGCCGGCCAGGGGTGCGTTGAGTGTGTACCAGAAGTCGGGCTTGTCGAGATAGAAGACGTTGCGGATGCCGGTGAGCCCGACGGCCTCGCGTTCCTCACCCTCGCGGATCATGCCGAGTTCGGCGCCCTCCTCGGGGCCGACGGCGTTCCCGCCGCCCTCGCCGCGGGTGATGGTGACGACCCCGGTGCTCAGCCCGTCCCGCTCCCGCCATTGCCCGAAGGTCGCCAGCGACTGGTACTCGTCGTCGGGATGCGCGCCGACGAACAACACGTCGGTGTGGGCCGCCCTCGTGGCCGCCGCCGCACCGGCGCGCGTGACCGGGTCCGCCCGCATGACGCAGCCGCCCGCGCACAGGACGCCGGCCGTCACGGTGATGGCGGCGAGGGCGGAGCGCAGGACACGCCGAGGCTGGTACGGCATCGGAGGGGCCCTTCTTGCAATGAAGACAGTGGCTGTCGGCAGCTTCCCTGGGTATGCGTCGCCCCATGCCGGGACTCACCCTTGCGGGGGACTCGGCGGCCCCCGTTGCGCTCGAAGTCGCGAGGTCGGGCGCAATGTAAGGTCTATGTCGGGTCCGGAGTGTGCTCGTTGATAGATTCGCCGGTGGAGGTGGAGCATGTCCGAGCCCCAACCGGCGTTGTTCGACGCCGTGGATGCGTTGTTGGCCGAGGCACCCGGTGATCTCCCGTCGCCGGTCGAGCGGGCGAGGCTGCGCAAGGCCGCCGGGTTCACGCAGCAGCGGGTCGCGGACGCGCTGGGGGTCCAGCGGGTGACGGTCGTGGCCTGGGAGGCCGGGCGCAGTGATCCGCGCCCGCCGCAACGCCAGGCGTACGCCCGCCTGTTGGCGGGGCTCGCCGAGCGCTACCCCGCGCCGCGACCGGCCCCGGGCGGGGGCGACGCGGCGGAGGGCGCCACCGGGCCGGTCGACGAACACGACGGGTCCAACGAGGCCGGGACCGCAGCGGACACGGCCGCCGCCGCGGACACCACCTTCACGGCGGCGCTCGACCCGGGCGGCGCCGGGGCGAGGACGGCCGCCGCGCCGTGGGTACGTAGCGCGCCGCCGTCGCCGGCCGTGCCGCCGACGCTCGCGGCGGAGACGCCCGCAGCGGAGTTGCCCGCCGTCGACAAGCCCCCTGCCGCCCCGCCGCCCGCCGCCCGGCGGCCGTCGCGCTCCGCCCCGCCTGTGGCGGCTCGCTCCACCACGCCCCCCTCGGCCGCCTCCCCCAAGTCGCCGCCCCGCACCCGTACGGCCGCCAAGGCCGACACGCCCCCCTCCGACGCGCCGCCCGCAGCCCGGTTCCCCGCCGGCCCCCTCGCCGTCCTCGACGCCGACAAGGGTCGGCTCGTGGCGTACCTGGTCGACGGTCGGGTCCTGCCCGGTCCCGCGAAGTCGCTGCCCGCCGTGGTCGCCTGGGCCCTGGACGTCGGCCTCGGCGCCGAGCGCCTGCACCGCGCCGGCCGCGACGCCGACCCGCTCGTCGTGGTCACCGCCGCCGCCGGCGAGCGGCTGGGTGTACCCGCCGACCTGGAGGACCGCCGCAACCTGCGCCTGCCCGACGACCACAAGCTGGTCAAGCAGGTCACCAAGGACGGCTGGCGGCTGACCCGGCGCGGCTTCGGCCCCTGGACCAAGGTCTACCGACCGCCCGCCGACGGTGGCCGCCGGCAGTGCGTGCAGTTCGCCTTCCTCGGCTGGGACGCGCTCGACACCCGTTCCTGGGCCGGCGCCGCCGACCTGCCCGCACCGCGACTGGCCGAACTCCTGGGCACCTACGCCACCCGTGTGGTCACTCCCCGCGGCTCCACGGCCGTCGCCGGCCTGACCCTGATGACCGAGCTGCGCCCGCCGACCCAGGCCGTCAAGGACGAAAGCACCGGCAACTGGCGCTCCGGCCCGGTCGGCGGCTCGCTGACCGAGGCCGTCGACCCGGCGCCGCCGGAGGCCCCGGACGAGCACCCGGTCGCGCAGAACCGGGGCGGCGCCGACGTGCTGGTGGAGGAGGCCTACGACTGGCACCGCCCCATCCACCTGGTCGGCGACGACGAGGGCAATCGCGAATACGCCGTCGGCCTCGATGTCAACACCGCCTTCCTCGCCGCCGCCTCCCGCCTGCCGGTGGGCCTGGGCGCCCCGGTCCACGTCGAGGCACCCACCTTCGACCGCAAGCTCCCCGGCTGCTGGTATGTCGACCTCTCCGGCATCGAGCTCGACCCCCGCCTGCCCAACCCGTTCACCCCGACCGGCCTGCCCCCGACCGGCCCCGGCTGGTATGCCACCCCCACCGTCGCCTACGCCGCCGAACTCGGCGCCGAGATCGACCCGTTCGAGGCGTGGATCCGTCCGCAGCACGGCGCCTACCTCGACCCCTGGTACACCCGCCTGCGGGACGCCTATCTGGCCACCATGGCCGACCTCGGCGTCACCCCCGACCTCGACGACACCGCGTTCCTGGCCGCGATGGCCGAGCACAAGCGCGCCGACCCCGCCCGCGCGATCGTCCTGGCCGCGATCAAGGCGACCGTCAAGGGCGGCATCGGCAAGCTCCGCGAACGCCCCCAGGGCGCCCGCTACCGCCCCGGCGACCGCTGGCCCGCGCTGGAGCGACCGACCTGGCGCCCCGACATCCGCGCCGCCGTGATCGCCAACGCCCGCGTCGGCATGCACCGCAAGATCCGCAAACTCGCCACCACCGCCGACCTGTACCCCATCGCGGTGCTCTCCGACTGCGTCGTCTACCTCTCCGAGGGGCCCTCCCCCCTGGACGTCCTGCCGCGCACGGCCGACGGCAAGCCGATCCCGGGCGGTTTCCGCCTCGGGGTCAGCCCCGGCATGGTCAAACACGAGGGCACCCGCCCCCTCGAATGGGCCCTGCGCATGCTCGTCGAGGGACAAAACCCCGCCCGCCACATCAAGGACGGCGTCGACGCCGTCGCCGAAGGCGAATAGGAACCCGCATGGGCAAGATCGGCGACGGCCTCGACCAGGCCGCCCAACACGTCCTCACCCGCAAACCGCCCCGGTCCACCAAGGCCCGCGTACGGTTCCTGATGAGCAAGAACCAGAACCGCACCCGCATCGTCGCCGCGCTCCTCGGCGTCAGCCAACGTACCGTCGAGCGCTATCTCAAGGGCGACCGCAAGAATCCGCCCGGACCCGTCAACGCCCGGATCGACGCGGAGGTCCGCCGCCTGTGGCAACCCCGCGTCCGCCGCCGCGCCGAACAACGCGCCGCCGCCGCGGGCGCCGTGATCGTCGAGACCAGGGCCCGATTCGGATTCTCCTCGGCCGCCGGGTCCACCGACGACCCCCGCATGCGCCGCATCACCCAACCCCTTCCCCCCGACCGCGCCCGGGAGTTGTTCGACGCCCACCACGCCGGCGCCCCCGAACGCGACCTGGAGCGCATCGTCGCCGCCGGCCTGCACCAGGCCTACTTCCAGGAGAGCGGCACCCGCGCCGAAGACCTGGAGGCGGTCGAACTCACCGACGTCGACTACTGCGAGTTCGACATCCGAGGCTGACCGAGCCGAACCCGCGCCGAGCCGAGCGCCGTCCGCGACCGAGCACCGTCGCGCCGAGGCACAATCGTGGTCGAGCGTCGGTGGCTCGGCGTACGGTCCGGGCATGGATGATCACCGGAACCCGGCTCGCTCGATCGACGACTTCGCGACCTGGGAGCCCATGTTGCGCCTCGTGCGGGCGAGCCGGGCGGAGCGCCTCGCCGTCCCGGGCGCCCGCGTGGCGGGCCACATCGGACGGGGCGGCTGGAGCGTACCGATCAAGCAAGGGGTGTCGCGGACCCGTCGGGACGAGCACGACGCCGTGGGGCGGGTGCGCGATGCTCTGGCAGAGGACGGCATCGACACCGTTTCGTTCACCGTGGAGGTCGATCCGGCGGGACGGGCGCTGCTGCACATACTCGAGTACGGCCCGGCCGTGGAGTCCGGCGTCGGACCGCATCCGGGAGCGCTCGTCCTGGTCGAGGGCTCGCTGCCGCAGCCCTGGCACCGCCTGCCCGATGCGGTGCCGGGGGCGCGGCCGGCACCGTCGGCGGACCCCGAACTGCTGGAGCGCACACTTCGCGAACGACTGCCCGACGCGGTCGGCGCCACCGAGGCCGAGATCGCCGCCGCCGAGACGCGCCTGGGCATCGCCCTGCCCGACGAACTCAAAGCGCTCTATCGGGTGACGCGGTCGCATTGGGAGGATTGGCAGGACGACGACGAAGCGGCGCGGCGCCAGTCCGAGGCCGTCCGCTGCGAACTCTTCGGCCTGGCGGACCTGTATGTCGCCGAGGCGGCAACCCGCTACTTCCTCTGGCGGTTCGCGGCGATGGACGCGATCGACCTCCGGCCCGACGCCGCCGTACAGGGGCTGGTCGGTTCCCCGGGCTGGATCGTTTTCGGGGACAACGGCGGCGGCGACCGGTTGGCCGTCGATCTGACCCCCGGTCCCCGCGGCCACACCGGGCAGGTCATCATCCTCTCCCACGAGGAGAGCGTGGGCGCCGGGCTCGTTGCCGACTCCCTCACCGACATGATGCTCGACCGACGCCGGCGGGCGGAATCCGGGCTGCGCGGAGCGGGGCGGGAGTCACCGGCGGTGGCATGGGTCAACGCGTCGAGCGTGCGCAGCCTGGAGGCCGCCGCCCATCCCGGGCTGGAAGTCGTGTCCATCGGTGTGTGGAACGACCCGCCGCTCAGCCTCGCACCGCTGATCGGCCTGCCGCGGCTGCGGACCCTCACCGCCTACCCCGACACGATCGCCGACCCACGGGAGATCGCCGGGCTCACCGGGCTGGAATACCTCGAACTCGCGCCGCGGGACTGGCGTGTCCTCCTCGACGCGGGAGTCGTCCCGCGCGGTCTGCAGGCGGCCTCGATCAAGGCGAGCCACGACGACGACCCACTACCCGTCGCGGCCCTGGCCGACGAACTCCTCGCCCTGTGGGGTCGCCCGCCGATCACCCGAACCGCCCTCACCGGCGACCTCGGCCCCGCGGCCGACGGCCTCGGCGATCTGTAGCGCCGCCGCGGTAGGGGTGAGGTGGGTGGTGTCGACGACCTCGGCCTCGGCGTGCAGCCAGGTGCGGGCCGCCTCGGCGTAGGGCTCCAGGTACTTGAAACGGAAGGGGGAGGGGCCCAGGAGGGTGTCGCCCTCGATGCGCCGGCGCAGGGTGTCCTGGTCGGCGTGGAGGACGAAGTGCCGTATCGGGACGGCGTGTCGGGCCAGGCCCGTGCTGATCTCGCGCCAGTACCGCTCGACCAGGACGGTCATCGGCACGACCAGGGTGCCGCCGGTGTAGTCGAGTACGCGGTGGGCGGTCTCGACGACCAACTCGCGCCACGGCGGCCAGTGTTGGAAGTTGTCCGTTGCCGGCAGCCCGGGCTTGATGTCCATGAGCGTCTCGCCGACCTTCTCGGCGTCGAACACCCGTGAATTCGGGAGCAGTGGTTGCAGGAGCGCACTGGTCGTCGTCTTGCCGGCGCCGTGCGTGCCGTTGAGCCATACGATCATGGGCTCGACGGTACCGGTGTGGTTCGCGAGGCGCGCCGCACCTGTCAGTCGCGCCACCACGGTTCGCGGATCACGTCGTTCTCGTCCGCCGCGCAGCTGGGTGATCTGATCCGGATGTCACAGGCCACAGGAGAGGAATCGCGGTGTCCTCGGCGACGGCACGGCGCGCGGTGTGTCCGGCCGCCCCGCGGAATCAGCATCGGCGCACGGCTCCCGTGGGATCCAGTACGCCCACCGCCGCGTCGGCGAGTTCGGTCAGCAAGTCCTCGAAGGGCAGGGGGAGTTCGGCGCCCTGATCGAGGCGGCGTTCGCTGTCGGCGAGGGTCGCGGTGACCAGGAGCAACATCAGCCGCAGCCGGGTCGCGTGTACGGCGGGTGGGGTGTCCGGCTCGGCGGCGGTGAGGGTGTCCTCGATCAGCGCGGTGACGGCGCGCACGCCGCCGGCGACGTCGGAACCCAGCGGCGGGGACAGCACCTCGCCTTCGAGCGTGAAGCGATGCACGAACCGGGCGTAGTGGCTCTCGCGCGCACCGTCGCGCATGGCCTCGGCGAGCGGTCGCAGGTGGATGTCGACGAGCGCCGCGAGGTCGTTGCGGCGCTCGTCGGGGAGGGCGGCGAGCAGGTCGAGGCGGCGCAGGTTGAGCGGCGCGAGGCGGTCCTCGTACAGCGCGCGGACCAGTGCCTCGCGGGTGCCGAAGTGGTACTGCACGGCGGAGTTGTTGCGCTGTCCCGCCGCGGCGCCGATCTCGCGCAGCGACACGGCGGCGATGCCGCGCTCGGCGAACAGGCGCTCGGCGGCGTCCAGGATGCGTGCGCGGGTTCGGGTCTTGACATCCACGGGAGGAGTGTAAGACATTCCGTCTCAGTCGATTGATTAAGACAGTCTGTCTCACAAGGCTCGATCGCATCGATCGCATCGATCGCATCGATCGCATCGAACAAACAAGACCTTGGAGTACCCGTGTTCGACGTCCGCCCCCTGACACCCGCCATCGGCGCCGAGATCGCCGGGATCGACCTGAACCGCGATCTCGGCGCGGACGCCTACGCCGGCCTCGCCGACGCGCTGCACACCCACCAGGTGCTGTTCTTCCGCGACCAGGACATCTCCGCGCGCCGCCAGCGCGACTTCGCGGCCGGATTCGGGGCGCTCCAGCGCTTTCCGTTCGGCGAGCCGCCCGAGGCCGACCTGCCGGAGGTCATGGTGTTGGCCACCGACGGCGACGGGCCCAAGGTCTCCAACGCCGACATCTGGCACAGCGACGCGACGTTCCTGGCCCGCCCGCCGATGGGCACGATGTTGCGCGCGGTGTCGCTGCCGCCGCTCGGCGGCGACACGCTGTGGGCCGACATGGAGAGCGCGTACACCGCCCTCTCCGCGCCGATGCGCGCGCTGCTGGACGGCCTCACGGCGGAGCACGACGTCACCAAGTCGCGCTCGCACCGCGGCGGCGACCCGCGGGCGCTGCCGCCGGTCGTGCATCCCGTGGTGCGCACACATCCGGTGACCGGTCGCCGATGCCTGTACGTGAACCGCATCTTCACCACCCGGATCGTCGAACTCGACGAACGCGAGAACGAGTTGCTGCTGCCCCACCTCTTCGAGCACGTGACCCGGCCCGACTTCCAGGTGCGGTTCGCGTGGCGGCCGGGCGACATCGCGCTGTGGGACAACCGCAGCACCCAGCACTACGCGGTGTACGACTACCGGGGCCCGCGCGTCATGCACCGCATCGTCATCGAGGGCGACGAACCGCGCTGAGCCCGGTGGAACGAGGCGTGGTCGGCCGGTTCGGTCCGAGTCTGGGGTATCGTCGGCCGGGTACCGCATCGCATGGCGGCTTCTCTGTCGGATCTTCAACGGAGTCCTCCGCATGCCTTCGTCCGCTCCCACGGTGCGCCTGTTTCGTCGCGACGACCGCGACCAACTCACCGACCTCGTCAACGCCCACGTCGCCGCCGTGGTCCCCGGTGTCTCCGTGTCCGTGAACACAGTGCTCGACTGCCTGACCCGGCGGCCCGGCGAGTTCGTCACCGATCCGTGGGTCGCGGAACGGGTCACGTTGGTGGCCGAACACCACCGGTGCGTGGTGGCCGCGGCGCACCTGCTGCGCTATCGCGACGATGCCGAGGTCGGCACCGACTACCGGGACGCGAGTGTGGTCGACTGGTTCGTCTGCCGGCCGGCCGCCTCCTTGCGGCCCGACGCCGAGCGGGCCGCCGACCTGCTGATGCAGGCGTGCCTGGCGCAGTCGGCCCGCTGGGGCGTGCGGGCGCGGTACGCGGACGGCGCGCTGCCGGCGCCCGGCGTGTACGGCCTGCCGCGACCGTGGCCGCACGTTCGGGCCGTCTTCGAGCGTGCCGGGTTCCACCACACGGGCGACACCGAGGTCGTCCTGATCGCTGAGGTCGCCGATCTCCGCCGAGCGCCCGCCGACCCCTCGGCGCAACGTTTCGTCGTGAGTCGATCCGTCGGCGAGTGCGGTACCCGGCTGACCGCCCGTCACGGCGACCGCGAACTCGGCTACATCGAGGTCGACACCATGCTCGACCGACCCGAACGCCGCGCCCGAGGCGGCGGCCTGGCCGACATCGGCAACCTGCACGTCGCACCCGACACCGACGCGGACGACCTGACCGGCCACCTGCTCGCCCACGCGGCCGAATGGCTGCACCTCGCCGGCACGGAGCGCGTGCTCGACTACGAATCCGCCGCCGACACCACGTGGATCACCCGGCTGACCGCCGCCGGTTTCCGCGAACTCGCCCGCACCGACCGAGGCTGGGAACACCGGCTCCACGCCGGCTCGCTCACGTACCCGACCTGACCGTCGCCGCGCCCGATGCCCCGGTCGCGGCCGGTGGCAGGGTTCGTGGCATGCTCGGCTCGTGCTTGTGACCCGGCGGCTGACCATGGACGACGTACCCGCGCTGACCGAGTTGGTGGTCCGGAACCGCGAGTTCCTGGCCCCCTGGGAGCCGCTGCGCGCCGACGACTTCTTCACCCTGGACACGCAGGCGGCGCAGATCCGCGAGGCGTTGGCCGAGGCGTCGGCCGGCCGGGTGCACCTGCGCGTGATCGTGGACGAGGCCGGGGACGTGGTCGGCCGGATGACGCTGAACGGCATCGTGCGCGGGGCGCTGCAGTCGTGCGCCATGGGCTATTGGGTGAGCGCGCACGCCAACGGCCGCGGCCTCGCCACGGCCGCGGTGCGCGAGACGGTGCGGGTCGCCTTCGACGACCTGCGGCTGCACCGGGTGCAGGCGGAGACGCTGACGGACAACGTCGGGTCGCAGCGGGTGCTGGAACGCAACGGCTTCACGCGGTACGGCCTGGCGCCCGAATACCTCAGGATCGCCGGACGCTGGCAGGACTTCGTGATGTACCAGGTGATCAACCGCGCGTTCGACCACGACGCGCCCGAGGACGAGTCCCGTGTCGGCGACGACGAGCGCGGAGATGGCGAACCGACGTCCGCAAAGGTGGACGCCGGCCGCCAAGAATTGCCGGCTCCGCCCGCCCGCGCGGGCGGAGCCGGTTCGTTCGCCGACTAGGCCGCGTATCCAGTCGTGATCAATGAGTGGTGTGGGTGAGGGCGTTGAGCCAGATCATCGCGGCGCGAAGATGGAGGGCGGCGAGGTAGCT
>NZ_JBSHGZ010000041.1:0-100411 GCF_053618075.1 Embleya sp. NPDC055664
GGGCGCGGCTGACCGCGCCCCGGTCGCCCCGGTGCCCGCTACTCGTCGGTCGAGGTCACTTCACACAGACGGCCTGAGCGGTGCCGTGTCGGGTTTGCGGACTGTAGCTGTTCTCGAAGCCGACCACCCAGGTCGAACCGCTCGTGGGGTAGGAATCGGCGATCGTCGACTCGCCGGAGTCGAAGAGCCCGCCGCTCTCGAAGCCTCCACCGCTCAGCACCGACATGCCCGGCGGGCACGAGACGGCGATCGACCGGTACACACCCGGCTCGATGTCCACGAACGGGCCCTGCACGACCTCGAACCTCTCGAAGCCGCTGCCGCAGACGCCGGACGCCTGGGCGTTGAAGGAGTTCGACGGGGAGAGATTGGTGACGTTGGCCATCCATCGGTCCCACTGATCGACATGGCTGTCGGGGTCCCGGCTGTTGTGCGGCTCCGAAGCCCTGATCGCGATGGGACCCACGGTGGAGTACGACACGCCCCCACCGAGGATGACCATCCCTGCCGGGCACTGCGGGGAGAACGCGTACTGACTGGACCCCGTGTCGACCCGGACCGGGGCGCCGGTGACTTGATGCCGGTTCAGGCCGTTCGCGCAGACGGCGTAGACGGTGAAGCCCCCGTCGCTGCCGCCGGGTTCGGTGTCGAAGCGAACCCACACGTTCCAGCCGGAGCCGTCCGGCGCGGGCGTCGAGTCGGTGAGCAGCATGCGGTTGAGGAACCCGTAGGCGCCGCCACCGAAGGCGTACGTGCCCGCCGGACACGTGGCCGAGGCAGGATTGCTGGTGCCGCGCGGCACCGTGCCTGTGCCGGTGACGATCTGGTACCCGCCGATGGCGTTGCTCCCCGCCGTGCTCGTCGTGGGTGCGGGCAGCGGCTTCCCGGTCTTGTGCGCCGGCGTCGGCGCCGGCGCGGTGCCGGCCGAGGCGACGCCGCCGGCGGCGACGGTGACGGCCAGGGCCACTGCGGCTATCGCGGTGCGGGTCGATCGAATGAACGACACGATGAATCTCCCCCTTTCGGTCTTTACGTGCGATGTCCGGTCGGCTACCAGGTACAGGTCAGGGTGAAGTCGTCGAGGCGCACCCATTCGCCGTCGTATCCTCGGCCGCTGTCGCTCACGGTGAACCGGACGAAGACCGACTGATAACCGTAGAGCCGGAACGGGTTGGACTGGACGCGCTGATACCCCGTGAAGCTCAGATTCCGGGTGATGTTGTCGATCAGATTGCCGGACGAGTCCCACACCCCGACGGTGATCTCCCGGCTGCGGTCGTTGAGCGGATTCGCGAACACCTGGGCCGCGCAGTCGCTCGCCCCGGCGTCCCCCGTGGACACCCAGATGCCCTCGGCGGCGAACCCCTGGGTTCCCGCGTTGAGCCATCCGTTGTTGCTGCCGGAACGCGCGTTGTTCAGACCGAAGTCGAAGCCGGTCGCCGCGTTTCCGACGGTCTCCCTGATCCACTTGCCGGACGGGTTCGACTCGAACCCGTCCTGGTACTGCCGTAACCCGGCATGGGCCGTTCCGGTGCCGGTGATCAGGAGCGCGGCCAGCGCGACGCCGACGGTCGACCAGCGCATCGTCTTCGTGGATGTCGTCATGTGGTTTTCCTCGTTTCCCGTGTCCGCTTCTCAGCGGTCGAATGACGCGACCGTCGACTCGATGCTCGATCGACTCGCCCGGGGCTCGACATCCCCAAACCTGGGGAGGGCGCGGGCGCGGTCAGTGTCCGAGAATGGCGCGCAACTCGTCGCGACCGCTGACGCCGATTTTGCGAAACACCGCCTTCAGATGGGTGTTGACGGTGTGCACCGATACGTCGAGCGCGCGGGCGATCTGCTTGGGGGCCGCGCCCGAGTGCAGCTGGCGGACGACCTGGCCCTCGCGGGCGGTGAGACCGTGCCAGGCCGCGAACTCGGGCAGGACGCGGGTGCCGCAGGCGTCCTGGAGGAGCACGGCGACGTCGCCCGTGCCGTCCGGGTTCAGGGGCTGGGCGTGCACGGCGACGCGGCGTCCGAGGAACGCGGCGGGACTGTACGCCACCGGGCGGGGCGCGGTCGGGTCGATCGCGTGGCGCCGCGCGGCCAGGGCGATCTCGCGCATCGACACGTCGGGCATCCACTCCGGGGCCAGGCCGCGTGCGGGGGAGATCTCCCGGAGCCACGCCCGCCCCTCGGCCGTGACCGAACGCACGCGATCGTCGGGGCCGACGACGACGATCCCCGCGGGCAGGTACGCGTCGCCCGCACGCGGCAGTTCGGCACTCGCGTACCCGCGCAACAGGGCGATCATCGACGGGGCGATCAGGGTCAGTCGCCGCGCGTCGTCGTGGTCGAACGCCGTGCCACCCGCGCTGCGCAGCAGGGCCAACAGGCCCCACATGCCTCGGCCGTCCCGCAGCAGCAGGCGCGCCTCGCTGCCGGCTCCGTGCGCCGTCAGGGTCTCCAGCGCGCGTCGATGCCCCGGCGTGGAACGGTCGTTGCCACCGAGCAGCCCCACCGGTTCCGGCAACCTGGCGATGTCGACCGGACTGAACGGGTCCGCCCCCAGGTAGGAGTCGAACAGTTGCGCCCGTGCCAGATCGGGACCCAGGCCGTGCAGGAATCCGAACGAGACGGCCCCGGTGACGGGGTTCATCCCGGACAGCCGCAACCCGTCGTGGGCCACCCACGGATGGAGCGCCTCGGAGACTCGCGCGGCCAACTCGTCCCGGACGAAGCGCTCGCCCGCCGCCGCGCGCAGGGTCCGAGCGAGTCGGTCCGGGGCCTCACGCCTCGACACCGTCGGTTCGAGCCTCGATGGCGCGGAGCACGGCGACCATGTCGCTCGCCCCGTGTCCCAGGGCGACGGTCTCGGCGAACAGCGCGTGACAGACGTCGAGCAGGGGCGAGGCGACGTCGGCCTTCGCGGCGGCCTCGGCGATCAGTCGGTTGTTCATGAGCACGTCCAGGGCCGCGGCCTGCGCGGCGAAGTCGCGGGCGAGCAGCTTGGGCGCCTTCATCCGGGACACGGCGCTGGCCATCGGACCGGCGTCGAGCACGTCCAGGAACTGCCGCCGGTCGAGCCCGTGCCGGTCGGCGAAGTGGAACGCCTCGGTGAAGCCGGTGACCATGGTGATCAGGAAGAGGTTGACCGAGAGCTTCATGACCAGCGCGTTCGGGACGGGCCCGCACGTGAAGACCTCCCGACACACCGGCGCCAGCAGCGGGCGCAGCGCCTCGACGGCGTCGGGATCTCCGGCCGTCATGGCCACGAGTTGCCCGGCCTCGGCGGGCACGCGCGAACCGGAGACCGGCGCCTCGACATAACCGCCGCCGGCCGCGCGGATGTCGGCTTCGAGGCCGCGCGAGTAGTCGGGTGAGGTCGTCCCCATGTGGACGATCGTGTGTGCGCTCACCCGCTTGTGGAAGGCGGGGGTGTCGCGGCCCAGGACGGCGTCGATGGCGGCCTCGTCGGCCAGCATGAGGATCACAAGCCGCGCCCGTTCGAAGACTTCGTCGGGACGCGCCGCCACCTCGGCGCCGGCCGCGCGCAGCGGCTCGGTCTTGGCGACGGTGCGGTTCCAGACCACGAGCGGTGTTCCGGCTCGGGCCAGGTTGAGCGCCATGGGTTGTCCCATGAAGCCGAGACCGATGAAACCGACGTCCACCATGTTCAACCACCATCGTCCCTGGCCGCTGACCTCGTCTTCTATGACGAGTGTCATAGTATCGGGAGAATGCGATGATCGTCTGCGGTACGTGGGCGAGGGGAGGTTGGCATGGCGGAGCGGGGACCGCGTGAGCGGATCGTGTTCAGCGCGGCCCAACTCATCCGGCGCGACGGTGTGACCGGAACGGGCGTCCGGGACGTGGTCGAGCATGCGCACGCGCCGCGCGGGTCGCTCCGGCACTACTTCCCGGGCGGCAAGGAGCAGTTGGTCAACGAGGCCGTGGCCTGGGCCGGGCGCTACGCCGAGAGGCGGATCGCCCGCTTCCTGGCGGAGATCCCCGAGCCGCTGCCGAGTCTGCTCTTCGCCGCCATGGTCGGGCAGTGGGTCGACGAGTTCGAGACGGCGGGCTTCACGGGCGGCTGCCCGTTGGTCGCCGCGACGGTGGACTGCTCGCAGACGGCCGACTCCACCCGGACGGCGGTGGCCGCGGCGTTCGCCCGCTGGAACCGACCGGTGGCCGCGGCGCTCGCCGACATGGGCGTACCCGGCGCTCGCACGGAGGCTCTGGCGACGCTGACGATCAGCGCGCTGGAGGGCGCCATCCTGATCGCGAGGGCGGAGCGGGATGTGCGGGCACTCACGACGGTGGCCCGGGAACTGGGGCCGCTTTTGGATGCGTGTGTGGTGGGGGTGGATGAGGGCGGGGGGTGAGGGCGGGCGGGGTAAATCGCTCCGGGTTCGTCAGAGACTCGTGTTTGTGGCGATAACCTGCCGCTTTGGCTGTCTTTGGTAGAGCCCGGCTTCGTATTCGGCGGGTGGGACGTGGCCGATCTCACCCTGGAGGCGGGTGTGGTTGTACCAGTCGATCCATTCGGCGGTGGCCGGCTCCACAGTGGTCAGGGTGCGCCACGGGCCGCGGGGTCGGACACGACCTATTTACTCACGCACGGAGAATTACGGCATAAAACTACACTTACCGAAGCTTTTCCGGAAAATCCATCTGCTCATCAGCTAGGACTCCGCCCAAGCTGTAGGTGCCGAATATTCCATCCGCGCAGGTCACGCGGCATGTCGGTATTTGTGGAGGGTTCCGCCGAGCCGGTCGTGTCGGCGTATGGCGAGGTGCGCGATCCGACCCGGATCGGTGATCGGCTCGGGCAACGCCCGTAGTGGCGCCGCCTGCTGGAGCGTTCGGTGCGGCCGATGCCGGTTGTAATGCTGTTCGAACTCGCGTAGCACCTGGAGCAGATGCCGTTGGTTCCATATGAGCGTCCGGTCGAGGAGTTCATGCCGGCAGGTGCGGACCCAGCGTTCCATGCCCGCGTTCATCCTCGGTGCGCGCACGGCGGTGAGCACGGTGCGGATGCCGGCGTCGGCGAGAACGTCGTCGAACAGGGCCGGGAACTTGCCGTCCCGGTCTCGGATGAGGAACGCGGCCTGGGCGCCTGCTTCGTCGAGGTCCATGACCAGATTGCGGGTGGCCTGGGTGACCCAGGCGGCGGTGGGGTGCGGTGTGGCGCCGAGGATGCGGATGCGGCGGGTGGCGTGTTCGATGACGGCGAGGATGTACTGGCGCTGCCCGGTCAGGGTGACGGTCTCGATGAAGTCGCAGGCCAGGATCGCGTTGGCCTGGGAGCGCAGGAAGTCGGCCCAGGTGCCGGCGCCGCGCCCGGGTGCGGGGTCGAAGTCCTCGGCACGGAGGATCTCCCAGACGGTGGAGGCAGCGACGCGGATCCCGAGCAGCGCGAGTTCACCGTGGATACGGCGGTAGCCCACGACGGATTCTCGCGCGCGAGCCGGAGTACCGGAAGCCGAATCGAGCGGACGGTCGGCGGCCGCCCGGGGCGTTTGGGGAGGGATGCGGCCGCGGGGCGGCGCACCAGGTCGCGGTGCCGGCGCAGGACCGTGTCCGGACGGACGGTCAACCGCACCCGGCGCAGCGCCGCGCGGGGCAGCGGGTGGAGCAGTGCCGCGAGCCAGGCTCGGTCCGGCGCGTTGAACCGCGGCCGTGTGCCCCCGAGCTGTCGCTCGAGGACGGTCAACTGGTGGCAGAGCGCGAGGATCTCGACGTCCTTGTCGCGGTCGCTCATCGGGAGCAGCCGCAGCGCGGCGAACGCGTTCGTGACGGCGAAATAGGCCAGAGGCAGAAGCATGGACGATCATGCTGCCGCAGTCGTGATCATGCCCGTGACACGGGCCGACGACACCGCCCGACAGCAGCCCTTACAGGGCTCTCACCTGCACGGACGAGTTTTCGGCACCCACAGGCCGCCGAGAGTGCGGTGTGCGCGGCCCGGTACGCGATCACCTTCCTGGCGACCAGCTCGTCCCGCACCACTGCGGGGACGCACACGCGGTGTTCGGTTCGAGCGATCGCGCGGATCACATCGTACCGATCGCTGTCGATGTCCGCGTAGAGGATGTTCGAGTCGAAGAAGACGACCGCCACGCGGGCACCCTACGGCCACCAGGCGCCACGGTCGCGCGGTTTGCCCGAGACGGCATGATCCGATGCCCCGTGGACCAGGCAGGAGTTGGGGGCCGCGTTCGCTCGCTGCGGCGAGTCCGAATCCTCCGGATCCGGAACAGCGGCGGTTCATACGAAAACTCGACACGGCCGGTTTCGGGGTTGGTGAGGCATGCGGAGTCGCGGACATCAGCGTCCACCATGGTTCGCCGGGCCCACGTATGCCGTCGGCATCTCGTTGGCCACGCCGGCCGATGTGGCTCGCGAACCGACGAGTTCTCGCGAACCGCCAAGATCCACGAGACCCCGCCACGAACCGCGAGACCTTACGCATGCGTGTGGGATCTCAACGGCCGTGTCTCTTGGCGATGCTGTGACCTGCGGCTTCAGGTTGTGTCCTACTCCGCGTCCCAGCGGATCAGTCTCACGAACGTGGCCCTTCTCGGGCCCGGGGCTGCGCGCCAGGGTTCACCACTCAGGTGATCATGAGCCGGCGTCCTGTCGCGTGATTGCCCGCGCCGTGCGGGCGGCCTTCTCCTCGGTGTCCGAGAGGACCGCGTCTCCCACACCGAACAAGCCCAACCGCAGGAAAACCGCCAGGCCGTGCGCGGCAGCGGCGATCCTGAGCAGCAGGTCGAACGCAGCGTCCGGGTTGGAGGCGAGTTGTCGGGCCACCGGCAGAAGGAGGCGGGCCACCTCGTCGCCCGCCGTGGCCAGTTCGGCGAACCTGGACTTGTCGAGTCCCGCATTGAAGGACACATCGAACAGAGCAGGTTCCTCGGCGGCGAATCTGACGTACGCCGCCGCGAAAGACGCCAGTTGTTCAGCGGGGTCCTCGATACCGTTCACGGCCGCGGCGAAGCGATTCCGCTGCTCGCGGTAGCCCTGTGTGGCGACTTCCGCCAGCAGCGCGTCCCGGTCGGTGAAGTGCTTGTACGGCGCCGCGACGCTCACTCCGGCCCGGCGGCTCGCTTCGGCCAGGGTGAAGCCGTGCGGACCTCGCTCGCCGACGAGCTCCAATGATGCCCGCAGGAGGGAGTTGCGCAGGTCGCCGTGATGGTGGCCGACGGGACGTCGAGAAGCGGGAGGGGCCATGCCGGTAGGTTAACATCGCTTACCAGGTAAATGACATTAACCACGGGAGGTCCGTTGCCCGTTTTCACCACATCAGCCTCTCGGTCGCGGACCTTGCCGTGCAGGAAGCCTGGTACGCCGACGCGTTCGGACTCACGCAGCTGGAAGAGCGTCTGGAGATGCCCGAGGTGGGAGTCCGTACCGTCGTTCTGAGTGATACGGCGGGCCTGCGGGTGGAGTTCGTCGAGCGGTCCGGCTCGCGTCCCGTCTCGCACACCGACGCTTTCGCCGCCACCGCCGTGCAGACCTTCACCCACCTGGCTCTTCAAGTCCCCGATCTCGACGGCGCGTTCGCCCGCCTGACGCAGGACTGCGGCGCCGCTGCGGTGTCGCACCCTGCGCCCGGCGCCAGTGAAGGCATGCGCTACGCGTACGTCGCCGACCCGGAGGGGAATCTGCTGGAGCTGATCGAGACGCCATGAGCAGGTGCGGGTCCGGGGCGGCGCGACACCGCGCTCATGCGGAGGGATGGGGCACGTTGACGTCGAGCACGGTCGCGCGGAGGACAGCGGCCACACGCGTCACGGCCTGGGCCGGCGGGGCGGGCAGGCGGGCCAGGAGCAGGCGCCGCTGTTCTTGCGGGCCGCCCCGGACGGGGAGGACCCGCACTCCTGGAGGCGCGGCGGAGACGAGCGAGGCGGGGAGGGTGGTCAGTCCGCACCCTGCGGCGACGAGGTGGAGTTTGGCCAGCCAGTCGCGGGCGGTGTGGACGATCTCCGGGCGCTCGTCCAGGCCGGGCCACACGCCCATCAAGCGGTCCTCCCCTGATGAGGACCCGGCGATCCAGCGCTGCCCCCGCAGATCGGTCACGTCCACGTATGTGCCGCGGGCGAGGGGGTGCGTGGCGGGCACCGCGAGACACAGGGGGCGTTCGGTGAGTGTCTGCAGTGCCAGTGGGGGCGACTCGGTGTCCGGCGCGCGGAACGGTGGCGCCGAGGCGAGCAGGGCCAGATCCAGGCTGCCCGCCCGCAGGGCGCGCACCAGTGCCGGGGTGCCGCCCTCGCGGCCGACGACTTCGAGCCCGGGGTCGCTCTCACGCAGTGCGGCAAGGGCTCGGGGCACCAGCACGGCACCGGCGCTGGGCACCCAGCCCAGACGCACCGTTCCGGTCTGCTCCGGCAGGCCCGACAGTTCCCTGGCGGCCGCGGCGATCTCGTCGAGCACGACCGTCGCGCGGCGCATGACGACGCGGCCGGCGGGCGTGAGCCGAGCCCCGTCGCGCCGCCGTTCCAGCAGCTCGGCGCCTGCCGCGCGCTCGATGGCGGCGATCTGCCGGGAGACCGCGGACTGGGTGTAACCGAGCGATGCCGCGGCAGCGGTGAAGGTTCCCTGTTCGGCCACGGCCCGCAGGACGCGCAACGCAGTCAGTGACACATCAGTGAAGTCCATGATGTTTACGCATGCTAGCTGTTCCAAACTTTCGTTGGACTCATGGATGACGGGTTCCTAGCGTGGACGCATGACCACTTCACGCATCGCCCTCGTCACGGGCGCCAACCAGGGGCTCGGCCGGGCCTTCGCCGAGGGGCTGGCGGCCCGCATGGATCCGCGGGACCTGGTCCTGCTCACCGGTCGCAGTCAACAGCGTGTGGCGGACGCCGCCCGGGAAGTGGGCCGGTTGTCCGCCGCCCGTGCCCGGGTCGAGGGCCGGGTCCTGGACGTCACGGACTCCGACGCCATCACCTCTCTCGCCGAGGACCTGCGGGTTCGCCACGGAGGGGTGGACGTCGTCATCTCGAATGCGGTCGCCCGGCTGCTCCCCGGGGAGTCGCAGTCGGAGCGGGCCGATGAGTTCATCGACGTCTCCAACACCGCCACGCACGCGATGCTGCGCTCCTTCGGACCGGTGCTGCGTCCCGGTGGGCGCATGCTCGTCGTGGCCAGCAGCCTGGGGACGCTCGGCCACCTCGACGGTCGGCTGCACCACCTGTTCGACGACGCGAGCCTGGACCAGGTCGAGTACGCCGTGGAGTCGTGGCGCAGCGCCATCCACAACAAGACCGCGCAGGAGGCCGGCTGGCCGCTATGGCTGAACGTGCCCTCGAAGGTGGCCCAGGTCGCCGCCGTGCGCGCCGTCGCCGCCGAACGCCGCGCCCGTGACCTGGCCGATGACACGCTCGTCGCCGCCGTCTGCCCCGGCATGGTCGACACGGCGACGTCACGCCCGTGGTTCAGCGACTACGGCCAGGCGCAGTCGCCCGCCCGGGCCGCCGAGGCCGTCCTCGATCTGGTCTTCGCCGAGCACGTCGACCCCACGCTCTACGGCGAACTGGTGCGCTTCGGCCAGGTCCTGCCCTGGCACGACGGCACGCCTCCGGTCGAGCAGGACGCGATGCTCGTCCCCTGAGCGCACCCGACCTCACCGACCGGCCGCCGCGCGTCCGCGGCACCCGTGGCCGCTTCAACATCCGGCCTTTCAGCAAGGAGTCCCCTCATGAGTGCCCTCACCACTCCGTTCGGTTTCGCCAGCACCGCAGGCGAGGTCGTGTCAGGAATCGATCTCTTCGGCCGCCGCGCGGTCGTCACCGGTGCCTCCTCCGGCATCGGGGCGGAGACGGCCCGCGCCCTGGCGGCCACGGGTGCGGCCGTCACCCTCGCCGTGCGGGACGTGGCGGCGGGCGAACGCGTCGCCGAGGACATCACCGGATCGACCGGCAACCAGGACGTGCAGGCCGCGCGCCTGGACCTGACCGACCCCGCGTCCATCACGGCCTTCACCGCCGCCTGGCAGGGCCCGCTGCACGTCCTGGTGAACAACGCGGGCGTCATGGCCTGCCCCGAGCAATACACCGAGCAGGGCTGGGAATGGCAGTTCGCCACCAACCACCTCGGCCACTTCGCCCTGGCCACCGGATTGCACGGAGCGCTGGCCGCCGACGGCAACGCCCGCATCGTCGTGGTGAGTTCCACCGGCCACCAGCATTCGCCGGTCGTGTGGGACGACATCGACTTCGCCTTCCGCCCATACGACCCGTGGCTCGCCTACGGACAGTCCAAGACGGCCAACGTCCTGTTCGCGGTCGAGGCGACCCGCCGCTGGGCCGACGACAACATCACCGCCAATGCCCTGATGCCGGGCGCCATCTACACGAACCTGCAGCGGCACACCGGCGGCCGGGGCAGCGGCCGCGTGCCCGCCGAGCTGATCAAGACCGTCGAACAGGGCGCCGCCACGTCCGCGCTCCTGGCCACCTCGCCTCTGCTCGAAGGCGTAGGCGGCCGCTACTTCGTCGACTGCAACGAGACCGAGATCGTCGACCGCCGCTCCGGCACCCTGCACGGCGTGGCCCGCTACGCCGTCGACCCAGCGGGCGCGCGGCGCCTGTGGGACCTGTCGCAGGACCTGATCACCGGCGCCGCGTAGCCGGGACGCGTCCCGGCTGGACCAGCTGCACCTGCCGGTCCGGGACCGCCGAATGGATACCGGTGGACGCCTCCCGCATATAGGCCCCGCGCAGCTCGTGCGCCCGCTGGTACTCCGGTGTCGCGAGCGCCCCGCGCATCGCGGACTGCGAGTCGAAGCCGATCCGCACGATGGCGTCGATGGGCTCCTCCACGCCAATGGAGTGGTGAGCAGATCCAGAGAAGCAGCCAACGCCACAGACCGACGCGACCTGCGCGGCGAGCTCGTCGCCGCCGCGGTGGAGATGCCGGCGCAGCCGCAACCCGTCGCCGTGCCGTCCCTGCGCTCGATCGCGCGGGCCTGCCACGTCGCCCCGTCCGCGGTCTACTGCACCCCGGCGCCTACCAACTGCTGTTCGAGAGCGATGACCAACTCCCGGCGACCCGCGCCGATCACGGCCCGCGCCTGCAGCGGCGCATCGTGGAACTCGCCCACCGTGTCGATCCGCAGGCCTCGTTCGCCGCGGCGCTCCTGCCGTGGTCGGCCTGGCACGGTGTCGTCTCCCTGCGCCTGCACAAGACCGAGTAGGACTGGGGCATGACGCCCCACGAGGCCAACCGGCGGCTGGTGGCCGCCCTCACAACTCGCCACTCCTCATACGAATCCTCTGCCGAGAACGGTTCCCAGCACCATGCCCCCTGACTCCCACACCGCCGATTCGCCAGCCTCGGCGTGCTCCATCAGCCGGGTCGAGCACGCCCTGAGGATTCTGCGCGGCCGATGGAAACTGCTGATCATCCATCACCTGCTGGTCCGCCGGCCGCGCCGCTTCTCCGACCTCGAACGGGCCATCCCGCAGGTGACGCAGAAGATGCTCGTCCGGCAACTGCGCGCGCTGGAGAGCGACGGCGTCGTGCGCCGCATCGTCTACGACGAGGTGCCGCCCCATGTGGAGTACGAACTGACCCCGGCCGGCGCGGAGTTGGCAACGGCACTTTACGCCCTGCACGACTGGGCGGAACGGTCGTGCAGCGCCGCCTCCGGGGCTGGGGAGGCGACCTGACGCGCCCCGTCACACCGTGGCGAAGGTGTCCATCCAGATGATCTCCAAGGTGCGGTGGACGATGCGCCATCCCTCCGAACGCCGCTCCAACCGGTCGACGAAGAAGCCCGTCTGGATGAGATTCCAGCCCTGCCCGTCGGTGTCGCCCTTGTGCGTGTGCAGGTGCTGGGTACGGGCGACCGCGCGGTCGCCATCGATGTCGACAGTGGAAAACCCCTGGAAATGCTGCCACTTGAACAGCCCGCTCATCGATCCGTCGGGTGCGCGCATCACCTCGACGAGGTCCCTGTAGGGGATGTCCTTCAGCCGCGCGCCGCCGGCCACCGAGTAGTCGACGCGAGCCTCGGGTGCGAACACCGAGTCCCACTGCTCCAGGACGTCGTTGTCGCCGTCGTGGTGCAGGTCCTGACCGAGGCCGTAACGCACCATCAGGTCCTAGATCTCGATGCGGTCCTCCAGGTACTGAAGGCGCTGCTCAAGAGAGTGTCCGCCGTTCTGCCGCGTTGCGTTGGTCGTCATGGCCGCACCGTACGACGGCATGACTTGTCGCTGGAAGTACTGACAAAAAAGTGCGTATAGGGATGAGAGACCCCTCACGTGTCGGGTCACTGCCGATCCGGAGCATCGGCCCGCAGCAGCGACAGCGTCGTGTCGAGAGCCGCTTCGAGGTGGGCGATGCCGCCGGTGGCCATCAGGATGGTCACCCCGCCCTGCACCGCGGCGACGAGTGCGGCCGCCGTCCGGTCGGCGTCCAGCCGGCGGTCGATCTCTCCGGCCTCCTGCATGGCCAGGACGCCCTCACGCAGGGCCGCCTGCCAGGTACTGATCAACCGGCCCGTAAGTTGCCGCGCGGCCGGGGTGGAGCGGCCCAGTTCGGTGATCAGCACTCCCAGCGGGCAGTTGACGCCCTGCCGCTCGTAGCGCCGCAGCACCGCGTCGCGCCAGTCCTGCCAGGCCGACCATGTGCGCAGGTCGGAGAGGTGGGGCTCCTGGTCCTCCAGGACGCGGTCGGCCTCGCGGGCGGCCACCGCGAGGAGCAGCTCCTCCTTCCCGCCGGGGAAGTAGTGGAAGATCTGGCTCTTGCTGGTCGCGGTGCGGGCGCGGATGTCGTCGAGGGTCGTGTCGGCGGCACCTCGCTCGCGGATCTCCTCGGCCGCGCCCTCGACGATGCGCCGCCGGGTCTCCCTGCCCTTGCGGGTCAATCGCTCCGCTCCGTCTACGCCGATGGTCACGGGTGCCTCCCAGGGCTCCAGGATTGGACTTGCCGGTCCATTTTATGCGAGGGACAGTAGGCGGCATCCGAAAGAGGAAGGGTGCCTGACATGCGCGCCATCGTTGTGGAAGAACTCGGCGGACCCGAGCAGTTGCACTTCTCCGACCTCCCCATCCCCGAACCAGGACCGGGCGAGGTCCGCGTGGACATCACCGCGGCCGGGGTGAACTTCATGGACACCGGGGCCCGCCGGCTCGGCGCGGCCACCGGTGAACTCCCCTTCGTGCCCGGGGTGGAGGGCGCCGGTCGCGTCAGCGCGCTGGGCCCCGACGTGACCGAGTTCGCCGTCGGCGACCGGGTCGCCTGGGCGTACGCCTACGGTTCCTACGCCGAGCAGATGGTGCTGCCCGCGGCCGACGCCGTGCCGGTGCCCGACGACATCCCCGACGACGTGGCCGCGAGCCTGATGATGCAGGGCATCACCGCCCACCACTTCGTCACCGAGGCCGCCGACATCCAGCCCGGCCGGACCGCCGTGGTGCACGCCGCGGCCGGCGGCCTCGGGCAGAAACTGACCCAGCTCATCAAAACCCGCGGCGGCACCGTCATCGGCACCGTGTCCGGCGCGCAGAAGGCCGACACCGCCCGCCAGGCCGGCGCCGACCACGTCGTACTGTCCACCGGCGCCGCGTTCGTGGAACCGGTGCTGGACCTGACCGGCGGCGAGGGTGTCCATGTCGTCTTCGACGGCGGCGGCGAAACCACCTTCCGCGCGTCCATGAGCGTGCTTCGCAGGCACGGACTGCTGCTGTACTACGGGGCCGTCCTGGGCGTGGCCCCTGTGGTCAACCTGCGGGAGCTGCCCCGCAGCATCAAGATCTCCTATCCGGTCTTCCGCGACCACATCCCCACCCGCGAGGCACTCCTGCGTCACAGCGCCGACCTCTTCGACCTGGTGCGGAACAAGAACCTCGACCCTGGAATCGGCCACCGCTACCCACTCGACGCCGCAGCCCAGGCCCACCGCGACATCGAGTCCCGCGCAACCACCGGCAAACTCCTGCTGCTTCCCTGAACCAGGAACGACCTCAAGGTGCCGGTCCGCAGGACATGCAAGGGGGCGGAGCGCGCAGGCCGGTACCCGCTTCTTTCCTCAACTGTCGTGACCTCACTTGCCGTTCGATACGGCAGTGTCTGCCCCTCGGCCACGGCCTCCCCCAAGAAAACCTGACCCAGCAGAGCTGCGGCGGGGCCCTCGACAAACTCGCCCCCGGACACATCGCGGACGGCGAAGACATCGGCCGATGGGCGCAGCGGCACGCCACGACCGCCGCGCAGGCGAAGCTCCGCCCCGGACAACTCGAACAACTCCGAGAACTCGGCATCACACCCGAAACCGGCGCAGCGGCGGCGCGGCGGGGGGCGGCGGTGACGCGGCGGTGGGTGGCGACGGCGCGGCGGGCCGCCCCGATGCCGAGGCGCGGGCGGGGCGCGTGGGAGACCGCGTTCGCCGCGGCCGTCGCCTACCGCCAACGCGAATGACGCCTCGAAGTGCCCCGAGGGTACGTCGAAACCGTGCGTGCAGCGGGCGGCACGGCGGCGTTGGTGAGAGGTTCGGTGCCGGGTTCGGTGAACGATGGCGAGGCAATCGAGGTGCGGCTGGGCGAGTGGGCCGGCGAAGACCGCACCGCCGCCGTCGATTTCCTGGGGCCTGGCAAGGTCGTCGGCGTGCGGACCGCCGGCGCGGCCTCCGCCCCCGGATCCGGTACATGTGTCGAGCAGCAACACCGTGCTCGTCCTGCCCAAGCTGTACCCCACCTTCGCCAACGGCGTGATGGTCGACGAGGTCGGCGTCCCCGGCGACTACCGCGCCCCGTCGACGGTTGGGGCCGAGTGCCTCCGTCGACGTGCCGCTCGCAGCGGCGCGCGTTTTCGAGTCTTTACCGAACGATCACTTGTCGTCCGGGATCCAGCTGACTAAGTTTCAGAAACTAAGTCTATCAAGGAAGCGAGGCATGAAAGGTGAAGCACATGGGCGGCACACACATCGACGCGACCGCGAGCAGGCCGCCCGGCCTGGTGTCCGGCGGACACCGTGCGGAGAACATGCGTCGCGGTAACGCGTCCGCCACTCTTCGCGCGATTTTGGCCCACGGCCCCGTGTCCCGTGCGGAGATAGCCCGACAGACCGGGCTCTCCGCGCCCTCCGTCACCAAACTCACCGCCAGTCTGATCGCGGCGGGGCTCGTGCGCGACCTCGCTCCCCAGGCTCCGACCGACCTGGGCCGCCCACGAATTCCCGTCCGGATCGACGCCGGCGGCCCGGTCGTTCTCGGTCTCCACTTCGGCCTGCTCCGCACCACGCTCGGCCTCGTCGGCCTCGATGGCCGAGTGCACGCGCAAACCGCACTCACCCACACCGGACGCACCCCTCGAGAACTGGTCGACCAAGCCGCCGCGGGCGCGGCGGCCTTCCTGGCCCGGCACGCGGCCGACCGTCGCCTTCTGGGCAGCAGCGCGAGCATCGGTGGTTGGGTCGACAGCACCGAAGGCGTCGTCGTCGCACACCGCCCGCTCGCCTGGACCGACGTGCCGCTTCGCGCGATGCTCGCCGATCGGCTCCCCGGACCGTTTCGCTTGGAACAGCACACGCGAGCCACCGCGCAAGCCGAACTCTGGTACGGGGCGGGTCGCGAAGCCGACGACCTCGTGCTCGTCTTCGTCGGCAACGTCGTCGACGCCGCCGTCGTCATCGACCGAGTCATCCACCGCGGGCCGAACTCGGCCGCCGGACGCATAGCGCACCTGCGCGTCGACGCCGTCTCGCACGTGCGCTGCGCTTGCGGACGTACCGGCTGTTTGGAACAGGTCGCGAGCGACGCCGCCGTTCTCGCCGCCGCCGCGGACGCCGGGCTCGCCGCCGACGACCTGGACGCACTCACCGCCTTGGCCGACGCGGGCGACGAGACCGCCGACGGCCTGCTGCGCACGCGAGCGCGTCTCGTCGGCCGAGCTGTGGGCACCGTGATCGACGTCGTCAACCCGGAACGCGTCGTCCTCGCGGGGTCCATGGTCACCGAGGGCGCGTATCTGGATGTTCTGCGTGCCGAAGCCGAGTCCATGGTCTATCAAGGACGTGGAGTGGGGAGCCGCGTTCAGGTCACCACTCTCGGCGTCGGCGCGCTTGTCGTATCCGCCGCGGCGCCGCTCCTCGCCGATGTGCTGCGTGACCCGTTCGCGTACGTCGAGGACGTCGCATGAGCACGTCGACGACGCGTCACAACCCCACGTCATCCCCGTCACAGGGCGGCCCGTCCCGCGCGGGCCGCGCGACCTCGACCCTCTTGGCGTCGTCCCGCGAAGCTCACACGTGACTGACCTGACGCTCTATCACTGCGCCGTCTCCGAGCGGACCAGCTGGCTCGTCCTGCGCCTCCGCACGTCCGACAGGCTCACCGCCTACGGCGAATGCTCCGACGCCGGGCCGCTTGCCGACGTCGTCGCCGCACTCGACGAATGGACCCCGTTCTTCCAGGCCGAAGACGTCGTCGGCGACTTCGCCCGGGATCGCGACGCCCACCGGGTTCGCAACCTCTTATCCGAAGCCGGACCGCTTCGGGGGCACTCCACCGCCGTAAGACAAAGGGCCGGGGCCCGCTCCGGCTTTCTACACACGACCGTGTGGGGCGGCATCGAGCAGGCGCTGTGCGACCTCGCCGCCCGCGCCGCCGGCGTGCCGTTGTGGAAATGGCTCGGCGGCACCCGTCCCGAACCGCTCCCGCTCTACGCCAACATCAATCGCGCCCCCGGCGGCCGCGAGCCGCGCGACGTCGCCGCCACGGCCGGCCAAGCGGTGGCGGCCGGGTTCGGCGGCGTGAAACTCGCTCCGTTCGATACGCCGGGCGATCGCCCACTGCCCGACCTGGGCCTGAGTCGGGTCCGGGCCGTTCGTCAGGCCGTCGGCGCCGACCCCGGCCTGATGGTCGACTGCCATGAACGTGTCGTGCTCGACGAACTACTCCCCGTCCTGGACGACCTGCTCGCGCTACGACTCGACTGGCTTGAGGACGCCGTCGGCATCGAGCACGTGGACGAGCTGCGCAGGTTGCGTAAATACACCGGCGAAGTCCGGCTCGCCGGCGGCGAGTTCGCCACCGACCGGGGTCAGATCGAGGCCGTCGCCGACCTTCTCGACGTGGTCATGCCCGACGTCAAGCACGCCGGTGGTGTCCACGCGGCGCTGGCCCTCGCGCACGCCGCCCTCGAGGTCGGCGCGTCCGTATCCCTGCACAACCCGAGCGGTCCGATCGCCACGGCCTTCGGCGCGCACGTCGCCGCCGTCGTCCCCGGTGTCCTGGAGTACGCGTTCGGCGAAGTTCCATGGCGTGGTGACGTCCTGACGAACGGTGAGCCCGTTCGGCACGGTCACTACATCGTTCCGGACAGCCCCGGCATCGGCTCGGACCTGGACACCACCCACTCCTCGGTCACCCCCGTATGGTCCGTCAGCCTCCAGGAGCCCAGATGAGCGTCCTTGCGACACAAGGGATATCCCGCCGCACCATGCTTGGCGCCCTTGGACTCGGTGCTTCGTCCCTGGCTCTCGCCGGCTGTCGATCGGCCCTACACGAAGCATCGGGCAAGGGAACGGGTAAAGGCGGCCCCGCAGCCGGCGGAATCCTCGGGATCGCGCAGAGTTCCGACATCCAGCCCGCGACGGTCTTCAGCCACAACAACCCGAATATGACGATCTGTCGCACCGTCTTCAACACACTCATCGAGTACGACCACAAGACGCTGCAACCTCTCCCGGGGCTCGCCGAGTCGTGGGAACTCAAGGGCGACACCTTGACCTTCCGGCTCCGCCCCGGCGTCACTTACCACTCGGGTCGCCCCCTCGACGCCCGAGATGTGGTCTTCGCGATCACGAACCTGCACAAGGACAACGTCTCCTCACAACTCAAGCACGTCGCCAAGGCGATCGCCGACATCGACAGCGACGGCCTCGACGTCCGGCTCAAGCTCGCCCATCCGATGAGCAACGTCTTCGACCTGTTCGAGATTCTCGTCATCCCCGACCGCGAGTCGATCGCCGAACTCGCCAAAGGCAGCCGGATCATCGGCACCGGGCCCTTCCGTGTCGCCTCGTACTCGCCCGGAGCTGGCCTGAAACTCCGCCGCAACGAGAAGTACTTCAAGCCGAGCCGGCCCTACCTCGACGGCGTCGACATCACCATCGTCAGTCAGTCGCAATCCATGTTGTCGTCGATGCGCTCCGGGCAAACCCACCTGGTCCTCGACATCGCGCCCCTGGACGCCCTCGGGGTCACCAACGACCGCAGGTTCAAGGTCGTCGCCGCCGACCCCTACGACTCGGCCTACTACGTCGCGTCCAACGTCTCGGTGAAGCCGCTCGACGACAAGCGTGTGCGTCAGGCCATCGCATGGGGTATCGACCGCCAACGCATCCTCGACCAAGTCCTCGGTGGCATCGGCACCACGTCGTCGCTGCCGTGGTCACCCACCTCGCCCGCCTACGACGCGGCCAAGGCCCGGCACTATACGTACAACCCGGACCGGGCCAAGGAGTTGATCGGCGAGGCCGGTGTCAAGGGCGCACGACTGGACATCGTGTACAACGCGGGCCTGGGCGCCAACGCGCGCATCGCGGAGATCGTCCAGTACAACCTGAGCCAAGCCGGAATCGACGCTCGCGCGGTCCCGCTCCAGGCCGCCGACTTCCAAGGCCGACTCACCGGCGGAAAACTCCCCGGCCTGTTCGTCAACGGCCACGGGTTCGGACAACTGGCGCCGGCCACCCTCGTCAAAGGCGCCTTTCCGTTCAACGCGGACAAGAACGCGTCGAACTTCGTCAGCCCGGAATACCAGTCCATCGCCAACGCCTTGTGGAGCGCCGCCGATCCGGCCGCCACGAAGGCGGCGTCGGACCGCGTCAACGACTTCCTGCTCGATCAGCAGTTCGTCACCGACCTGGTCACCAGCGCCCACACATTCACCGTCACCAAACGACTTCGGGGCCTCGCCTACTCGATGTTCGACTACCTGAACCTCGACGACGCGTATCTGGATTAGGCGAGCCCCGGCACGCAGGCCGTGCGCGGGCCTCGCGCCCAGGCCGCTCACGCCCACCCTCACGTTTTCGACCCGAAGACTCGGACCGAACGGACCGACCATGCTTTCGTATTCCTTACGGCGCGTCCCCTCAGCCCTGCTCGTCCTGCTCGTCGCCTCGATGCTCGTCTTTGCCGTGCTGCGACTGGCCCCAGGCGACCCCGCGGTCGTGCTCGCGGGGCCCGACCCCACACCGCAGGCGGTCGCGGCCGTCCGCGCCCAACTCGGCCTCGACGACTCGCTCGCCTCGCAATACTTCCACTGGCTCGGCGGACTGCTCACCGGCGACCTCGGCGACTCGTACATTCTCGGCGCGCCCATCGCCACACTGATCGGCTCGGGCCTCGGCGCCACCCTGGAACTGACTCTCGCCGCGCTCGTCCTGGCCATCCTCATCGGCGGCACCCTCGGGCTTGCCCTCGGCGCGGGCCGGCGTCGCACCGTACGCACCGGCGCAGGCGCTGTCACCGGGCTCGCGTTCGCCGTTCCGCCGTACGTCAGCGGTGTCCTGCTCGTCCTGCTGTTCTCCATCGCCTGGCCGATCCTGCCCGCGGCCGGACGCGTTGCCCTCCTCGACGATCCAGAGATCGCCGCGCAATACCTGCTCATGCCCGCCCTGTGTCTCGCCCTGCCCGCGGCGGCGGTCATCGCCCGTTTCCTCGCGGCCTCCATCCGCCGTGTCCAGGACGAGGATTTCGTCCAGACGGGCATCGCCAAAGGCATCAGTGCGCGACGCCTCCTTTTCCGCCACGTGTTGCCCAACGCGCTCCCGCCCGTCATCACCGCCCTCGGCATCCAAATCGGCCAACTCCTGGGCGGAGCCATCGTCGTCGAGGCGATCTTCGCGTGGCCGGGCATCGGCCAACTCCTGCTCAACGCGGTCCTGGGCCGTGACTACCTGCTCGTCCAGGACCTGCTGCTCCTCGCGGTCGCGGTGGCCGTCGTCCTCCAGACCGTGACCGACCTCGCCCACGCCGCGATCGACCCGCGGCTGCGACCGGAGGCACGATGACCGCCACCCCCGCCACCGTCACCGCCATCGGCCGCAAGACGTCGCTCGTCGCCCGGTTGCGCGGCGGCGCCACCATCACCGGGCTCGCGATCGTCGTACTCGTCTTCGCCGCCGGCCTCGCCGCACCCCTGCTCGCCACGCACGGGCCCGAAGCGCAAAGCGCCGACGCGCTCGCCGGACCCAGCGGCGCACACCTGTTAGGCACCGACGAGTTCGGACGCGACCTGCTGAGCCGCGTCCTCCACGGCATTCGCGTCGACGTGTTCATCACCGCCGCGGCCGTTCCCATCGGCGCTTTCATCGGCACGGCCATCGGCCTTTTGTCCGGTGTCCATCGTTACCTCGACGTGGTCCTGCAACGCCTCTTCGACATCATGCTCGCGTTCACCGCGCTCGTCCTGGGTGTCACCATCGCCGCGATCCAAGGGCCCGGCACCACCGCGATCGTGCTCACCGTCATCGGTGTCAACATCCCACTGTTCGGTCGACTCGCCCGCGACGCGGTCATCTCCCAACGCGACCGCGACTACGTCATCGCCGCCCGCGTGGTCGGCACTCGCCCCACCCGCGTGCTCTTTCGCCACATCCTGCCCAACAGCGTCGACGCCCTCATCGTGCAGGCCGCGCTGTCGCTGTCCCTCGCGGTCTTCATCGAAGGCGCGATGAGCTTCGTCGGCATCGGCGTGCGCCCGCCCGATCCCTCGCTCGGCTCGCTCCTACGCACGAGCATCAACTTCCTGTCCCAAAACCCCGCGTACGCCCTCGGCCCCATGGTCGTGGTCACCGCGCTGGTGATCGGTTTCAACCTGATCGCGGACGGCCTGAACAAGGGACTCCTGCACCGATGAACAGCGCCGACACCCAGCGCCCGCCCACCAAGACGGCCATCGTGACCGGCACCGCACGCGGCATCGGACTCGCCATCGCGCGCGAACTCGCCGCAGGCGGCGCGCGCGTCATCGCGGTGGACATCGAACCGACGCCACCCGGTCCCGGCCTCGTGCCCGTGCGCGTCGACCTCACCGACTCCGACGCGCCCACCCGCGTCCTGCACGCCGCAGGCACCGTCGTCGACATCCTCGTCAACAACGCCTTCGCCGAGGAACGCGCGTCCATTCTCGACGGCACATCCGACGGCTGGTCCCGCACCTTCGACGTCAGCCTGCATGCCGCCGTCCACCTGTCGCGGGCGTTCGCCGCCGAACGCGGCGGCCGATCCGGCGCGATCGTCAACATCGCGTCCGTTCACGCGGGCGCCGCGCTGCCCGACTTCGGCGCTTACGCGGCGGCCAAGGCCGGACTCGTCGCGTTCACCCGCGCGGCCGCCGTCGAATGGGGTCCGCTCGGAATCCGCGTCAACGCGATCAACCCCGGCTTCATCGCCGTCGAACGCAACGAACACGCCTGGTCCGACCCCGCCACCCTCACCCGTCGCATGGCCCCGTACCCACTACGCCGACCCGGTCGTCCCCAGGAAGTCGCGCACGCCGTCGCCTTCCTGACGGGGGATCAGGCGTCGTACATCACCGGGGCAGTGCTGCCCGTCGACGGCGGCCTGACCGCCCGCCTACCGGAGGCCGACGCATGAGCCTGAGTCAACCTCTATGCCGCCAAGGGCGTCTCGGGGGCCGTGTCGATCCTGCCGTTGGTTCGGTGGGTGATGGGGTCGTAGCAGACGCCGTCGCGCCGGCAGGCCCACATCACGTGCAGCCAGGCTCGGGCGAGGATGCGGGTGGCGTGGGGGTGGCGTTTTCGGCGGGCGCGGCCGTCGGTGTAGATCTTCGCGACTCACGGGCTGCCGTGCCGGCTGTTGTCGGCGAAGGTGGTCAGCGCGAGCCGGGCTCTTCGGTTGGTCGCGAAGCGGAACGCGACCGTGCGGGACTTGCCCGAGGCGCGGGTGACGGGGATGGCGCCGGCCTCGGCGATGAGCTGCTCACAGGTCCGGGCGCGTTCCAGGCGTGGGCCGATCTCGCCCACGACCTGGCCGAGGTTCACCTCGCCGATGCGTGGCATGGACGCGAACAGCGGTACGTAGGGGCGGTTTTCGACCACCTCGGCGATGGCCGTGTCGGGCAGGCGGATGGTCGTGCGTATGCCCTGGACGAGTTGGACCCGGACGCGGACCAGCCGCTCGACGACCGCCTTGCCGAGACGGGAGGCCGCGGTCGGGGCCGAACGCAGACGTTCGATGAGCACGCTGCCGGGTGGCTTGCCCCATCGGCGCTTGCACCAGGCTTCCAGTCGTCCGGCGGTGAGCTTGGCCGCAGAGGCGGGGGATATCGCTCCAGGAAGGCCGGGGCGTTGTCGCTGTCGAGGTTCGCGAAGACGGCCTTGCCGCCCGGCCGGTGCATGTCGAGGAGCGTGGCGAGTTGGTTGATCGCCGCGACGCGGGCCTCGATGTGGTCCGCGCGTTGGCGGGTGAGGGCCTGGAGGTCCATGGTGGCCTGCTCTGTGGGTTCCAGGCGGGGCAGCATGCGAATGGGCGGCCTGGTTCTCGGTGTCGATGAAGATGCTGCACAAGCACCACTTCGTCCATGGACGGGACTGCGGCTCGGACGCGCGAAGCAATCATCGCCTCGTACACGCCGAATGTCATCGCCAACATCACGCCGGCGACAACAGAAAGGCCGAGCAGATATGACCACCCCGAACGCTTCCAGGGGCCCGCTCGAGCCGGATGCGAGGACGACTCGCACGTCCGGTTCCGAGGGGGCCGGGGTGCGGCAACGCACTCCGGCTACCCGACTACTCGTGAAGGCCGCAGAAGGAATGGTCGTCCAATGAGCGAGCAGCCACTCCTGCAAGTCCGCGACCTGGTCACTCGATTCCACACCCCGCGCGGCGTCGTACGCGCCGTCGACGGCGTGAGCTTCGACGTGCACGCCGGAGAGACCGTGGCCCTGGTCGGCGAGTCGGGATCGGGCAAGTCGGTCACCGCGATGTCCGTGCTCGACATGGTCCGCCGGCCCGGGCGGATCGAATCCGGCCAGGTCCTGTTCAAAGGCCGCGACCTTCTCACCTTGAACGAACCGGAAATGCGGGAGGTCCGCGGCGCGGGAATCGGCATGATTTTCCAAGACCCCATGTCCTCCCTCAACCCGCTCATGCGCATTCGCGACCAGATCACCGAGGGCGTCCGAGGGCTCAGCCGCCACCAAGCCCGCGACCGCGCCGTCGAAGTCATGACGCAGGTCGGCATTCCCGACCCCGAGGCGCGGTTGCGCGACTACCCGCACGCCTACTCCGGTGGCATGCGTCAACGCGTCATGATCGCGATGGCGCTCGCCAACCGGCCCGACCTGATCATCGCCGACGAGCCCACGACCGCACTCGACGTCACCGTGCAGGCCCAGATCCTCGACCTGCTCGCCACGCTCGGCCGCGAACTGGGCACCGCCGTCGTGCTTATCACGCACAACCTCGGTGTGGTCGCGCGCCTGTGCGACCGGGCCATGGTCATGTACGGCGGAAGGATTGTCGAACGCGCTCCCGTGGACGAGTTGTTCACCGCGCCCCAACACCCCTACACCGCGGGCCTGCTCGCTGCCACTCCCCGGCTCGCCGCCGGCCGAGACGTCCGACTCGTGCCCATCGAAGGGCGTCCACCCGACCTGATCGCGAAGTCGACCGGCTGTGCCTACGCGCCGCGCTGCCCGGTCGCGGAGGATCGCTGCCGCACCGAGACACCTCTGCTCGGTTCCGGGGAACGGGCGGCCGCGTGTCTGCTTCCCGGCCCGTTCACCAACGCCGACGCAGGCACCGACTCGGCCCCGGACACCCGCGCTGCCGCCGAGGTGTCCCACGCGCCCCTCCCGCTCGCGTTCGACTCCGAGCCGCTGCTCGAACTGCGCGCGATATCGAAGCATTCGCGGTACGCCAGGGATGGGGTCGGAAGAAGGGTGCGGTTCGTTCCGTCGACGATGTCTCCCTGACCATGGCCCCGGGCGAAACCCTCGGCCTGGTCGGTGAATCCGGTTGCGGCAAGTCGACACTGGGAAAAGTGGTCCTCGGCATCCACCCGGCGACCTCGGGCGAGGTCCGCTACGACGGCGCGACGCTCACGAAGGCGAGCCTTCGTACCGTGCGCCGAGGCGTCCAAATGGTCTTCCAAGACCCCTACAGTTCACTCAATCCCCGCATGACCGTCGGCGCGCTCCTGCGCGAACCCCTCCAGGTCAACGACATCGCACGCGGCGAGAAGGCCGACGCACGCGTCGCGGAACTCCTCGAACTCGTGGGTCTGGGATCCGAAGCCGGCAGTCGGTACCCGCACGAGTTCTCCGGCGGACAACGCCAACGCATCGCCATCGCCCGCGCCCTCGCTGTCGATCCCCGCGTCGTGGTGTGCGACGAACCCGTCTCCGCGCTCGACGTCTCGTTGCAGGCACAGATCGTCAACCTCCTGCGTGAACTCCAGGAACGCCTGGGGCTCGCCTACCTGTTCATCGCGCACGATCTCGCCGTCGTCCGTCACCTCTCGCACCGCATCGCCGTCATGTACCTCGGCCGCATCGTCGAAACGGGCCCCGCCGACGAGATCACCAGGTCGCCGCTCCATCCCTACACCGCGAGTCTGCTCTCCGCCGTGCCCGAACCCGACCCCCGGGTCGAGCACACCCGCGAACGCATCATCCTTACCGGCGACCTGCCCAGCCCACTGAACCTGCCGGCCGCGTGCCGCTTCCACGGCCGCTGCCCGATCGGCCCCACGCACTTTCCCGAACGAAGCATCTGTGCCACCATCACCCCGCCGCTCGCGGAGCATTCGCCCGGACGCACGGTCGCCTGCCACTTCCCCGGCGAACTCACGATCGCGGGCACCACTTCCACGTCATCCAGGCCACAGGAGGTCCACGCATGAGTCGCGTCTTCGCGATCCTTCACGCGAGCACCGAAGGCCCCCCAGTACCGGCCCGCCCCGGTCGACCCCTACCGCGACCACCTGCGACGGCGTCGCGAGGAGCACCCCGCCGTGAGCGTTCGGCAACTCCTGAAGCCCGACAGGCACAGTCGCTCCATATCGAACTTTGAACTCCCGCGCCTATTGACCTTCGCCCGATTGTGGGCCGCAGCGAAGTGTGATTTCACCATGGCATCCCTGACTGATTTCGGAGGAAATCCTTGTGTGGTCTCCGCCCGTGTAGAGATCGCCGCTTCCATCATGTCCGACTGGACTTCTTCTCGGTCCGCGTGCCCACCGGGCCGTCGTAGTACGGCTCAGCAGACGTAGAAGGTCTGTGGCTCGGTCTGCTGACCGTGGGTATTGACCGGTATCGTCAGGTAGGGGGAGCCGAGCGTGGCGGTGTCCCAGTAACCGCTGCTCCCGATCTCCGTATAGGTGCCGGAGGTCATGGAGCAGACATCGTACATGTTTCCGACCACAGTGCCCTCTCGCCCGTTCTCACCGGTGGGGATCATTTTCAGCTGGCTCGAGCTCTCCGACGGATAGGTCACCGTTCCCCGCACCACCTTGTAGCCGTCGATCTTGTCCCAGGTCGCCCCGAGTTCGCTGGAGTAGAAGGGGTACTCGTCGCACTGAAGGGCTTTCGTGCCCCGGGGGGATGGACATGGATTATTCGGCCGGTAGAAGGCGTTGTCCATCCACGACCGGGGCATGACGGTCATTTTGTCGGAGCCGCTGACGTAGTTCAGTTGCGCCCACAGCGGGTTCTTCGCCAATGCCTCCGCGTCGTTGACGGAAGCTCCGGTCGCGTCCTGCGTCGTGACGAACAGGATCTGGTTGGTCATGCACGGATCACCGACGACGCCGCCTCGGCGGGTGTAGTCGAGGCAGAACTCGGCGGCGGTCAGTGCTTGGTCCGAGGTGACGGTCCACGGCTCGAGGCCGACTCGGCTGGCCACGTAGCTGATGATGCGTTGCTGGACGGCCGCCGCGCTGCTCCGGCCGCGCAGCTGGGTGTTGACCAGATCGGCCAGCTGTTCCTGCCCGAGGGCGGTGGGGTGGAAGCTGGCCGGGTTCACGCTGGTGCCGTCGAACATGCCTGGGTTGGACCACCGGTAGTCCTGGGACCAGCTGGTGCAGGGCCACTTGTTGATGCCCTCCCGCCATCGCTGTGTGGTGTTGATGAAGGTGATGTCGATCCCCTGCTGGTGGAGTTCGTCCACGGTGTGGGCGATGGTGATGTTGAGCAGTTCGGCGAGGACGTTGAGGAAGTGCTGCTCGTCGAATGTGATGCCGACGCAGGCTCCGGTGGGGTCGCCGGGGTGGTCGGAGAACAGCTGTGGATAGCCCGGGACGATGATCTTGGCATTGGGCGCCTTGTCGTGGATGGCTTGGTAGGTGGTTTTCAGGTGTGCTGGGAGGCGTTCGCGGATCAGCCATTTCTCGTACCACCGCAGTTGCTCGGGGTCGACCACTCCGCTGTCGCGGGTCAGTTTGTGGAAGTCGCCGAAACAGTCGTCGAGTGAGGCGATGCAGCTGCGCATGACCTCCGCGAACCGCACGTCGTTGCCGCCGGCCGTCACCGTCACCAGTGATGTGTCCTCGTCCAGGTAGCCCTGGTCGATCTGGGGCAGTTCGCCGTAGTAGTCATTGGCCCAGCCAGGGCCGATGTCCTCCCAGTCGGTGTGGCCGGCCGTGTCCTCCGGAAAGGGCGGCGTGTTGTACGAGGCTGTGGTGATGTTCGTGGTCTGGGCTCCCGAGCAGGCTATGAAGGCGAAACTGGCGGTACCTTCGGCGGCCTCCTGGGCGATCGTTTTGGTGTGTCCGGGCAGTTTCACCTGGGTGGGGTAGGCGCCGGTCTGCGATCGGTGGCACTGGTTCTCCTGGCCGTCGGAGTTCTTGTAGTCGGTTTCTGGCTGGTAGGGCGCCAGTCCCTCGCCCGAGGAGTAGGAGTCGCCCATGGCCACGTAGGATGCAGAGGGTTTCGAGGTGGGTATGAACATCGCTGCGTCGAAGACGATGCTGTCCTTGCCAAGGCCGTCGGGGGTGTCGGTGCTCAGGGTCAGGCTGGCCGGGCCGGCCAGGGGGAACACGCCGAGATCGACCCAGTTGTTGACCTGTCTGGCCTGGTTGACCACCCGGTAGCGACTGCGGCCGTTGCCGAGGTTGATGATGTAGGTGGCTTCTCGCGTCCAGGCGCCGGTCTCCGGGATGAAGACCTTGATCCGTGTCCATCCCTGAATCGGTTGAGAGGGTTTCCAGATCCCGGTGACCTTGAGGCGTTCGCTGTATCCGTCGGGCTGGTAGTAGGGCCCGCGGGTGTGGGCGGACCAGAAGTGGCCGCCGAATCCGGCGCCGAACTGGTGGAAGTCGATTTTTGACGGTCGCAGGCCCGCGGGGTCGGTGCCGAAGTCCAGGGTGAAACCCCCGCTGTTGGACCGGGTGCGCGGGCAGTTGGGTCTGATCGACGGCACGTCGTCGTCGACATCGTCGATCAGGACGGCATTGCCGGGGATGCCGGTGGCGGCGCAGTACGGCGGATAGGACGTGCCGTCGGTCTGGTAGGCGTAGCCGGGGTCGAACCGCAGCAGTTCCCGGCCGCACTGGGTGGCGCAGTCGCTTTTCCAGGTCTTCGGGCTGTGGTACCAGCACCGAAGGTCGTAGTTGCCCTGGGCGTCCTTGTGCGCGCAGGGACCGGCCGGCTCGTCCACGACGTCCGGAGCCTGGGGTGGGTAGGAGGCCCCGGGGACGCATTGGTTGCTCGCGTCGCAAAACGTGGTCGACGACGGCTGGACCTTGGCGCGGTTGATGACGCTCGAGGTGGCGTCGCCCGGCCACCACGCGGGCCGGTAGGCCGCCACGTAGGTGTTGGGTGCCTCGGGAAGCTGCATGGGATGTCCGGCGAAGCCCAGCACCTTCTCCTGGTAGGGCCAGTCCTGCGGATGCGCGGCGTCAGCCATCGACTGGTCCAGGAAGGGGGGCCGGTTCGCCGGGTAGTTGGGGTTGGCCGGATTGTTCAGCCAGCCGACTCCCCACGGGGAGCCGTCGCCTTTGTTGGGGTAGAAGCCTGAGTTGTAGGCCCAGATCGCGAAGTACCAGTTCTCCAGGTATTGCGGCTGCCCGTCGTTGATGATCAGGCCCGCCTGCCGGGTCTCGTTCCACTTCCGTTGCAGGATCTGCAGCCCCGCGGCGACGTTCGTCGCGAAGTCCAAGGCCACCGCGCGCTGGATCTGGTAAGGCAGCGCGACCTCACCGGTCCGCTCCTTGCCGGCCAGCCGCATCCCGTCTGTGACCTGCATCACGCCGTAGCCGCAGTCGGCCTTGTCCCAGCGGATGTCCCAGTCGTCGGTCTCGCTGAAGTTGTAGATGTCCCGGCCGTAGTAGTTGCCGATGAGAGGGTTGCCGGTGACTCCGGGCAGGGCACGACCCGTCGCCTGCCACAGGTTGGACTCCTGGCTGGCTATGCCCAGCATGATCTGGGCTGGTACGACACCGCCGCCGCTCAGCTCCACTGGGGGGAAGAGCCCCTGTGGGGTGTAGGCGGGCATACCGAGTCCCTTCCAGTTGTCCTCCCGCTGCACGGTGAGCACCTTGCGCACTGCCTGGTCGACGGCCCACTCCACCTGCCGCGGTTTGGGCTGCAGGACCTGGTTGCGGGGGTCGTTGCGGGGTACGGAGCAGGTCCGCTCGTCCTTGTCCTCGGCGGGGTCGGTCTCCGGACCCGCGGCCGGCGTCGCCCCGGCCGAGCGGGTCGCCCGAGGTGCAAGGCTCGGAGAAGGCGCCAGCCCGGTTCGTCGCTTGTCGTCGGCGTCCCGCCCGAGCAGCACCGTGAAGCTCTGCTTCTTCCCGGTGCTTGTCACGACGAGTTCCCCGGTGACCTGCTGGCCCCCGCCCGCCTGGGGCTGCCGTGAGCGCGGGTCGGCAGCGCCGGTGTGGCTGCCGGGCAGCACGGCGACGGCGCCGCTGAGCGAGGGAGCGGATCCCTTGGGCACCTTGAGCACCCGTACGGGAGAGGCGGATTGGGCCGTCGGTCCGGTGTCCGCCGCGCCCGTGACGAACACCGAGCCGTCGGCCCCGCGGGCGACGTCCAGTTCGCTGACGTCCCCGCTGGCGATCTCGACCGGCTTGGCGGCGGCAGCGCTGCCACGTACGTCTTTCCCGGGCAGGTGCTTGACCTTGCTCGTACCGCCGTCCCGCTCCATGAACGTGATCCCGCCGTCCGAGGCCACGGCGAGCTTGAACGGCACGGAGCCGGCGGCGGCCAGCGTTGTGCGGTGTCCGGTGGCGCCGACCCGGACCAGACGGTTGATGTCCGAGGCCACGATGCCGCCGTCGCCTACTGGAACCGCCGAGGTGACCTGTCCCTTGACAGTGATCGGCGTCGCAACGGCGCCGGTGGCGGCGTCCACCGTGACGAGCCGGGTCTGGGAGGCGTCGGCGTCGTAGGACTGAGTGATCACGCCGGCCTCCCCGGTGCCGCAGCCGGGGCTGTAGTACGCCAGCGAGGACAGGACGGGCAGCTTCCGGACCGTGCCGGTGCCCAGGTCGACGACGGCGGTGAAGGCGCCACGGGCGAAGAGCGTCTCCCGGTTGGTGAACGTCCGGGGCGCGTACGCCACGATCAGCCGCCGGCCGGACTCGGTGACGCAGGCGTTGCCGATCCACATGTCCGTCTCGAAGCCCGGCTCGGCCAGCGTGGCCACGGTGTGCCAGCTGTAGCCCGTTCGCGCGTCGGCGGCCAGAATGTGCAGCCCGGTGCTGTCCCCCGCCGTTGTCCAGGCCCGGTCCGACGAGGTCCGCCAGCCCGGCCCGAACAACTGGTCGCGCGCACGGTCGCGGTCGTCGGCACTGGTCTGCCGGGTGCCGGCCTTGCCTGTTTCCTTGGCCTTCGGCGGCGTGGAGGAGGCCGCGGTGTGTTCCGAAGCCGATGCGGCCGCAGCCTGACCCGTCGGGCTGAGGCTGACGAGCAGGCCGGTTGCCACCAGGATCGCGGTGATCTGCAGCAGGCGTCGCGAACGGCGCGGGTCCGTCCGCCTGGTGCGGTTCATGGGCACCCCCGAATAGTGGTGGGACATACGGACGATGGGCTGCCCGGGCGATCACGCCCGGGCAGCCCAGCCACTGCTCACTCAGAAGAGCGATGTGCACTCGCGGTGGTCTGGACTCGAGTCCACGTCGATGCAGCCCCTGAAGAACGTGTCGCCCGCCGTAGTTCCGAACATGCGCGTTGACACGTAAACGCCTTCGCGGTTTGGCTCGACGATGGCGGCTTCATTGCCAGGGGTGTAGCGACGTAGCTGGATCGTGCCGTCGCCATATCGCCTGCCGGTCGCCCAGACGGCCTGACAGCCGCGGGACCAGGTCAGGTAGATTCGATCGCTACCGTAGGTGGTGTCGGCGACGATGCTGGCGCCCGCGGTCCGGCAGTCCTGCTCCGAGGCGTACTGGTTCTCGCAGCCATCACCGTGGCAGTTGGCCACCGGCCAGATCTGGGCCCAGGTGTTGTTGCAACCCCACATCTGGAGATGCTGCCGCATGGCGAAGTTGCTGTTGGGCACGTCGATGCAGAACGAGTTGTTGTCCCAGGCCGTGATCATCTGGTATTGGGCGCTGTAGCGGACGACACTCCACCGCTGGAGGACGCCACCGTTGCAGTTCTGCACCTGGACCGTGGCACCCCAGGTGGTGGCGCTGCGTCCGAGGCACAACCACCGGTCGTATCCCGGATGCAGGTAGGCCTCGGCCTCGCCCTCCTGGAACCAGATCTGATTGGAGTTGCCCGTCTTGCTGTAGAGCTGCAGCGGGCTCCCGTCACCGCCGGAGCTGTAGGCATCGAGCACCAGCCCGTAGTTGCCGCCGGAGTGGAAGGTCCACTGCGGCCAGTTTCCGTTCGCAGGGTCGATCGGAAGTGCGGCGGCGCTGGCCGGCGCCGCTGATATGCCGATCGAGGTCACGACGGCTGAGAAAACGGCAGCCAACGCGACAACCAGTCTTCGCCAACGTTTCATGGGTCTCCAACCTCATATCTCACATAAATGGACATCGTATTGGCCAGGCCAATGAGCCTCGGTTCCTTCGCGCCACAGGCCACGACCGCATCAGATGAATGCGTGAATGTCCATGACTGTCCCTGAGCAGTCCTTGACCCTTCCTGCAACGCGGCGCGAGGCGGTGTTCCGGTCGGTACACCGAACGGCTCGCCGACGTCGGCGCGGCCGCCTCGGTCGGCTCGGTGGCGGACTCGTACGACAACGCGATGGCCGAGTCGCTGAACGGCACGTTCAAGGCCGAGCTCATCGAAATGCAGGGCCCTGGCGGGACTTCGCCCAGGTGGAGCGTGCCGTGTCCGAGTGGGTGACCTGGTACAACGACGAACGTCTGCACTCCGCGCTCGACTACATGCCACCAGTCGAGTACGAGCAGCAATACTGGGCCGACCAGGAGCAAACCACGCAGCCGGCGTGAACAACCGCAAACGGACTCTATAAAACTCGGGTCAGCTCAGACCCTTCGTCGTTGCCTTTTGGAGATGCCGCCGCAGGGTGGAACATTGCGGCGGAGAAGTCGCCGGTCGGCCCGCGGCCACGGGCATGGAACCGGATTTGGACGTGCCAGTCGCGGTTGGGATCGATCCCTGGGTCGTCCGTGTGTTGCTTTTCGTTGTGACCGTGTTCGCGGCGATCCGACGACGCCCACCCCATGTGAAGCCGTGACTTGAACAGCAATACATCAGCTGGAAGTTGCCGCGAAATCACCACGTGGTCATCCGGTGCCCGGCTACCATTCACCGGCGGATAGGGCAGCGCATTCTTCTTCGACAGTGTTCTGCCTTTGATGGGACGGTGTCCACCCGGGATTTCGGATGCGGTGGGGCGTGGTCTTGTTTCCGTGGGGAGTGGTTGCCGATTCGCGAGCGACCTGTTGCGATCCCTTCGAGCTCACCGAACCGGGTACGGGACATGGGATTTCGTGCCTGGCACCCGGGTGAAGTCTCTCGGGTCGACGGCGACAGCGACAACGACTTTCGGGTGGGACCGAATGTCGCTGGTCAGCTCGAAGGAGGTGAGGACGCTCCCGTCACGGCTCCGGTGCTCGGCCGGCCCCCTTGCATCGACAACGTCCCGGGGGCTGCACTCCACTGCGGAACGCACGGAACCAGCAGCCGTGTTACGGGCCCGAAGGATGTTTGGTCCGCGTGAGATGGATGCGCGCTGTGCGAAGGTGTGAAGACCGGGTCGAAGCGACCCCTGAGAGCGCGGTGCTCGACACCGGCGACGTCGAGTCTTCCTCGATCTGCACGTGGACAGGTCGATTACCACGGCCACAGGCAAGCCCGTGCTCGACAAGCGGCTGTCCGACGGCGAACTCAAGGCGTGAGCCGTCCTCTCTGACGGCGGTCATGAAGAGCGGCTCCGCGTGACATTCCGGGGAGCCGCTGCCTCCTTGAACGCCACTCGGCTTCACCGACCCTCCACCATCGCCGCCTGGACTACTACGACCGACGCGGCCCAGCCGGGGCTGCGCGCCCGACGCGCAGGCGTGCGAACCCTGCGGTGTCCCGACCGGCAGCAACGAGGCCCGGGGTGGCCGTCACCGCAGGTGCGGGAAACGGCCGAAACGGGTTCTTGCGGCGTCGCAAGCATGGTGGGGAAGCTACCCCTGATCCGTGGCCGCAGAAGGGGAGCCGATGTTACGTATCCATTTCACCGTCACCGACTTGACGCGGACCCGCGTGGTGGATGGCTGGGGCCCTTTGGGCGAGACGATGCTCAGCCTGACGATGCTGAGCCGAAGCAAAGCACCTGCCATGCTCGGCGGCTGGCGAACTCGGGTGCGGCACGAGTCCGCCGGAGCCGTTCACCCCTTCGCCGCGCTGTTCGACAGCCAGGTCCTTGACCTGTTCACCGTGACTGGAGCCACGTCGCACCTCGAAGAGGGACTCGAGGCGTTGTCGACGGCCCGACCGGACCACCTGCAGACGGAACTGGTGTGGGCGGAGAAGGTCCGGGCCCTCCACACCGGCCACCCCGACCGAGGGCCCGGTGCGGGTTTGGGAGACTTTGCCCACGACCGGTCCAGTCGGAGCGACCTGGTCCGATTCCTCAAGGACCACCATCGGATCGCGATCGCGCCTCATTGGTCGCGAATGCACTCACGATTCGTAGCCGAGCAGGCCGGCCACGCCCATACCCTGGCGACACACGGAGTCGAAGCCATGCTCGCCGGGCTGCCGTCGGGTTTTCGCTGGCGGCCCCCGTACCTCGAGATCGGACGCGGACCGGTGGCGCGAGAAGTCGCTCTCGCCGGCCGAGGTCTGAGACTGGTTCCCTCCGTCTTCGCGCAATACCCCCTCTCCTACGAGGTCGTCGGCGACGAAGGAGAACAGATCTTCGTGTTCCTCCCGGTCATGCGCACCGCGTCCGACGCCGCGCGGATTCTGGGCGTCTCGCAGACGACGCAAAACCACAAGGCCCTCGCGACGCTCCTCGGTCGCACACGCGCCAGAGCCCTGGAGGCCGTCGGCGAGGGACGCTGCACGACGGGACAACTCGCGCAACGCCTCACCATGTCCCTCCCCACCGCCAGCGAACACGCGACCGTGCTGCGCGAGAGTGGCCTCATCACGACAACGCGCCACGGGAATGCCGTCCACCACGCGCTGACCCCCCTGGGCACGGCACTTCTGAATGGAACGCCGCATCCGTCCCAAGAACCCCGGCCGGAGACCGCCACGAGCGCGATACCGGCAGTGTTTCCCACCGATCACGGGCAATTGCCGACACCGGGAGGCTCAACCTGCCGCGTCCATGGGGAGCAGTCTGGGCCGATTCCGCATCGAGAGGTAGAGACGTCGGGTGCGGGTGCTCGGAAGGCTCAGCCGGGGCTTCCCTGACTGCGATGCCCCAGCCGGCTCAGGTCGGCGGAACGCTGCCCTGGGGGTTGCAGGTCGGCGTAGGGGTGTCGGCGGGCGCCGGTGCCGTGGACCAGGACGCGGCGCGGTTGGGCGGGTGTGGGGTGTGGGGTGGGGGTGCCGAGGAGGTCGAGGGCGGCGTGGGGTCCGTGGTCGCGGCGGGTGGCGGCGATCTCGTCGAGGTCCCAGGCCATGGTGGCGACGATCGTGCGTCGGCGGCCGCGGACCTGGACCTTGCCGCGGATCAGCAGCAGGCCGGAGTGGAAGACGGTGTGGGCGCAGGCGGGGTGGGAGTCCTCGAAGAAGGCGATGTCGACGAGTCCGGAGCCGTCGTCGAGGGTGACGAAGATGATGCGTTTGCCGGAGGCGATGGGTGGGGTCTGGGTGGAGGCGCGGACGCCGGCGACCAGGACGGTGCGGCCGGGGGGTGTGTCGGCGAGGTGGCGGGCGTCGACGGCGCCGATCTCGCGCAGGAGTCGGTGGTGGTGGTCCATGAGGTGGTGGGTGACGTCGATGCCCAGGATGTGCAGTTCGGCGCCGAGGGCTTCGCGGGTGGTCATCTCGGGGAGTCCGCTGGGGTGGGTGGCGTCGAGGAGGCTGTCGGCGAGGGGGAGTTGGCCGTCGCCGACCTTGCGGGTGCGGCGGTGGAGTTCGGGGAGTTGTAGGAGCAGGTCGCGGCGGGTGAGGCGACCGTCGTGAACTGTGTCGAGGGCGCCGATGCGGGCGAGGTGTTCGGCGGTGGGCAAGGTGGGGCGGGCGCGTTGCCACAGGTCCGTCAGGGAGGTGTAGGGGCGGCCGGCGGCGATGCGGGCGCATTCCTCGGCGGTGATGCCGCGCACCGCCGACAGCGCCAGACGCACACCCCACGTTCCGTCGCCGGCTCGTTCGAGGGTGTGGTGGGGGCGGGAGCGGTTGACGTCGACCGGCAGGATCGGCACGCCATGGCGGCGGGCGTCGGCCACGATCACCCGCCGCGGCCACATCCCCGGGTCGTGCTCGAGCAGGCCCGCGTACAACGCGGCGGGATGATGCGCCTTGAGCCACGCGGACTGCAGCGCGGGGACCGCGAAGGCTACGGCGTGCGCCCGACAGAATCCATAGGATCCGAAACTCTCGACCACACGCCACACCTCCTCGCGCACCGCGGCGGCGTAGCCGCGGGCGGTGGCGCGTTCGTGGAACCAGGCGCGGACCTGTGGCATGCGTTCGCGATCCGACAGGGCGCGGCGGGCGACGTCGGCCAGGGCCAGGTCACAGCCGGTCATTTGGGACAGCAGGCCCATGATCTGTTCGTGCCAGATCGTGACGCCGTGGGTGTCGGCGAGTACGGGTTCCAGGTCGGGGTGGGGGTAGGTGGGGGCGGTGCCGTGGCGGGCGGCGATGTAGCGCTCGGGCATGCCGCCGGCGACCGGTCCGGGGCGGAACAGCGAGATGTCCGCGATGACGTCCTGGACGCCCCTCGGCTGTAGCCGGCCCAGCAGGTCCTGCTGGGCCGGGGCTTTCGAGTTGGAACATGCCAATGGTGTCGGAGGCTTGGATGAGCCTGAACGCAAAGAAGTCGTCGAGCGGCACCCGGCCCGGGTCGTCGAGGTCGATGTGTTCGCCGGTGGCGCGTTCGACCTCGGCCACCGCGTGTGCCATCGCCGACTGCATCCGCACCCCGAGCACATCCAGCTTGATCAGGCCCAAGGCCTCGACCTCCTCCTTCGCGGCCTGGACCATCGGATAGCTCCCGCCCGGGGTGGGCTGCACCGGCAGGCGATCGAGCAGGGTGGCATCGGTGATGATCACCCCGCACGGGTGCATCGCCATCCCGCGCGGGAGCGCGTCCAGGCGCTCTGCGAGGGTGAACAACGGCCCGTACCGCCCGGCTTCCGCCGCCAAGGGGCGTAGTTCGGGCAGCTCCGCGAGTGCTGCGGTGATGCCCCGGGCGTGGATGTGCGGGAAGGCTTTGGCGATGCGGTCGATGTCGCCCGGGGCCAGGCCCAGGGCGAGGCCGGTGTCGCGCAGCGCGTGCCGGGCCCGGTAGGTCTCCGGCATCGCGGTCACCGAGACCCGCTCCGGGCCGAACCGCTCGAAGATCTTGTCGTAGACCTCCAGCCTGCGCGCGGACTCCACGTCGAGGTCCACATCCGGCAACGCGGAGCGCCGCTCGGACAGAAAGCGCTCTTTACCGACCGCTCGATAGACCGGGACGTTCGCTACCTGCGCGGACGCGTCACGTGCGTGTCAGCAATAGGGGAGTTGCACGACGACCGCGCGTGAAGGCGGCACCAGTTGCTATCGCGTAGCTGCGGTGGCGTGTGCAGGACCGATGTCGGTGAGAGCAGTAGGGCGTTGGCGGTCTTGGCTCCGTGATGGACGCGAAAAACGCGTTGTCTGACTGCCACCGAGGTGCGAGGATGCGGCTGTTTCCCATGCGGAGGGCCCTTGTTCGTTTTCGTATGTGCGAGGTGCGATGCCGAGCTGACCGTCCCGCTGTCGCAGGTCTCCCTTCCGGCCCACGCCCGTCAGAGTTACGGGAACGGGGTCCAGCTCCCGGTGCTCATGGAGTCGGGGACGTTCGCCGTCGACCCGGACCCCTGGGGAGGACCGTGGCGAATGTGGGACGAGATCGATCCGGACGAGGCGGAGGCACGCGGCATCTACGCGCCGGTCTATGCCCTGTCCGACAGCGCGCCCGACGCGACTGTCATCGCGCCCGGTGATATCCGCGGAACCCGGCTGATCCCCGAGAATCGCGGCGGTGCCTGCTGTGGCCTCGACGGGGCCGACGGCCCCAACCTGGCCTGCGTGGCGTGCGGCCTACCCGTGGCGACCAGGATCGACGACTGCTCGCTCTGGCAGGCAGTGCGGCTCAGCTCGGACGCCGTGTACCGAGTCCTCCTCGATGGCATCGACGCTGCGCCGCTCTCCTGGGAGGAGTTGACCGAGAAGGAGGAGAGCACGCCCCCGTTCGAGCCGATCGCCACGTGGGGAGGCCGGCTCGGGTCGAGCCACTACTGGTCGTGGAGTCCGCAATGGGAGGCGGCAGCTGGCCAGGCGCTCGCCCACCTACTGGTCGCCTCCGAAGGTCAACCGGTGAAGGTCCCAGTCGGTCTGACCGCGGACGTGTTTCAACGTGCGCTCGACGCCCTGTTGCCCGCGGGCGCGCCGAAGCGGCGCGCCGTCCTGGCTGGACCGGGACGGCCCGCTCCCGACGCGGGCGTCGACATCCTCCTGGTACCGGTCCATCCGCAGACGGGTCAGACCTGGACCCCAGCCGGCTCGGCTGCATCGGTATATCCGGTGCCGCTGCCGTTGGGGGTGTGGTTGTGGTTGGTCTCTCCCCAGCCGTACTTGCCGGTTCCCGCGTCGGGCGGCATACCTCAGGATGTCCTCCGCGACGACCCACTCCCGCCGCGCCCCAGTTACCTGTTCCGGGTCGACCGGGGCACTTTCCAGCACACCCTGGTCCGGCTACCAGCTGTTCGCAGCCCGTGGCTGCGTGAGATCCTTGCCAACCTCACACAGCACACGTCCACTGGCCTCTTCTAGCGCTGTCGAGACCGAAACTCAAGGCGCCACGTAGCTTCCTTACGGAACCAGAGGGGCGGCCTACCCCTGCCCCGCGGTGTCATCAGGTCTCGGAGGTCTAGCGCTCAGGAGAGGACGGTGTCACGCCCCTACCAGTCACGACGGCGACGCGAGCGGCCTGCTGCTGTTCCAGTAGCTGGATCTCAAGATCGGCGACACGCTTGTCGGCGAACCGCAGGTTCGAGCGCGCGCCCTCAAGCCGCTCCTGCACCAGTCGGTGCTCCCGGGTGAGCTGCTCGACACGGTGCTTGAGGCCGGTGCGGCCACACGTGAGCACCACCGTGGATTGCTGCCAGGTGTGCGGCGTGGCGCTGCCCGCAGCCGCCGACGTGGGGCGGCCCCGACGCTACTGTTCCGCCACCTGCCGATCGGCCGCCCGTCGGGCTCGCCACCGGGCCGAACACGCCAGCGGTGCCACTGCGCCTGCGGGCTTGTGCGCGGCCGATGTCGCCGGACACCCCTGTGCCCGGGAAGCGCGCTTCGCCGTCACGCTCAACCGCCGGGAGACCCGGTTCTGCGGCCCGTGCCACAGCGCGACGATGGACTTCCTGATCGGCCAGGGAGTGAGTGCCCGTGAGGTCAGGACGGTCCGGCTGGAATCCCGACCACCGGCCCCGCGGAACACCGGCCCCGCGCCCCCTCCTGCGACGGGGGATCCGGATCGGCGCTCCCACATCCTCGTGATCGATGACGACAGGAATCTCGTCGAGATGTTGGAACTCCTTCTGTGTCAACGCGGCAACTATCTGGTCAGCCACGCGAACGACGGAGCGACTGGTCTTCGCGAGGCATACGCGCAGCGTCCGGATCTGGTGCTGCTCGACATCATGATGCCGGGAATGAACGGTATTGAGGTATTGCGGCGTCTGCGCAGCGTCAGTGACGTGCCGGTGATCTTTCTGACCGCGATGGATGCGGATCAAGCCTTGGTGATGGGACTGGCAGCGGGCGCCGACGACTACATCGTCAAGCCGTTCCGTCTCGGTGAGTTTCTGGCCCGCATAGCAAATGTGCTGCGCAGGCGGGGAGGCACCGAGAATCAGGAAGCCGTCCACGAGGACGGGCTGTTGCGGCTGAACTCCCTCGGTTTGGAGGCCCATGTCCTCGGCAAGCCGCTGAAACTGACCGCCACCGAGTTTCGCTTGCTGAATGTGCTGGTGCGCAACGCGGGCGTCGTAGAGCCGTTCGGGAGGCTGCTGACCACAGCCTGGAACGACCGGGACGGTCGGGCCACCGGCCGGGGGAAGTTCGCGATCTCGCGGCTGCGGCGCAAGCTCGACGACACCCCGTTGGGCGGCGACGCGATCGTCTCGGCGCGCGGCATCGGCTATGTCTACCGCCCCCGTCCACCCCTCGGCCCGCATCCGCACCGGACACCCCCCGCGTCGGGCACGGGCACGCCGGCCACATTCTCGAAATCCTCAACCAACGCGAGAGAGCATCCGGGTGACGCACTCTGGGGCCTGGCTCGCATGGGCCGTGCGGGCGGCACACTTCCGATGTCACCGCCCATGGCAATCGGCTCGGCTCCCGGCGGGTTCGAATGCGACCGGGAAATGGGCGGTGACCAGAGCAACGGCTTCCTCGGGGGTGTCGGCGTACCCGATCACGGTTGACCTGCGCGGCCGCCGGACGCGGAACCGCCCATCGGACAAGGGGTCGACGCATGGCACGCGCAGGCCATACGGGTAAGGGTGTGGTGGCTGGTGAAAGGAAAGAGCTGTCGCAGACCGGGTTCCGCGAGAGCCGCTTCGAGGAGTGGGACGATGCCCGGCCACGGCTGTGCCGGATGGAAGATCTCGTGGCGCTCGCGCTTCCACTGCCAACTCAGGATCAGCCGCTGCCACTCCACTTCGACCGCGGCTGCCGACCCGCGCTCGTAAGCTCCGGCCGCGTCGGGAAGAACGGGCCTCGGCGGGAGAAGAGTGCTCTCCGCACGGGGAGAATCGTCTGAGCTTGTGCTTTATGCCCCTTCGCCGTCATGCGGCGGCATAGGGATGCCGTAGGCGGCATCAAGCCTGTTGATGATCTTCCGGAGTTCGCTGGCGCCCCGAGGTGACATCGCGTTCATCACTGTGTCGAGGAGGGCGCGCGCCTCGAAGGGGTTGCCGCAGCAGTACCAGTGCACGTCGCCGCGCTCGTAGTCGTGCCACTGCTGCCGCCTGGAGCGGCGAACGTGGTCCCGCCACAGGCGCACAGCGACGGTGACATCCCCTGGCTGCAGGTAGTTCCGGCTGCGTTCGAGGCGGGCTGCCTCGGAGAGTGCCCGCGAGGAGACACCGTCGATCGCGGGTCGCGAAGCCTGTGTCCGGTGCAGGGGGAGGCTGGTCCGGACGTCCCTCGGCCGTCTACGCGGCATGGACCTTTCGGTTCGTCGTCACGCGGCCCATGGTGTCACGATCACGCGCGCTTCTCGAACGAGTTCACTCATCCGGGAGTTCGCCGGACGTGGACACGGCCTTCGTCTGACCATGTGCTCCGACCAAGGACGCACCTGAACTCGACGAAGGCCGTGGGGCATGAGTCTGCTGTTCCCGCGCCCTGAGAGCATCATCGAGCGCGACCGGATCAGACAAAGAACAAACTGAGCTCACGGCCCCATTGTGACGTCGAACCACTGCCCGGAGTACGTCGACCGCGCTCGGGTCCCGCCTACCGGAAGACACGATACGACTGTGCACGACGAAACAGACCAGTCGAGCGGGGAACCGGATTCACCGAGCCGGGACGGTGCTCGACAGCTGTCCTGTCGCAATGTAGATGGCGATTGAGACGCCTACGACCTGGGCGGTGCCATGTCGTTCGAGAACACGAGTTCCGCTGTTCACGAACGACATGGCTTTTGCGGAAGTGGCGGTAGAGCGATTCGTGGGTGCCGAGGATGCTGTATCGCCGCGCGAAACGGCTCGCCGGTTCGGCTGCGGTCGCCAGGTGGAACGCTCGAGCGCCGAAGCCGGACTCCGTCACGGGGTGGATCCGGAGATCGACGGGCCTCTCGTTCGTCTTACGTTCATGGATGATCGGGTCGGCCGTGTTTCGAGCCGGCACCGGACCCGGGGGCGCCCGCCAGGCCGGCCGCCTGTCGAAGTTTGATCGCTCCCGCGCCGTTGTCAGGGCCGGAGTTGCCGTGCCTGCGGGTCGAAGCAGTTGAGACCCAGCGACGCGGCAACCTCCGCCGCGTAGGCGGATGCCTCCTCGGCCCTGCTCCAACTCATGGGGAGGTAGATCAGCGGGCCGCAGGCAGCGCCGATCAGCGGTCCCGCCGACCAGGGCGAGTCATCGTCGTCGATCTCCGTGGGATCCGGCCACCGTTCCAACAGCGCGGCGACGAAGGCCGTGATGCGATCCACCGGGGGAACCACGGGCTCCTCCGTGTCCATGTACCGGTCGTACAGATCGGCAAAGCACTTGGCCGCAGCGGCGTTGTCCGCCGGCCGCTCGCCCTCCCACACTGCAAGGTCGTAACTCATTGACCCAACCTGCCATCCCCTACCGACAGCAGCGCGACCGACCGGATCTTCGGAAGCCATGACCAAATCGGACCGGATCATCCGAGACGGGACATCACCAGAACGACCAGATACATGAGAATCGGCCAACTCGCTATGAGATGCGGTGAGAATCCGACAATCGAGTTGAGACGAGTGTGATTGGTCGAGATAGTTGTCACTTAGAGCGGCAGCCGACCTGGATCATTGGACGGTTCTGGCTGTTGTAGTTGTCACCGTTTGGTCGTTCCACCTGTCACTAGTGCGCTCTTTTCGCGCTTGTTGTCACCAAGATTGGGCTTCGGCCGTGATGCCGGGCGGCGGGTTGGTTCCCTGGTGGGATGGAGCTCTCTGAGTCGCTCTCCAGTTACGAGCCCGTCCCCGTGACGGGTAGCAGTGACGTGTTGTGGTCGCATCGCTGCTCGTGGGTGGACTTGCTCATCCCTGTGGAGCTCGCGTCCGGTCGCGGCGGCCTGGAACTGGGCGAGGGCTGGCAGGAACGGTGGTCGGTGACGTGGCGGGTCGACGGCGAGGAAGTCTCGTCCCCGCTCGGCCGGGTGCTGCAGGGAACCCTGGCTGGGCTGGAGCCGATGCGTAGGTTCACCTGGCGACGGGCCCAGCGCCACCGCCCCGGTCTGCCGTACATGGTCAGTACGGGTCGCCTACACGGCTCGGAAAGCTTGGAGGAGTCCAAGCTGCTGCTGGCCCTGGACTTCGACGCGCAGGTCACGGAGATCGTCTCGCAGCCTCTGCGGATCAGTTTCACCTGTGCTGCCGGGGAGCGTGACCACACCCCGGACTACCTGGTGCGGACCCGGTCGGGGGTGTGGTTGATCGACGTCCGGCCGGCGGCGCTGATCAAGGCCACGGACCGGGAGTCCTTCGCGGCTGCCGCCGAGATGGCGAGGGCATACGGTTGGGGATTCGCGGTCGCGGCCGGGTGGCTGCCGCACGTGATGGTCACCTTGGAGTGGTTCTCCTCGCAGCGGCGCCCGAAGAAGGACCCGCTGGGGGTGGAGCCGGGCCTGCTCGAACAAGTCGGCCTGGGTGCCCGGACGTTCGGCGAGTTGGCGGCGTCCAGTGCCTTCGAGCCGGTGGCCCGGGCTCAGCTTCTGCATCTGCTGTGGCATCGGCGGCTGGGGACGAACCTGCACGAGCCGCTGGGCGACGGGTCCGTGATTACCTCGGGCGAGGTGAGGGCATGACCGGGGCGCCGATGGACGTGTCGGTGGGTGCCGAGCTGGTGCTGGACGGCGCCCAGTGGCGCGTGGAGCGGGGCGAGCCGCACGCGGGACGGGTCCACCTGGTGGACTGGATGGGAGCCGGCAGTGCGTGACCTTCCGTTTCCTGGCCCACCACCCCGACTGCCATGTCTCCTCGCGGACCGATGCCGAGGGGGCGGATCGCGGGCGGCAGACCAAGAGCCTGCGTGACCTGACCGCGGTCCCGGCGACGAACTGTTCGATGTGGGCGAGGCATCGCTCGACCACGCCACGGTCGCGGTGGATCTCCTTGTCGAAGGCGGGTGGTCGACCGCCGAGACACCCCCGGCATGGGCGGGCGGCCTCCCGTTCGTGGCACCCGGGGATCGTGGCGGCCACACCGGCAGCCGACGACGCACAGCCACACCCCGAGGCCCCTGGGCCTCCCGACCCTACGCGCGCCTCCACGGGACGTTGGCCGCGCCGAACGATGCCGTGTTCGACGGCCACCCCATCGGGAACCGGCTCGCGAACCGCCGCGCCCAGAACCGCACGGCGAGCCGTCCGCCGGGCGCAGCGCGGCGCTGGACGCCCTGATCGACGGCGAGGAATGGCACCCGGCGCACTGGCCGGTCGCCTGGCAACGACACCTGACCCACACAGCCGACCACCCGACCGAGCGGGCCGGGCGGGGTGAGCAGGCCGGGCGGGGCGTGGGCGGCCGGCCGGACGACGTGGGCCCGGACGTCGTCCGACGCGGGACGTGGATCGGGCGGCGGGTGGCCCGGCAGCGGTCCGGGTGGGACGGGCTCAACGCGGCGCGGCGCGAGCGGCTGGTGGCGCTTGGGCCGACTCCGCCCGGAATGATGGAGACCGCGGCGGCCGGGGCCGGGGCGGCGGCGGTGCCGGTGCCGGACGGGCCGCGGCCGAAGCGCACGCGGGAGCAGGCGTGGGCGATCGCGTTGGCCGGCCCCACACCAAAGAGCCAACCGGGTGGTATAGGGGTGGGGTCGGCGTAGGCGGGGTGTGGGCGCGCGTGTGGTGGGGGATCGTGCCCGTCGTCCCCTCGGCCCCGCACGATCGGAGTCTCCCGTGAAGATCCGCACCCTCACCACCGTGGCCACTCTCGTGGTCGCCGCGCTGCTCGGCGGCGTCGGCCGGGCCGCCGCGGCCGGCACCACCGTGCCGCGGGCGTCGACGGCATCCGCCGGCGCCCCGAGCGGCTTCATCGGCGGGGAGTGGTGCGGCGTGGGCGGGGGGCAGGTCGAGGACAGCCCTCTGTCGCCCACCGGCACGATCTGCGTGGGCGGCGACTTCGACGGGTTCTTCGTCCGCGGCTGACCCAACCACGCCCCGGCCCGCCCGAGCCGGCCACCCCCGCGCCACCTCGGGCCGGCCCCGGTCCTCGGGCCCGGCGTAGTGGTCCCGGCGCGGTGGTCCCGCGTCCCCCGTCGCCGGGCCGGCCGCACCGGATCGGCCCATCCCCCACCCGCGCCCAGGCGGCGGGCACCGCGCGCGGCGACCTCGACGGCGACGACCTGTTCGCGCCGGTGGCCATGCTCGCCCGGCTCGGCGACCAACCCGCACTGAAGCCACGCGCGGATCGCCTCTTCGACGTCCTCGCAAGAGCGACCCTGACCGGCCCGGACCACGGGATACTCGTCGCATCGAACAACGCAAGCGATGACGACCGGCCACTGCACGACGCGGCCCGTCGGTCCCCTGGAGAATCGATGCCACCGCCATCCCCTCCCCCGCCTCTCGACATCCGCTACCACCCGGACGCGCTCGCCGATCCCGATACCGACCTTGCCCGTGTCCTGGCCGAGGTCACCTGGGACGAAGACATGCGGGCACGCCGGACCGCCTGCTTCGGCGTGCCGTACGACTACTCCGGGCGCCGTCACGATGTCGCACCCATGCCCCCGCGGATCGCCGCGATCGGCACCCGCGCCGGCTCACACGCCGGTCATCCCTTCGACAACTGCCTGGCGAACCTGTACGAGACCGGCGACAACACCATGGGCTTCCACCGGGACTCCTACGACGGCCTCAGCCCCGGCAGCGCAATCGCGATCGTCTCCCTCGGCGCGACGCGCCGCCTCGCCTTCCGCAGCCTCGACCGCAACCACCGCCACGAACTCGCCCTCGTGCACGGCTCGGTGCTGCTCATGACCGCCGTGACCCAACGCGGCTGGACCCACGCCGTCCCCCGGGAACCCGCGGCCGGCCCCCGCGTCAGTCTCACCTTCCGCCAGGCAACGACGCGGCCGACGAGCTACTGAGGTTTTCGTCGTGATGTCGCTTGGTGGGATGTTCATTTCCTGGGTCGGATGACGAGTCCGGTTTCGGCAAGGCATCCGTCGATGAGGTGGGGGTGTCGTTGGATGTGGCGGAGGCCCTGTCTGATCGTGCGGACCAGGTGGTCGGCGTCGGTGAACGCGACGTTCCCGGTGAAGCCGCGACGGACCAGGGACCGGATGCCCTCCACCGGGTTCAGGTCCGGGGCGTAGCTCGGCAACTGCCGGATCGTCAACCAGTCGTGGTCGGCGGCGTACTCCCTTAATCCGGACGCGAGATGGGTGTTCGGATTGTCCCAGACCAGAACGATCGGGCCTCCCAACTGCAGGTGGGCCCGTACCGCCAGATCGCGGTAGTCCGTCCACGTGAAACTCCTCTGTTCCCCCTTCCGGCGCGTGTGCACGCGGTATCGGTAGATCAAACGGGAGCGTTCACCCGGCTTGTAGCAGGTCGGTGCGGCGATCGAGACCCGACCGCGGGAGCCCCCGCACACCCGCACCACCGGAGTGACCCCGCGTCGTCCCCACGTGCGCGCGTGCGGCGACGTCATCGACATCCCGGCCTCGTCCTCGAAGACGATCCACGCGTCGAGCGCCGCCGCGGTGCTTCCACCGACGGCCACGTCTCCCGCACCCAACCCCGCACCGCGTCCTCGTCACGCTCCACCGCCCGTCGGGCCGGCTGCTGCCACGACCAGCCCGCCCGACGCAACAGGTCCCACACCCCGTGGATCGAGTACGTCACCCCGAAGCTGCGTCGGATCACGGCCTTGACCCGCATCAGGGTCCAGCGCTGATCCTCCCAACCATGGGCCCTCGGGCCCATGTCCAACTCCCTTTCCGGTGCCGCCACTTGCGACGGGTCCAGTTTAAGGAGCGACACGGGGCCGGCGGACGGCAGACCCTCCACACCCGCCTCGCGCCAAGCCCGACGCCACCGCTCCACCGACCGACGCACCACCCGTAACTCCGACGCGATCACCGCGTTGGACTCACCGTGCTCGAACCGCTCGGCGGCGTCCGATCGCAAGCGCTCCCGAGCCGCGCGTGGCTTGGGAGTCAACCCACCACCCTGCCCATACCGCATACCCACGGCGTAGCGCAGGGATCTCAACCGTCCACGACATCACGACGAAAACATCAGTAAGCGGATCCGGCCGTGTCTTCGCGCGGCTACAGCGCTGCGGCCGCGGCTGCCACCCGAGCCTCCGGGGCGGTGCGGCCCCGTCGCCCTCGCGGCGATGGCTCCTCAAGGCCGAGGGGTCGGCTACGCCGGACCGGGGGACTTCGTCACTCCCCATGCGCTGCGATGCGACGAACCACCCGGAATCGTGGCGCGGTTCCGGCACGCCGCCGAGTCGGTGCGGCGGACCGGCTTCGACGATGTCGAGGGCCACGGGGTGTTCGACATGGTCGGCGTCGATGGTGTTCACCGCGGCAGCGCGTCATCGCCCGGTATTCGGCGCGTGAGCTCCCGGAAGCACGGTTCCGGACCGGCTTGTAGCATGGCGACGCCGAAGTGGAAGGGGACGACCATGCACGCCGGGGCCGACACCGATTCTCTCGACCAGGCGGCGCGGAACTTTCTCGCGGCGCGCCCGCAACTCTTCGGCGTTGCTTACCGGTTGCTCGGAAGCGCAGTGGAAGCGGAGGACGTCGTCCAAGAGGCGTGGCTGCGTTGGCAGAACGCGGACCGCACGCGCATCGTGGCGCCGACGGCCTTCCTGACCACGGTCACCACCCGTCTGGCCATCAACCTGGCCCAGTCGGCCAGGATGCGGCGGGAGTCCTACGTCGGCCGTGGCTTCCCGAGCCGATCGACACCAGCGCGGATCCGCAGGTCGGTGCCGAACGAGCCGACACCCTCGAACTGGCCGTTCTTTTCTTGTTGGAAAAGCTGAACCCGATGGAGCGGGCCGCCTATGTCCTGCGCGAAGCCTTCGACTACCCCTACGCGCGGATCGCGGACATCCTGGAGACGAGTGAGGCCAACACCCGTCAACTGGTGAGTCGCGGGCGCAGACACCTGGCCGCCGAGCGCCGGGAACGCGTTGGCACGACCGAACACCGCCGCTTTCTGGAGGTGTTTCTCGCCGCCGCTCGGAAGGGTGATCCGGCGGCACTGGAGAATGTGCTCGCGGCGGATGTCGTCAGCTACACCGACGGCGCGGGCATGCGTGGCGCGTCGCGGATCCCGGTCGTCGGGCGCCCGCACGTCTCCAAGTACCTCGCGGCCTTCGCTCCCCGGTTCTGGCCCGGAACGAAGGTGCGGTGGGTCGAGGCGAACGCGCGTCCCGCCGTCGTGGTCTCGTCCGGCGGGAAGGTTGTGGCCCTCCTTTCCGTCGATGTGTCGGTCGAGGGGATCGACCGGATCATGTGGATGATGAGCCCGGCCAAACTGTCGCCGTTCATGGCATCGCCGGGCGATTGAACACCCTTCGCCGCACTGGCGAAGGCCGGGACGTACCCGGCCCGAGGAGGCCGAGACGGTCCGCCACACGCAAGCCTCGACGGACCGTCATGGGCTGCCGCCGCTATTTCGTGATGTCCGAGACGTAGAGTCGGGCGTACCTCTCGATCTCTCGGCGGGTTTCGACCGTCCCGTTCTGCGGGCCGAAACGGAACGGCCTCGGCAAAACGTAGTCGGGATTGCTGTTCCGCAGAATCTCCCGCCATTCGTACAGGTAGTGGGAGAAGGACACCGTACTTGTCTGGAGTTCCCGAGTCTGCGGAGTGTAGATCCGGGCTTCGTTGCCGTCGAACGGCAGGGCCATGGCGTTACCCGCCCGGTCGCGCCAGCTCGTGTAACGTACGCCTTCGCTATAGGCGGCGGACAGGGCGTTCATGGCATCCGCGACGATCCTGCGAAAACGGGGGTTCTGTTCGTAGGGGATGATGTCGTAGAGGCGGCCTGCCTCGTGAAGGAAATCCGAGGCGTCGTATGCCTCCTGGGGACTGCCGCCGGTCAGTTCGATCTCACGGTTCCAGTCGGCGTACGAACCGGTTATCGCTGCCTCCACCGCGCGGCCGCCGATGCTCGAAGCGAAGTTGCGCATCTCCGAGATGGCGACCGGATTCGCGTCCAGGAAATAATAGACGACGTTGTCCCGTGCCATGAAGCCTGCGATGTAAAGCGAGTGGGGATTGATGAGCAGAACTCCTACGCGCTGGTTCGCCACGTTGCGGATGTCGAGTGTGATCAATCCGCCGTTGTAGGTCTGAGTTTCTCGCAGTGATCCGGCGACGGGATGACCCGCTACGCGACGGATCTCATCTATCGTGTCGTAATATATCTGCCTGCCGTCTTGGCCGGTACTTTGCAGTGTGATGATATGGGTGGTAATCCACGACACGGTGCCGGGGCGGACATCTGCGGAAGACGGCTGGACGGTACCCCCGAGGAGGATGGCGAGAGAGACCACCACGCATACGAGTGCACGGGAGACGATTTTACTTCTGCGGATTCTTGACACCATTACTCTGCGGACTCCGAATCTGATCGAATTTGATTTCCGGGCCGGTAACGCACGCGGACGGAAGGCGGTGGCGTGCGGCCGAGGTCTTCTTCTCCCCCGCTGCGCCGACGCGGGACCGTGGACGCCTAGCCGTCTTTGCCCTTGATGCTCCTGACGTGCGTGCATACGTCCTGCCAGTCGTGCAGCGTTGTACCGAGTCCCGGTATGTAGCGCGGGGAGGTGGTCGGGTTTTCGGTGACGGCGTGGGCGAAGTTCGATATGTCCTGCCAGGACGACCTCAGTCGCAGAGCCTCGTCGTCGAGATACTGATGGTTGCTGCTGCCGTCCAGGGCTGCGGAGAACTCGTCGCGGTAGTGGGGAAAGCGAGCGGCTTCGGAGAATGCCGCCATGAATTCACTTCGTCCGCCACATACCCGGGGGTGTCCGAGAAGACGTAGGATTTGCCATTCCTCGCTCGAAACCCTGCCGTGTACAGGTTCTGCGGGTTCACCTATAGCCAACACAGGGGGTCGCCGTGAGCGGAGTTCAACTGAAGAGCGACGAGGCCCGCCGTACTCGCTTTCCCCATGGTTTCGTAGACATCACCCCGGTAGACGTGCCCGGCTGCCGTCCGTAATTCCGTGACGGCTGTCTGGTACCGGTCTGTGTGGTATGTGTCCGGGAGTTCGTCGTCCGGTGTCAGAACGACATATCGGGTCGTGTGGTCCGGAGTGTCCGCGCCGGCGGACGGTACGGGGACGCTCAGCGAAAGCGCCAGGGCACCCAGGCAAAGCGCGACCGCGCGGCGCGAGTAACGGCGCCGCCGAGTTTTCGATGTCATCACTGCTTGATCCATGCTCCAGTCGACGGGGAAGGGCGGCCGGCGAGCGCGGGGACGTGTTGGTCGCGTCATTCGTCTGCCAGTCGTAACCGCGGTTCTCGGGGACGAACTCGAACTCTCCTCCGATCGGCGAGACGACGGTCCGCGTGCCGGTTTCATCCAAGTGACCGTGCAGGCCGTCTACTTGTGACAGGCGAGGCGAGCGCCGGAGAAATGCGGCGTCCGGCCGTGCGGCCCTCGGGTGCCGTGCGGGCCATCGATGAGCCCCGAAGACGTCGTGGTGGGTGGCGGCCCGGCCGGGCCGGGGTCGGCCCTGAGGGTGCGGGAAACGACCCCGGTGAGCGCACTGTCCCCGGCACTGCCCGGTCCGCCCGACAGAGATCCGGATCCCGAATCGGTCGGCCAGAGGTGCGTGCCGCCCTTCGGCCGTCGTGCCAAGGCCGGGTCCTACGTGGTGAGTTGGTCATTTCGCTGCATGGTGTGGCGGGCGTTGCCGCCGTGTTTCGGGGTGTCGACGTCGACGGTCCATCGCGGGTGGCGGGCCGGGGTCCGTTCGGCCGGGCGTGGGGTGTTCTCGTCGGGGATTCCGTGCGCCGGCGCATGTGCGTGCGGTCCGGTCCGGGTCGGGCCGGGGTCGGCCGGGGTCGGTGTGCGGGATGGGTGCGTCTCGTTCGAGTGAACCGGGCCTGCGGCGGGCGGGGTTGCCGGCAGGGTGGGTCAGTGCCCTTTTCGCGGGGTCCACACATTCGCCTCGTGGCGTGTTGCGCGGGCTGTGCCCCCCCCCGGAGTCCGGCAACGGGAAGGCGTCGACCACCTGTGCGGTCGGCGCCTTCCCCGCGTCCGGCCGGGGCCACCGCGGGCCGCTTTCATATTCGCGACCTCGTGTGAGGCCGACCGCGAGGAAGGTTCCGATGGACGGTGAGGGGGCCGGGACGGAACGGGCCAACGCGCACGGCGGGTTCGACATGGCGCCGGACGCCGATCTCGACGGCCGCCCTCGATCACGTGTTGGTCGGCTCGCTGGTGGGCACTCCCCGACTGTGGCATCGGCAACGTGACGCACGTAGCGGCTGTGGCTCCACTCGCTCGGTGCACCACACTCCATACAGGCCGTCGCAGCAAGGGAGTTCGTGCGGTCCTGGATCCCGATCTCGGAATCCGTGAGATCCGTCGAGGTCACCAGGACGTCGGCCAAGTTCGGCATCGGTTGCGGCAGTTCGATGTGCGCGCCGCCGGCGCCGTTGTCGGACATCGTGTTGCCGCGGGTGTTCGGTGGGGCACGGCTACTCGGGCTCGTTGCCGACCCTGCCCGCGTCGGGCAGACGGCCGTCGACAAGGTCGCGGTTGTGCGTGAGTTCGCGGAGCGTGAGGGTGGACGGCGCCTTGCCGCTGCCTCGCGCTCCGCGAGTGGGTGTGTGGGTCGCGGTCAGCAGGCGCAGCCGCCGTGGGTGGAAGGTTCGGGTGTGCCGTGGTCGTCGGGGTGGTCGTGGCAGGGCGGTTTCGGCTGGGTCGGCTTCGTGGTGTCGTCGGGGTGGTCGTGGCAGGGGGGTTTCGGCTCGGTCGGTTTCGCGGTGTTGTCGGCGGTGACGTCGACGCCGGTGGCGGCGTTGGCGGTGGTCAGGACGAGCGGGCCGAAGACGCGGTCGTCGGGGAGGAGGTAGCCGGCCGGGGCGCGGGTCTCTTCCCAGTAGTAGGTGCCGACGGGGACGTTGCGGGTGCAGGTGCCGTCGGTGCCGGTGACGCAGGGCTCGCCGATGGCGGTGTCGGGGTTGATGCCGGTGGTCTGGAGTCCGGGGGTGTCGTTGGTCTCCTCCCAGAGTTGGAAGGTGGCACCCGCCAGCGGGGCTTGGGTGTCGGCATCCCGCTTGAGGACTGTCACCTTGCCGGTGACGCCGACGCAGGGCATCCAGGTGAGGGTGACCTCGCCGTTGCCCTGACGGGCTCCGGTGGTGAACACGGCGCTCGCGGGGCCGCTGCTGGAGCCTCCGCCGCCGCCCGCGCCGCTGTTGTAGGCGGTGGGGGACGCGGCTCCGCCACCGCCGCCGGTGGCTCCCGCGCCTCCGCCGCCGCCCGCGCCGCCGTGGGGGTCGAGGATGCTGTTCCCGCCCGCGCCTCCGACCGGACCGACGGCCGGGCCGCCGTTCTCGCCGTTGGGGTCGGTGTGGGGTGCGTTGACGCCGCCCTGCCCGCCCTCGCCGCCGGGCCTGCCGGGCCTGCCCTCGTCGTCTCCGGGGAGCCCCTGACCCGGCTCGCCCGCCTTGCCGGCGTTCCCGCCGCCGATGGCGGTGGCGAAGAACGACGCGCCGCCTCCTCCGCCGCCACCCGCCACGACCAGGACTGTCATACCGTTGCCAACCGTGGTCCGGCCCCCGCCGCCGCCCGCGGCGATACCGGAAATCTGGCCGTTCGCGATGTAGGCGCCGCCCAGGCCACCCCCGTTGTAGCCGCCCTGGGCACGTGCCGGGTCGCTGTCGTCTCCGGAGTGCCCGGCGCCGCCCACGTTCACCGTGAGGACCTCTCCGGGCGTCACGCCGAACGACGCCGACACCTCCGCCCCCCGGCCGCCCACCACGCCGTACTGGCCGTCGCCTCCGGCGGCCCCGAACGCGTCCACGGTCACCGTGCACACGTTGTCGGGGACCGTGACCTGTTCAGGTGCCCCGGTGAAGGTGAAGGTCTGCGGAGCCTGCCGCGCAGTGGGGGCGGCGGCCGCCGGAGCGGCGGCCGGGAACACAACCGACGTGGACAGCCCGGCGGCCAGCACCACGCCCGCGAATGAAAGATAACGTCTCATATGGGAAGAATCAGATGCGGGAGCGAGCGGCGCTCGGTGGGGATCGGCCAAGCAGCCGAACGATGGTCGTGGTCGGCCGTGGCGTGATCGTCGGCAGGTGATCGACGGGGTGTTGTGGCGGTTGCGGACCGGTGCCCCCGTGGCGGGACGTTCCGGCGCGGTACGGGCCCGGGCCCTCTTGGACTGGTAGCGGGCAACCCCGGTCGCGGACGTCGGGGCCGCGCACACCGCTTCCCCAACCTCCCCACCACCGACTTTCCGAGTCCCGCCCCGCTATAGGGCGTTTCGTTTGACCGCGCCTGCTCGGCCGGCCGCCCGCCGCGTCGGCACCTTAGATGATCGAATTTTATTGACGATGTGCCGTAATTTGTCCGAACGCACTGCGGCATATAAGAGTATATAAGTTTGTAAATCAGCAGAACACGCCCGGAATGGGCAGGTTGACCTGCGTGAACCCAAAATGTTGTTGAAATCGCTGGTTTGATTTGCTTTTGTCTCGTCCATGTGCACGTCGCACCCCGTGGGTTTCCCGGCCTGTTCTTCGAGCCGAGATCCGCGCCTTGGCAGGACGCGGACCCAGCGATTGCCCAAATACCCGCGCCGCACGGCGCGCGGATGTTCTGGCGCCCGGTGCGGCACCTGCCTTCGGGCAGGTGCCGCCGTATCGCCCCTCGGGAATTCCGAGAGGAATGCGCATGTTTCCCCGCCACGTTTCCCGCCTCGTTCTTTGCAGCGGCAACGCTCACCACGGCACCGGCCGCACCCGACGCCTGCGCGGGTTCGCCGCTCTCGACGCGGTACTCGCCCTCCCCGTAGCCGCGATCGCTCTGGGTGCCGCACTCGCGGGCCCGGCCCAGGCCGCGAGCGTCGCCACCTGGGACAAAGTCGCGCGGTGCGAGAGCGGCGGCAACTGGTCCATCAACACCGGCAACGGCCATTACGGCGGTCTGCAGTTCACCCTCCCTACATGGCGCGCCCACGGCGGCAAGGGCATGCCCCACCACGCCTCGAAGGCCGAACAGATCCGCATCGCCGAGAAAGTCCTCGCCAACCAGGGCCCCGGCGCCTGGCCTACCTGCGGCCGCCGCGCAGGCCTGCGATGATCCCCCGCGAAACGGCCGCGCACCAGATGCGACCCGGTACCCATGCCGGGCCCGCCGCCGCCAGGACCCGGCACATCGCCGCACGCACCGAACGCACCGCGCTGTGCGGCGCGGCGGTCGGCCCGCCCGCAGACGACACCGCGACCGGCACGGTCGGCGCGCGCGACTTCCCCGACCACCACGCCGACGACGCCCCACCGTACGCCGCGTGCCTGGACGCCTACCACTGGCAACGCGGCGCGACCGACCGTACATCCACCGTCCCGACCACTGCGGACACGCCCGGCCGCACCCAACCGCGCGACCGCATCCGGCCGCTGAACCGGCGGCGCCGACGCGCCCCGGACCGCGGACCTCCCGGGCCGGGCGGTCGACGCCGAGGCGTGTTCGCCGCGGTGGCGTCGCCCGCCACGGCGGACACGCCGCTCGGCCGTGTCCCGAACGCGGGGCCGGCGGACCCACCTGGGCCGAACCCGCCCCCGAAGCTTTCGGCACAGACTCCAACGCGACCGCCGTCCTCGACGCGCCTGTCGCCGCCCTCGGCGTGCGCGCGCGTCATCGCGATCGCCTCCTCGCCGCGCCCGAGGGCGTGCAGGACCGGGGCGGCATCCTCGACGGCCGACCACCGACCGGTGATCCCCGCCATCCGCGTCGTGATCGACACCATCCGCACCACGCCGCCGGCCACCACGCCCCACTGACGCGCAAGACCCGGACCCGCACCCGATGCTCGTTCGCCCCGCACCGATGCAAACTCCACCGCGCTCCCTGACCGTGTCCTCCCTGGCACCAGTGGTTCGAGTGCCGTACGACCGGTCCATCCGAATCCTTCGAATCGGCCATGGACAAGGAGGAGTTCGGGATCGAGGGACCCGGTCCTCGAGGCGCTGTTCGCGTCCTTCGGCCCTTCGAGGATGCCGACGTCGTAGTGGTGGATGTGGACCGAGGCATGGGGCTCGACGTCGTCGCGACAGCGGTCCGGGACGTCGGCCGCGGTGTCCCTCCGGGATTCGCAGCGTTCCGCGTCTCACGACCCGACAGGAAAACCCGACAGGAATCCCAGAGGTGCCGCAGGAACCGCCGCGTCAGCGACACCGGTTCGGCTCAACCGCGGCCGGGACCCGCCGACCGGGCGTTCCAGGCCTCACCCGCCGAGGCGGCCCTCGGAAAGGACACCGATCAGGAACGACACGAACGGCCAAGACGGGCGACCTCGTCCACCACTCGTCCCGGGCGCCTCGCAATGCCTGGGCCGGCCCGGCCCGATCGTCGCTTCGCGAGCCGCAGGACGCAGTCTGGGTCACTCACGCCCTCGCGTGCACCATGGCATCCGACCATCAGGTGGGACCGGACGGCGACTCAAACCAAACGCGTTGACGGTCGTCGGGCTCTACCTCCAGGCCGAAACGTTCCGGTCCCGGACAACCCCGGGCCGTCCAACGAGCGTGCACGTCCTCGATATCCGCCCACACGTCGCGGTCACCGTGCACGGTCACCACGAACGGGCCCTCGTCGCGGTCTCGGGCGTGGTCGACGTCGGCCCAGTTCGCACCGGTGGCGTCGATCACCCGCAGGGTGCAGCACCACGCCCCCGGCTGCGGGTCGTCGGCGCGGGCGGTGAGGGAACGGTACCCGGGCAGCGTCGCACCGACGACGAACGCGGCCTCGGGCTCCTCCGGTTGCACCGCCCACGGCGCCAGGTCCGACACACGCTTGCGGGTGGGGGCGTCGTGCTCCACGGCCGGCGGGCTGTCGTCGTACCCGGCCGCCGCAGCCCGCAGCGGCATGAACGAGCCCAGCGCGGCGAACGGGCCGGTTGCTCCCCCGTCGTCGTCCCGGGTCAGGCGGGCGATGCCGTACGACACCCACGGCGAGGTCCACGGCACCAGCAGCGTCCCACCGGGGCGGGTCTGCTCGACCCACGCAGGCGGCACGACATGGACCGAGCAGGCGGCGACCACGGCGGCGTACGGGGCACGCGACGGGTGTCCCAAGGTGCCGTCGCCGGTGACGATGTGCGGGTGGATCCCGGCGCGTTCGCATGCGTTGCGGGCCGATCGGGCCAGGCCCGGATCGATCTCGACGCCGACCACGTCGTGCCCTGTGGCGGCGCGCACGCCGTCGGGCATCTCTTGTCCTCCCTCCGTCCGGATGAGACGAAACTGTGCGTGTCACCGGCGGACGACTGTTGCGGACTGCGGGGCGACGGCTTGTGCGGGTGTTCCGGCCGCAAATAGGTGCCGGACCTTCTTCGGTTGCTCGCAGGCGCGATGGCCGATGCCGGGCCCGGCGATTCCGCGGTTTCCTGGCAGGTGTTCGCGCGCAATCGCATCGCCTGACGGCAGCTGCCGTGCCGCCATGTCGGATCTGTCCTGCGTAGTCGTCGATGACCGAACACCTGCGTGACGGCGGTGCACGCCCGCAGACCTGCGTCCAGGCGAGCGCGTTCGGTCCGCAGTCGACCGATGCTCGCTTGGGCGTGGCAGTTGCAAGGCCGGGTCTTGGCCCGCGGTGCGTAGCGCGGCGTCGATGTCGATCCGGTAGCCGTCTTCGACGCTCAGGGGATCACGGTGGATGCGGGCACCGTGTTTCGTGCCTCCGTCTCGTACATGGCGAAGGTCGGAGTGTCGACCAGCACACCGGCCCGGCCCGCGGTGCGGATTGCGCGCAACCGGACCTATGGCTTCTTCGGTGCCGCGGGACAGCAGCAGCCGGTCTTGTGGAACCGCGAAGTGTTCAGCGAGTCGGCGCAAAAGACGCTGCGGCTGGGGTTCGGGTACCGGTTGCGCCCGGTGTCGGGACGCCGGGCCGGACGCGCAGAGATCGGCGCGGGCGCCCGACCGGATCGGCGACGCCGCACGCGACGGCGGCGGCGCGGGTATCGGAGACGGCAGCCACCGCAGTCATCCAGGCGGTGAACGGCACGACGGACTGAGCGGCGTGTCTGCGAGTGGACAATTGGCTACAAAATATGATTATTCGGTCATGTCTGCCTCGATCTTGTCGGATGAGCCCGCCGCGGTGCCGACAGGCGAGCCCTCGTTACTGGATCCCCGCCGGCGCAACATCATCTTCGTGGCGATCGCTGCGGGAATGCTGCCGGCGGCCCTGGACCAGACGATCGTCGGCGCTGCGTTGCCCACCATCGTCGCGGACCTCGGCGGCGGCACGCACATGTCGTGGGTCGTCACCTCGTACATGCTCGCGTCGACCGTGTTCTTCTCGCGGAACCTGGAACGGGCGAGCGGCGAGGACATGGTGGAGAAGCAGAACGCCGAGCAGGGCCTGATGCCGGTGATCGCCGACGAACCCGTGGCGTACGGCTACACGGCGGAGAACACCCACATCTCCGGGATGTTCGCCCGCGGCGAGCAACCGCTCGAATCGCTGGACAGCGGGGTCGAGGTGACCGAGTTGCTGATGGCCGCCTACCACGCGGCGGAGACGCAGACCGTGGTGCGGTTCCCGGTGGATCTCGGCGACTACGTGCCGGCGGTGGCGCGGCGCGCTTGGCGCCCCCGGTCGAAGTCGGGCACGCCGTCGGGAACGGAGGCGGGTGCGTGAGCGCGGCCCCGATGTACGGATACGGGTACGAGGAGGGACGGCGGGCCGAGGTCGCGGCGCTGCGCGAGGTGGTGGCCGCGATGCCGGGCCGGACCCACCTGTGGCCTGCGGGTCGGCCGCGGGTGTTGCTCGCGGGCATCGGCGCCAGCCACGCGGCGTTGGCCTCCCCGCTGTACGCGTTGCGCGCGGCCGGTCTGGACGTGGCCCGGACGGACTGTTCGGACCACCCCGTCGCGATCGGCGACGTGGAACTGGTGGTCGCGTTGTCGCAGAGCGGGCGCAGTCGGGAGACGGCGGATCTGGTGACCCGATACCGTGCGGCGGGCGTGGACACGTTGGCGGTGACCAACGCCGAGACCGGGCCACTGCGCGAGGCGGCGGGTGCGGCGCTGACCCTCGGCGGGTTCCCCGACAGCCGGGTGTCCACGGTGGGTTTCGTGGTCACCTACGCGGCGCTGGGCATGCTCGCGGACGAGGCGGCGACGGGGCGGATCGACGACGGCTGGCGGCGGTTGCCCGATCTGATCGAGGAGGCGGTATCGGCCAACGACGCGGTGCTCGCCGACTTCGCGGCCGGCGCGTTGGCGTCGGGGTCGGTCGACGTGGTCGCCTCCGCGGCGCAGCAGACCACGGCGGAGGCGGTGGCGCTGCTGCTCCGGGAGGGCCCGTTGGTGCCGGCGACGGCGTACGGGACCCGGTCGTACCTGCACGGTCCGATGGACTCGGCCGGCGCCGACACCGCCCATCCGGTGATCGGCGACGCCCGCGAACTCGCGTTGGCGCGCCAGCTCCTGGAGAAACCGACGGCGGTACTCACGGTCACCGACGGCACCGGCGTGGTCCCCCCAGGGGCGGTATCGGTGACCGTCCCGACGGGTCTGACCGGACCCCAGCGTGCCCTCGTCGAGGTGTGCGTGCTCCAAGCCCTCGTGTCCCACACTGCGGCGACCCGGGGCAACCCGGTCGACGAGATCGCGTTCACCCGCGAGGACACCAAGATCGCCGCGCTCGCGGAACTGTGACCGGACACGGCTCGTCCGCCTGAGTGCTCCTCCGACGTGGAACGGGCCGGGCACGAGCACGAGGCGCCCGTGCCCGGCCTCGGTCACCCCGCCCGCGTCGACGGTGGAAGCGAAGTCGCGTCTCGCGGCCGGCCGTCGTGCCGGCGCAGCATACCCGTGTTCCGCCGTGTTCCCATGGGATTTCGCCCAGCATGGGACGACATTCCATGGTCGGCGGAATGTCGACCGCCCGATCGACGACGGGGACTACGGCGAACAGGCCGAGGAGCAACCGGGGTTCACCGGCTCCGACCTGCCGGTCATGGACCGGGTCGTCCTGGACGAGCCATGGCGTGGGTTCGGCCCGGGGCCGGTTCCGGCCGCCTGGGCAAGGGACCGGTTGTACCCGGGCGCCCGGTCGATCGCCTGCATGCCAGGGATCTCCGATCGGGAGTCAGGGGGGTGTGTGAGCGGTCGTTGGTTGTGAGGTGTGAGATGCCCTGGGTCGTCACCTTCCGGACCGCGACCCGCGTGGGGTTGCAGGGAGCCGGAAGGACGAACCTGCTGACCGGCGATCCGCGTTCGGGCGTCCACCCACCGCCCCGATCGAGGCGGCACCGGGGGCGGTGTCCTTCGGAGAGCGCGTGCTCGGTTCCGGTTCCCGCGATCCGATTGCCCTTCCCCTTGCTCACCACCGCCTCGACACTCCCGCGCGGCACCTCCGGTTGGGGCCGACGTCGTGCAACCGCGCACCCCGGCATCCCTCACCGGCTCCGGCCGGGTACCCGGCCGCGCGGCCCACGTGCCGTGGCTGCGGGAGGGGGTCTCAGGCGGCGAGGGTGATGTGAAGGGCGTCGAGGCCGTCGCGGTAGATGGTGGTGAACAGGGCCACGGCCTCGGCCTCGGTGGCGCCGTCGGGGTTGAAGCGGCCGGACCACTGGACCTCGGCGGCATGCGCGGGCCAATGCAAATGCGGGCATTCGCTCACCGCCGATGATGGGCGAGGGCGGTGGACATGCGGACGCGGGTGGGATCCTGGATCGTGTCGGTCCGGATCCCACCCGCGCCGGTCGGGCGCCTCAGGCGGCGAAGCCGCCCTCGGGCCGGATGATCTCCAGGTTGGTGCCGTCCGGGTCGTTGAAGTAGGCGACCCTGGTGCCGAGCGCCGCCTCCGGCGTCACCTCGCCCGCGATGAACGTGTAGTCGTCGCCGAGGAAGCCGTAGCCGGCCTCCTTCATCCGCCGGTACACCGCGTCGAAGTCGTCCACCCGCAGGCACAGATGCATCGAGCCCGGACGGTTGGCGGCACCTCGGGTCGGCTCGCCCGGCGGGTTGCGGAACTCGATGAGGTCGATGCCGAGGCTGTTGTCGAGGTTGATCGTGGCGTAGCGCAGCTCCGCGGTGGACCGGATCGAGGCGCACATCGAGCGCGCCCTCCAGGCCGAGCACGACCTGAGCGTGCGCGAGTACTCGCTACTCGACGTGCTCAGCCGCCGGCACGACGGCGAGGGCGGCCACCTCCGGATGAAGCAGGTCGCCGACGCGGTCGTGCTCAGCCAGAGCGCCATCACCCGCCTCGTCACCCGCCTCGAGGAACGCGGCCTGCTCTCCCGCTACCTCTGCGCGACCGACCGCCGCGGCATCTACACCGACGTGACCGATTCCGGCCTGAAACTCCTGGAAGCGGCCAGGCCGACCAACGACGCCGCCCTCCGGGAGGCGCTGGACGAGGCCGCCAAGAACCCCGAGCCGGCACCGCTGGTCGCCACCGCCGAGGAGATGAACACGTCGCGACCGCTCCCGAAGCCCGCCGCCACGCGCCGAGTACGCCGAAGCCCCGGGACTCCGCCAGGCGGCCCCGGGGGCTTCGGCGGCGGACCACCGCCGCCCGTCCCCGATCGGGCCACACTCCTGCGGCGGACAGCCGACCTCGATGGCCAAGGGACGGACGCCCGACATCGGGAGGCAGCGCGGTCGCGCGACGCGCCGGACGCCCTCGGCGTGCCCCCGCGAGCCCCGAGGAACGCGCGGGAACAGCAACTGGTCCGGCCCGAGCACAGGTCCGGGCCACTCGCCGGCGCCCGGCGGCCACGACGACAAGGGGCAAGTCCGACCACCGGGCCGACTCGACGCTCGTATGGCGACGGTGGAGTCGCGGCTTTGTGTGGCCAATTCCCGGCGTGCAGGCGGTGACAGAAATCGATTGCACGGTTCGGAGTGTCCGCGTCGGTCCGCGCGTCCACGCGAAGGCGGGGGCGGGTTTTCGGCAGCGGCCGGCCAGGCAAGTGCAGTGGCGTCGGATCGAACCCGGCTGTTCGACGAATGGCGCGCCGACTGCGGCGTGAAGGGGCTTGTTCCGATTCCGTGGCCGTGTTCCCATCACACCGTGAACACCGTGAACATCGAGAACTCCGGGGTGCCCGACGAGCGGCCGGGCCATCGCGTCCGGTGGAGGGCGGATGGCGACATCGAGGAGTGCGTGCGCGTCCTCGCGGAGGTCCACGCCCGCGACGGCTATCCGGTGAACTGGCCCGATCAGCCCTGCGAGTGGCTGTCACTCGGTCCCTCGTTGGGCTCCTGGGTCACCGAACTCGATGGGCTCCTGGTCGGGCATGTCTGCTTGTCGCGGGCCGGCGACGGCGATCTGGCCCCAGGGCTGTGGAGCCGGCGAGAGGGGACGGCGCGGAGTACCACCGCCGTGGTCGGCAGACTCTTCGTCGCCCCGCGGGCGCGGGGACATCGGATCGGTGCGGCGCTGCTCGACCGGGCGGTGGAGGAGGCACGGCATCGCGGCCTGCACCCGGTGCTCGACGTCGTCACGTCCGACACCGCCGCGGCAGACCTGTACGAGCGACTGGGCTGGCAGCTGATGGACACGGTCGAGCAGCAGTGGAGCCCACACCAGACGGTGGCCATCCGCTGCTACGCGGCACCGACGTGACATGCGTCGGCCGGCCTCGAAGCGTCCACCCGGAGCACAGAGCGGGTCTCCGGCTGCTCGATCGGGTCGGGTGTACGCCGCCGGGTCCGCGGGCGTTCGGTCGTCGCGGTGCGGGATCCCTCGTATCGCGGCTGCGGGTCGTGGCGGCCGGCGCCGGGCGATGGGGTGTCATCGCCCGGTGGCCGGCGCGCCGGGGTTCAGGTCACCGGTTGGCACACGGCGTAGACCACGTAGGAGCCGGTGATCCCGGCCGAGTTGTTGAAGGACACGGTCCATGTGTCGGCGGCGGACGGGTAGGACTCGTACACCTGGGCGGTGAGGTTGTTGCCTCCGAGGGGCGTCTTGTATCCACCGCCCGTGATGGCCGTTCCCGAGGGGCAGGTCGCGGTTCCCGTGTTGAGCCCGGACGTCAGTGTGTGGGTCGTCTGGACGATCCGGGTCGGCCGGGTCGGCCCCGGGGGGCCGGCAGGACCCGCGGGCCCGGGAGGTCCCGGAGGGCCGGGTTCCCCGGCCGGGCAGTTGTGCGGGCAGTCCCCGCCTCCGCCGTGACCGTCCTCGTGGTCGGCCGCGGCAGGGTGCGCCACGACTCCCGTCACGGATGCCAGGGCTCCCAAGGCCCTCCCGGACCTCCCGGACCCCAAGGCCCTCCCGGCCAGAACGGCGTGTCCGGCCCCAGCATCACGGTGAACGGCCCATCCGTCCCCACCGACGGCACGAGCGTCGCCACGGCACTCTGCCCGACCGGCTACACCGTGGTCGGCGGCGGATACACCTCCGACGGCACGAACAGCTACCTCGGCCCCGGCGAAAAGGGACACCCCAACAGCACCAACACGGGCCGGCAGGTCCCCGCCCCGCTCGACAACACCCCCGGAGCCGCCATCCACGCCTGGGCGATCTGCCTACCGATCGGATAAGCCCCGGACCCACCCGGCCACGCCCCGGGATCCACACACACCGGGCCGGCGCCGTGCCTCGTACCGCGTGTCGCGCGAATCGAGTGGGGCGGTACCGCCCGACGACGGGTCGTGGACCCGGGGCGAGCGACTTTGGGAACCGTCCGGTGTGCGGGCTGTGCCCCACGACACGGACACCGAACGGCCCCGACCACACGTACGCGGTCGGGGCCGCGACCGTTGCCCGCGTGGGGGCCGCCGTCGCGGCGGCCGTGCGCTACGTCGAGGGTGGACAAGCCACCACACGAACCCGGTACCGGTGCCGACGACGGGTACTCGAGGCGGGTTCGGGGGAGCGATCTTCGCCTCGACGTGGGCTCGGTGAGTGTTGCGGGGCGGTCGGTATCACGGGCGGGTCACCGTCGGCGTAAGTGAACTCCGCGGCGGGGGCGATGGTCGGACGATGGGGGATGACGGCGAAGGCGCAGGCGTGGGTGGGCGGTGTGGTGGCGGGTGCGGCGCCGGCCGGACTGGCGGTGTCCCTAGCCGGGGCGCGACGCGAACGCCCTGCGTCGCGCGGGCAGTCGGTCCAAGGCAGCACGATCGGCGGCGGCATCGCACAGGTGTCCGGCGCTGGCGGCAACGTGCGAATCACCCGCCGCGGCACCGAACCGGTCGTCCCGCCGCCGATGATCCGGCCCGGGGCGTTGCCGCGGACTGCGCCGGCCGGATGGCTCGAGACGTCGGACGAAGCACGCGACGCCTGGGGGGCGGTGCCCGAGTGCGGGGCACCGTGCGGGCTTCGAGCGTTTCACCGTCGCCACAGCATCGGGCCGGACCCGACCACCGAGAACCGACGCACCGGCCTCGAACCACCCGGCTCCACACGTCGCACACCCCACCCGGCCCGCAAACCCATCCCGCTCACGACCGACGTCTACGCCCTGGACGCGGAATGGCAACGGGATGCAGTGGAGTACGGAAACGAACAGCGCTGCGACGGGGCACTCCAGGTCGAGGGTGGCGCGGAGGTCGCGGTGGTCGAGGAACTGCCGGATCCCGTGCTCGCGCGCCGGCATCCGGACCGCACGTCGTAGGAACGCGCGGTCGTTGAGCGCGAGGGCGCGGATGTGGGGGGCGACGCGCAGGAGTTTCGAGCAGGCGCGGCGGTCGGCGAGGTAGTTGTCGGTGCTGCCGAGGAGGTAGCCGTGCATGCGGGCGACGCTGGGGGTTTTCGTGTCGATCGGAAGTGGGCCGGAATCGGTGTCCTGGTCCAGGGTGTCCCCTCGACGTCCGCGCCACTCCCCCGCCGGGGTGACACGCCCCCAAGCTAGGGAACCGGGCATCCGGTGGTGGGCAACTCCTGTGGGTGAACGCGGGTTTCGGGGCCTGTTCGTGCGGCGCCGGCGCGGATTCGGGCGCACGAGGGCGCGCGGCGTCGCGTTCTCCGGTGATCGTCAGACCCGGTCGTGCAGGGTGCCTCGTGGTCGAAGGCAACGATGTGGCGCACGCGTTCGAGCCGGTCGACGTCGACCGGTACCGCCACCGCTCCGCCGATGAAAATATCACCCTTTCTTCTTAAAGAGGGCAACTCACAGGATGGATGGTGACAAGCTGATTTGGCATCGTAACGCCAGGTATTTCAGGGCGACTTGCATACTGCTCGTGCGCCCGGTGTTTCGTTGCGTTCGTGACGGGCCGGCCCGGTCCTCGTACAGCGGCGGCCCGCACGGACAGGACTTCGAGATGTCCCAGGGGAGGAACACCTTGCCCATCCGAATTCGACTGCCGCGCGGCTTCGCCGCCATAGGCACCGCCCTGCTCGCCACCCTGTTCGCCGCGGTCGCCGTTCCGCTGACGGCGTCAGACGCCGCAGCGGCATCCCCCATCTGCCTGAGTGGCAAACTCCAGTACGACTACCAGTCGGCCGAAGCCGGCACGAACAAGCCCACGATGACCAAGCCGGTCCGTAAGGCGAACGCCCAACTGTGGGGCAAGGAGAAGTCCACCGACGCCCCGCGCCAACTCACCCCCGACTACCAGTACACCGGCGTCGACGACGGCGGCTTCAACCTCTGCTACACCCCCACCTCCACCACCTCGATGAGCAGCATGTGGGTGCGGTTCCACACCGAGAGCACCAAGCTGTGGAAGGTCGGCAACACCACCGGAACCCCCTACACCCTGGACTCACCCACCCAGGCCGACATCTCCACCGGCGTCAACCTCGGCACCCTCAAGCCGACCGCCGGCACCGCGCGGGCCTGGCACGCGTTCGACACCGTCAACCTCCTGTGGTCGAGGCGCAACAACTCCGTCAGCGACTGCTGGTCCACCCACGAGGCGAACAACAACGCCTGCACCGAACTCAACATCCGGTGGACCGCCGACTCGGTCGACGGTCCGTTCTACGACCTGGCCAACACCGTCCACCTCTCCGCCGCCGACCCCGACTCCGAGCACACCGTGCTCCACGAGGGCGGCCACTTCCTCCTGCATCGCCTGTACGACGGGTGGTGGCCGAACGTAACCGGCTGCAACCCGCACTACATCGAGAAGGCCAGCTCCGGCACCTGCGCCTGGGTCGAGGGCTTCGCCGACTCCGCCGCCGCCTACCTCCTCGGGGACTACCGCTACGTGTGGCCCAACGGCGACAGCCGGAGCTTCACCTACTCCACCGGCTGGGACACCGGGGACCAGGTCCAGGGCAACGTGGACGGCTCGCTGCTCGACCTGTGGAACAACATCGACGGCGGCTGGAACGGCACGATCAGCGTGCTGACCACGCACACTCCCTCGACATTCGCCGACTACTTCAAGGCCGTTCGGCCCACCGCCAACCCCCCGCTCGCCACCACCGGAAGCGCGCTGACCCGCCTGGCCGCCCACGCCATCGACTACGGTCCCACGATCGTGGGCGACGGCCGAACCCACGCCCTCACCAACGGCGGCGGTCTGGCCATGGAACGCGTCGGGCAGTGCGGTGCGTCCGGCAGCGCCCCCGCCAACCTCTACACCTACGATCCCACCAGCACCAGACAGCAGTGGACGCTGAGGGCGAACGGGAACGGCACGGCGAAACTCATCGACGGCTGCCCGGACGCACTCGTGCTGACCGCGCCCTACAACGCCGGCGAACAGGCCACCCTGCGGGCCGTCAACTCCTCCAACGCCTGGCAGGAATGGCAGGTCACCCAGAACAGCAGCGGGACCTTCACGATCACCAACCCGGCCAGCGGATTCACCCTCGACAGCGCCTCCGTCACCATCGGCGCCGCCGTCATCACCAAGCCGACCGCCAACACCACCACCCAGAACTGGGCCGCGCTCAACTGACAGCCGACAACCCCCATGGCGCTCCTGCGGCCTCCGGCCGTCGGAGCGCCCCTCTTCGGTACGGCCCGACCCCGCCCACCGGCTCGACACGGCTCGCCCGGCAAGAGCGGAACCACGAGGTCTGGGCAGTCGCGCAACGGCGGCCAACTCCTCCGAGGCCCCCTCTCGGGTAAGTGCGCCTCGTGCACACCCGGTTGACCCGGCCGGGTCGCGTTCCGCCGGACGTCCCGGCAGGTCGACGCCCCGGGCGTCCCACGGTGTCCCAGCGGCGCGAACTTGGCGGGCCCGGCATCGAAATGGCCGGCCGGCTCCGTGGGGTGGGGGGAGCGGGACGGGGCAGACCTGAACGCATCGTCCTCCGCGCGAACGCACGAGGGGCGGGTCCGCCGCTCACGCGAACCGGAGCCGGAACCCCCACGCGGATGTCAGAGGCGAATCGCGGGATGGTCACCACGAGCACTCGAAGCCCGCCGAGATCGACCTCCCCGTCCTGCGGCCCGGGTCGGCGCAACTCGGGCACGGGAGGGTGACCGGTTCCGGGGTGACCGGGGCGTGTCTCGAGGCCCCGAGCGGATGGCGGCCGGCGGCAGCGCGCGTTCGGCCATGACCAGGTGCAGGGCGGCGGCGGGTACGTCCAGGCCCATCAGGCCGGCGGTGGTCAGCGTCATGCCCAGGCGGTAGTGCAGCACGACGGCGTCGGCCTGGTCGGGCGGCAGGGCCCGGTGCAGCGCGTCGCGGACGGCGTCGGGGGCGACGGCGGCGGCAAGGGTGGTGTGTGCAGGACGCGCCAGGCGCGTCCTGCCGGGTCGGCGGCGCGCAGGATCTCATCCCAGCACTCTCGGGCGACGGGGAGGATTCGGCCATCGCATGGCGAAATATCGCTTTGTGGTACCGGGTGATTGCGAAGTGTGATCTGATCGGGACCTGGCAGAGCCGTAAGCAGTGTCAGGTCACGCGCGTAGAGGGCGAGGGGCGTCTCGTGCCGTTGTCCGGGGTGGATCCGCTCGTCGGTCATGCGATGCGGAGGGGAATTCGTCCCGCGCCCGGATAGGGCCCGACTCCCGAGGCGCGCCCGGCCGTCGTGACCCGAGCCGCACTGCCCGGCCGCCGGGTCGCCCGGTCGACCTGTTGTCCAGCCGCTCCGCTGCTTTGCACATCCGAGATGTCTGGAGTCTGCGATGGCCATTCCCGTGCCACCCGGCCCCCACGCGAGGGTGATCTTCGTCGGTGTCGGTCAGGGTGACTGCACCCTGATCATCTTCCCCGACCCACCGCACGGCACCGGCGAGGTGGTGTTGATCGACTGCGGCTCCACCAAGGGCGCACGCTGCCTGATCACCACCCCCACGCAGGAGGTCGTGGACGCCCTCACCAATGTCAAGCGCCTCCTCGCCACCTTCGTGCCGAGGAAGACGATCGACTACCTGTTCATCTCGCACGCCGACGAGGACCACTACAACCTGCTGGTGCGCGCGCTCGACGGATTCACGGTGAAGTCCGCCTACTACACCGGGGTGCTGGAGGACTACCAGAACGGTCGCGACAAGTCCGGCGGTCTACCGAACGCCACCTACCGGTGGCTCCAGGCCAACCGCGCGCAACCACTGCCCAATTCCCTCGCGTTCAGCGGACCCCCGGCCGGCGGGGGCACCGGGGTGCCCTGGCAGTACGGTCAGCCGATCGTGCGCCTGGGCACCGACGAAGGGCTCTACGCCGTGGCGGCCAACGCCACCGGCACCTACGCGACGCGCAAGGCGAAGTGGGAGAAGTGCCTGGCCCCGGCGACGGATCCGCACGAGAAGACGCGCCTGCGGAAGGAACTGGAACGCTACGACCCGAACCCGGACAGCGCGGTGCTGGCGCTGGTCTACAAGAAGGCCGTGATGGTGTTCGCCGCGGACTCGACAGTGGTCACCGAGGACTTCATCCTCGCCAACTGGGCACCCCGGCTGCCCTCGGCGAACGTCACCCTCAAGATGGGGCACCACGGCAGCGACACCTCCTCCCGCGAGCGGTGGATCAAGCTGATCAAACCGCAGCGGCTCACCGTCAGTTCCGGGACCAAGTCCTTCAACGGCTCGGGTATCCCCAAGATCAGCCACCTGGAACAGGTGAAGACGTGGTCCGGCGTCGTCCAGCCCGCCGAACCGCACGAGTACACCTACTTCGACGACCGGGCCGCGCCGAACCCGTCGTTCCTGGTCGATCAAACCGACCGGGCCGTGTTCACCTCGCAGTTGATGGTCAACCCGGACTGGACGTCCACGACACCGGACGACGAGCGCTTCATCTGCGGCACGTGGCATCTGACGCTCGACGCCGCCGGCAACGTCATGATCGGCTACTGAGACCCGGAGGGACAACGCCATGGCGCTGACCACAGACGAACTCCGGCGCAGGTTTCCCACGATCGGCGGCGAATTCCGCCTGACCGCCGCGGAACTGGCCGTGCCGGGCACGGAAGACCTCTTCGGCACCTACCTCGGCGGCCCGCTGACCGTGACCGCAGTCACCGCCGTCGACCCGGAACACCTCACCCTCTCCGGGGCGGTGACCGTGCCCGGCCTGACCCCGGGCGCCGCGGCGACGGTCACCTTCACCGCGAACACGACGGCATCGCCGCCGGTGGTGGCCGGTCTGACCGTCGACGTCACCCTGACCACCGCGCCCGACCCGGGCGAGTGGGAGATCGACCTCCCCTACCTCCAGCTCGAAGCCGGCTTCCTGCGCGCCTACGGCTTCGACCGACTGTTGTTGGTGTTGTCCGCCGAACCCGGCGCCGACGACGTGGTATCCACGGTCGCGACCGTGGGCGGCGACCTGCCGTTCGCCGCCGGGGAAGCGGCGCTGCGGTTGCGCACGCTCGTGCAGACCGGGCCGGCCGCCAGTACGTACACGTTGCACGGCGCGTTCGCCGGAGTGGGCTTCACCACCCTCGGCGACCTCGGCCAACTCGTCCCGGGAGTACCCGCCGGCGGCTTCGTGCTGCCCGACCTGCCCGGCCTGCCGCTCCCGGCCACGCTCGAACTCCTGGAAGTGAGCGTCGTGTTCACTCCCGACGCGCAGCGCGCGGCGGCCGGGCTCGATCCCGTGCTCGGCGCGTCGGTGCGGGTGGGCATCCCGGCCCGCTGGGACCTGATCCCCGGCGTGTTCGACGTCGAGGAGATCGACGTCGAGTTCGGCATTGCGTCCCCGCGCAGCACCGGGGCGAACGTGCATGCCCGGCTCGGTGGCGTTCTGCGCATCGGTGATGCCTTCGTCGGCGTGTCCGTCTCCGTGCCCGAACTCGACCTCACCGCCGAGTTGCTCCAACCGCTCCCGCTCGCCGACGTGCTCGCCCTCTTCGTACCCGGCGCCCAGATCCCCACCGGGACGGTCGAGGCGTTCGGGGCGTGGCTCGACGCGCGGTCGAAGGACTTCGGCGTCGAACTGGACCTGGCGGGCGACTGGGAGATCGGCGACGTCTTCGCGCTCACCGGCATCACGCTGTCCGTCGAGGGCACCGGGACCGCCGGCCGCACCGTCGGGCTGAGCGCCGAGGCCGCCGTCGGCGGGACCCGGCTGAGCATCGCGGCCCGCTACGACAACGGTCTGTGGCGATTCTCCGGCATCGCCAACGATCTGGTCCCCGCCGACCTGTTTGCCCTCTTCGACGTGACGCCACCCGCTCTGCTCGCGGACCTGACGGTACGTGAGACCAGGGTCTCGTTCGACAGCGGCGGCCGGGAATTCGACCTCGGCTGCTCCTGTGTCTTCCCGCTCGGCGACGCCGACGCCGTGCTCGACCTGACCGCCCGGCTGACGCGTCGGGCGGCCGGCGGGTACGACAAGAACGTCGCCGGCACGCTGACCGTGCAGGTCCCCGACGGTCACGACGCCCCGCGCACACTGGTCTTCGCCGTCGAGTACCACGAACAGGGCCCGGCGGCGACGATCACCGGGACGTGGCACGCGGACGAAGGCGTCGCGCTGACCGACCTGGTGGCCGCGCTCGGTATCGAACTGCCCGACCTGCCTGCGGTGTTGCGGCCCGTGCTCACCGCACTGTCGGTGCGGTACGAGTCCGCGACGGGCCGGGTGCTGCTGACCGCCTCGACCGAACACACGGGCTGGGTCTACGCCGCCCGCCCCGGCACCGGTCCGGGCACGCCCCGGGTGCACGCGGCGGCGGTGCGCGCCCGGCTCGGGGCACGCGCCTCGGACCTGCCGCTGGTCGGCGAGGCGATCCCGCCCGGCGCGGACCTCGTCGTCGACGGCATCGCCTTCACCTCCACGCCCACCGGCTGGGACGCGCCGCAGGCCGCCGCGATCAACGACGCGTTGCACCGGATCGACTCCGGCCGCGAACGTCGACTGCCGCGCTTCGCCGGCGGCACCGCGGCCGGGCCCGGCTTCGCCGTGCAGATCGAGCTGAGCATCGGCGGGGTGGCGCAGGACCCGCTGCTGCTGCCGATCACCACCGGCCCCGGCGGCACGCTCGTGGCCGCCGCCCGAACCCCGCTCACGGTGCACGCGGCACCGGCGGACACGGGCGCGCGCGACCTCGACCTGACCTTCGGGGCGGTGCGGATCTCGCGAATCGGCGTCGGCCTCGCGGACGGGCGCATCCTCGTCGCGCTGGACGCCGTCCTGTCGGTGGGCCCGGTCCGGCTCGTGCTGATGGGCCTCGGCCTGGGCATCGACGGGGAGTTGACCGTCTCGCCCCGACTGCGCGGCGCCGGTGTGCAGTTGGACCGACCGCCACTGCGGATCAGCGGCATGGTCGAGCGCCGCACCGGCTCGGAGGTGGCCCCCGGCCTGACCGAACAGTTCATCGGACTCGCCTCCATCGAGACCGGATTCTTCGCCCTGCACGCCGCCGGCTCGTACGCCAAGGCCGCCGACGGCTGGTCGTCGATGTTCCTGTTCGGCGAACTCTCCGGCGGCGAGCGGGGGTTGTTCGGCCCACCCCCGTTCCGGGTGATCGCCCTCTCGCTCGGCTTCGGCGTCAACAGCACCGTCCGCACCCCGACCATCGCGGACGTCGGCACCTTCCCGCTGGTCAACCGCCTGGACGGGAGCGGCAGCGGCGACACCCCGGAACAGGTGCTGGAGAAACTCGCCGGTCCCGGCGGCTGGATCACCCCGCGCGAGGGCCGGTACTGGGGCGCGGGCGGCATCGAGTTCAGCTCGTTCGAGTTCATCCGCTCCCGGGCGTTGCTCCTGGTCGAGGGTGGCGAACAGTGGAAGGTGCTGCTGATCGGGCGCACCACGATCGACCTGCCGCGCAACAAGGCCGCCGCCAAACCGATCGCCCGCGTCGTGATCGACCTGGCCATCGGATACCACCACGACCACGGCCTGTTCTCGATGGACGCCGTCATCGCGCCCGGCTCCTACGTCATCGACCCGGCGGCCGAACTCACCGGCGGCCTGTCCCTGTACATCTGGGGCAAGGACCGCACCGCCGTCGGCGGCGGCAAGGGCTTCGTGTTCACCCTGGGCGGCTACCACCCGCGGTTCAAACGACCCGCGTACTACCCCAACCCGCCTCGCGTGGGCTGGCGTTGGGCGATCGGGCCGGTGGCCATCCGCGGCCAGGTGTACGCGGCGCTCACCGACGGCGCGTTCATGGCCGGCGGCGAGTTGTCCGCGAACTACGACAAGGGACACGGCATCAAGCTGCAAGCCTGGTTCACCGCCTGGCTGGACGCGCTCGTGCAGTGGAAACCCTTCTACTTCGACCTGTCGATGGGCCTGAGCATCGGCGTCGCGGCCACCGTCAAGGTGTTGTTCATCCGCGTGCGGGTGTCCCTGTCGGTCGGGGTGTCGCTGGACCTGTGGGGGCCGCCGATCGGCGGCCGGGCCCGGATCAAGGTGTGGTTCATCGGCTTCACCATCGGCTTCGGCACCGACCGCGCCGGTGTACCGGCGATCGAATGGCCCGAGTTTGCCGTGCAGTTGCCCGCGCCGCTGTCGATCGCCCCGCTGGCCGGACTGCTGGTCGACGTCGACCCGGAGGAGACCGCGAGCCGGTCCGCGGCGGGCGAGCCGCTGCTGGTCTCCGGCGACGGATTCACCGTACGCACCGAGTCCGCCGTGCCCGCGAGCCACATCACCCTCAACGGCAAGACCTTCGCCGGCAGCGCGGACGACACCATCGACATCCGGCCGATGGGCGCCAAGGGACAGGGCGTGGTCTCCGAACACCACGTCACGCTCGAGCGGTTCGACACCGAGTACACCCCCACCGGATGGCGCGTCACCGTGCACCGGCAGGACATGCCCAAGGGCATGTGGGGCGCGCCGTTGGGCAAGCCCACCGACGTGCTCGACGGCGACGGCCTGCTCACCGACCGCCCGGCCGGCATCACCTTCGAGATCCCCGAACCCGAACTGGGCCCCACCGTCGGCTGGGTCGACGGCAAGGCACTGAAGGCCGACGGACTCCCGGACGCCGAGATCCCACGACTGGGCGCCCACCCGGAGGGGCCGCCGTCGATCCCCGACGACGAGGGCGAAGGCAGTATCCGCGCCATCGTCGACCCGGAAACCGGCATCGCCGCGCGCACCACCGCCGAACGCCGCGCCTCGGTACACGCCGCCCTGGCCGCCCTCGGCCTCGCCCCCGGCACCGACGACCCGCCGACCCACTACGCCGACCTCGCCAGGAGCACGTTCACCACCGCGCCCATGACCACCACAGCCGAGAGGTGAACCGACGTTGAGCGGTACCGAAGACCTCCTCGTCGCCTTCCACGACTACCGTCGCCCGCTCGCCCCCGCCGGCGTCTACACACTCACGGCGGAGCACCACCTGACCAAGGGCGGCAACCGGGTCGACGCGAACCCGGCCATCCCGACCGCCACGCGGCAGTTCGAGATCCGCGCGGTCCGGTTCGTGCTCGACCCGGCGTCCGTGCACGCCCACTACCCCGCCGAGGGCGCCTCGGGCGACTTCCGCCGTACCCTGCCGCACATCACGCTGGACCGCTCCATCCTGCCCTGGGAACGGCTGACCAAGGGCCGCGCCGTACCCGAACAGGCGCCCTGGTCGGCGCTGATGGTCTTCCGGGCGGGCGAACTGCCCGACGACCCCGAGGGAATGGGCCGCACCACCACCCGTACCGTCGCCGAACTGCGCGACCCCGGCGCCGGCATCCTCGGCCCCGACCTCAGCGACGAGGGCATCACCCCGGGCGTCGCGGCGAGCCGCTGCCAGAGCATCGACGTGCCCGCCGCGCTGTTCACCGCGCTTGTACCCCGTGAGGAGGAACTGCACTACCTCGCCCACGTCCGCGACGTCGCCACCAAGCCGCGACTCCTCGACGACGGCGAGATCCCGACCGAGGGTCGGTACGCCGTCCTGGCCGCCAACCGGCTCCCCCGGCACACCGGCACCTACACCGCGCACCTGGTCTCCCTGGAGGGCTTCGACGGCAAACTCGACCCCGGCCGACTGGGCGCCGACATCCGGTTCGTGCGGCTGTGCGTACTGCACTCGTGGACGTTCACCAGCGACCCGGCCGGCACCCGCGACGCCGCCGCGCTGCTGGGCAACCTCGTCGCACCCGCCCGCACCGACCGGGAGAACCTGGCGCTGCGCCTGCGCCCGAACGGCGAGGTCGCGGCCCGATCCACCGGGGACGCCGAGGACTACACCCGTCGCCGACTGCACCTGGGCTATACCCCGGTGCCGTACCGGCTGCTGTCCGGGGAGACCACCTACGGCTGGTACCGCGGCCCGTTCGTCCCGGTGATCGCTGCCGAGACCCGCGACTTCGCCCGGGACGAGCCCAAGACCACCGCCGACCACGCGTTGATCTACGAACCCGAACACGGCCTGTTCGACGTCTCCTACGCCGCCGCCTGGACCCTCGGCCGCACTCTGGCGCTGAGCGACCCCGACTACAGCGAGGAGATCACCCGCGCCCGGCGCGAACTCGCCAACACCGCGGCGACCGTGATGGCCCGAGCCGCGGCCGGCCGGGCGCCCGCCGACGGCGACTCGGACGGGCGGACCCTGCGCGAGTTGGCCGATCCCGGCTTCGCCGCCCGCCTGCTCGACGCACTCGGCCGCCCGCCGGCCACGCCCGACCGGGCGGCCCCGACGCCGACGCGACGCCGCCGTACCCGCCCGACCCGGCAGGGCGCCCGCGCCGCACTCGCGGCCGAAGCCGCGACGGCGGCCCTGACCGCCGCCGCCGAACGACACACCCGTACCCTGCCGGCCTGGCTGGACGAACTGACCCTGCTGCGCCGCGTACCGTTCAACTACCTCGTCCCACACCCCGCGATGCTCCCCCCGGAATCGATCAGACTCTTCCGCATCGACGAGAACTGGATCGAGGCACTGCTCGCGGGCGCGCGCGACGTCGGCGTACACAGCTCCCTCGACGCCCTCGTCGACACCGCGCTCACCGCCGCCGTCGACCAACGCCGCACCCGCACCCGTACCGGGGCGGCCGGCCGCGCCGGACTGCTGATCCGCTCCGAACTCGTGCAAGCCTGGCCGGTGTTCGACCTCCTCGCGAGCATCGCCGGCGCCGACGTCGGCGAACTGCGCCGCGACCACCTCGCCCCCGACACCCTGCTGGTGCTCCTGGACGCCGTCCCCGACGAGATCGTCATCCGCGAACCCGGCCAGGGCATCCACTTCGGCATCGACAGCAAGGAGGGGGCCGGCGACAACAGCGTGATCAACCTGCGCGACCACCGGCCCGGCGACAACCTCGGCCACCCGCTGCGCCGCAACTACCCCGCCGAGGGCGGCCTGCTCACCCGCCACCTGCGCCTGCCGCACGAGGGCGACGTCCCGCAGGTACTGGCCCTGCGCGGCGACCGGGGCCTGGTGCCCGCGCTCGCCGCCGGGCTCGACCCCGCGCTGCGCGACCTCGCCCCCGGCGAGTTCGCCCTGCAACTCGTCAACGCCCCCGTCGAGCAGCGCCTGACCCTCGACCCCGCGCCGGACCGGGAGAGCGCCCGATGACCGACACCGACCCGAAGACCCACGCCGACGCCACGACCGGCGGCGCCTCGACGGCCGACACCGACCTGATCGTCCCCGTCGAGGTCCACGCGCTCCTCGCCACGCGTGACGTGGCCGCGTACGACGACTTTCGTCGCTGGAGCCCGCGCTACCCGTGGACGTTCGCCGAGGAGTTCCGCAGCAACGCCGAACCGCCCGTCCAGTACGCCGAGGGCAACCCCGAAGAGGGCATCCACGTGCAGTGGCAGTTGCCCGAGGCGCTGAGCACCGGCGTGATCGACGCCGCCACCGGTGTCAGCAAGTTCCCGCTCGTGCCCAACCGTTGGCTCGTGGTGCGCTACGCCGAGGTGCGGGGCACGCTGAAGGCCGCCGGGTTCCTGGTCCACTCCGACTACTTGGAGAAGGCCGACGGCGGGCCCGTGGAATCGGCCTTCACCCCGTTCGTGGACCCGGCCTCCCCCAAGGAGCGGCCCCGCGCCGACTACATCGGCCGGGTGCATGCGCTGAGCGAGGGGCCCTGGCGCGAACCGGCCGCCCGGCCGCTGTTCCTCACCGCCATCGGCAGCGGACTGCCCGCGTTCGCGGCGTTCGCGCCGTACCACGAGAACGTCTTCCTCTTCCACGACACCCTCGCCGACCTGAAGGCCAACGACAACTACCCACCGCCGTGCACCGTGAGCTACCAGGTGATCGGCTGGTACAGCCGGGACGACGCCGACATCCTCGCCACCGCCCGCGACATCGCCGGCCTGCTGCCCCCCGATGCCGACCCCGACGACCCGGCGGACGTGCTCCGGGCGCTGGGCTGGGCCGCACCCGACGGCATGCCGAGCACGATCACCCGCACCCGGTACGTCGGTACCGCCCTCGGCATCCCCTGGGACCGCGAGGGTGGACACCCCGAGTCCGACCGCCCCGCGAGCGGAAACGTCAACGTCGCCATCGGCCACAGCACCGCCGACGCCGTCGCCGCGCTCGCCGCGCAGCCGACCGGCGACACCGACCTCGCCGACCGGGTGCGCGCCCTGTTCCACGGCAACCCCGACGAACTCGACCACCCCGACGGGCAGGTCTCCCTGGACGAGATCACCCGCCGGTCGTGGTTCAGCGGACACGACGGCGGCGCCCGCTGGCAGGTGGTCAACCGGCCCGGCGGACAGACCGACAACCAGGCCCCACCGCCCGCGCAACCGGACTGGATCGCCGACCTCAACGGCGACCAGGACGACTACGACCGGGCCGGCCACGACCTCGCCGCAGCGCAGTGGCGGCTCTGGCGCCTGTGGTGGTTGCGCCACCTGCCCGAGACGCGCCGCCCGCTCGACTTCGACCTCGACGAAGCCGCCTGGGACGCGCGCATCCGGGACGCCGGCACGCGGGTGACGGACTGCCGGGCCGAACTCGAACGACTCGCCCCCAAGGTCCCGCACGGGCTCACCCCCGAAGCGCTCCAGGCCGCGATCGATCGCCACGCCGAAACCCGCGAACTGCCCGCCGAGTTGGAGCTCAAGCGCACACCTCGGCAGAGCTACCACAGCCCTGCCGACCCGGTCCTCGCGCTCACCGGCTCGGGTACGTCACAACCGCTCGGCCGGGACGAGGACGACCCGCTGCCCTGCCGATTGCCGTCCCGGCTGCTGACCCGGGTGAAGATCAACGGCGTCTGGGCGGACGTCTCCGCAACCCCGTTGCTGCCCGCCAACACCCCCGAACTCCCCGGCGACATCGCGGCGTTGGTGGCGGAGTTCGCACTGCTCGACCGGGCCGTGCGTACCCCGGCGGCCGGTGGCGAGCCCGCGCGCACGGCGCTGCACGCCGTCGTCGCCGACCGGGACGCCAACTCCGTGGGTCCGTGGCCCGAATACACCGGGGTGTGGCGGCAACCGTGGCTGCCGCTCTACCTCCAGTGGGAGGTCAAGTACTGCGCCACCCCGTACCGGAGTCCGGACACCACGCTCAACTGGGAGTTCGGCCCCGGCCGCGACGGCGACCCCGAACCCGACATCCACCGCTACCGCTGGAAGGGTACGAACGCGGCCGAGGGCGACGGGGACGGCGGCCGACGGTGGACCGCATTCGGCGCGCGTGCCTTCGTCACCCCCTCCACCCGCTACGTACTGCGCGAGCAGGCGCGCCGACTCGCCGGCCACGCGCCGCCGGAGCTTGCCCGGCAACTACGGGACATGCGCGAGGAGTTGGAGACCCTGGATGTGCTCTCCCAGAGCCTCGACGGCTTCCACGACTGGCTCCTCCAGCAGGACGGCGCCGCCCAGGCCGTCACCGACGAGTCCGTCCTGGCCCTGGCCGGCGAGACCAACCACGTCCCCGACGGCGCGGAGGGTCATGGCACGCGGCGTTTCCAGCCGGTACGGGCCGGCCAGTTCCACTTCATCGAACTGATCGTCGTCGACCGCTTCGGCCGGGTGTGCTCGCTGGTGCAGCCGGTCGGCAGCCAACCCATCCACTTTCCGCTCGTGCGGGCGGAGAGCGTGGTGCCGGATCGCGATCTGTTCCTCGACCCGCCCGGCCCGCAGCGCTTCGTGCAACTGCCGCCCCGGATCGGGCAACCGGCCCGGGTGCGGCTGGATCCCGTGCCGCTGCGGGTCGACGAGCCGCCTGCGGAGGTGGATGGGGCCGGGACCGGGGCCGTCGAGGTCGCGGGATCGGCCGGCGCCGAGACGCCGGTGGCCGGGTGGCTGCTGGTCAACCACCTCGACCGGACCCTCCTGGCGTACGGCCCCGACGGGGAGCCGTTGGGCGAACTGCGGGTGGTCCGCGACGTCGACAACATCCGTACCACTGCCTGGAATACGCTTCCGCACGCGCCGTTCCGCCACCCGGACGACGACGACTTCGCCGCCGCCTACCCGCACCTCGCGGCCTTCGCGCGCGGCCTGCTCCGCCACCAGCCGGCGGCGTTCGAGGCACTGACCGAGACGATCGACACCGCGCTCGACCACATCGTCGAGCCCGCGCCCGACGAGGACCGGTCCCCGGCACGGTTGATCGGTCGCCCCATCGCACTCGTCCGGGCCCGGCTCAACCTGGACCTGATGGGTGAGCCGCTGAGCGACCCGAGTTGGAAACGTGCGCTCGTGCCGGCGGGCGAGCCCTACCCCGACGAGCGTGAGTACCCCGACTACCGCGACTACCCGGACTATCGCTGGACCGTGCGCCTGGGCGATCCCGACCGGCTCTCCGACGGGCTCATCGGCTACTTCGCCGCCGACGACCACGACCTGCGCACCCGGTACCACCGCTTCCACGCCGTCGACCCGAACGGTCCGGCCAACACGTACGTCACGGCGATCGGCACCGGCGCCCACCTCACCGTGCCGGCGCGGCCCGCCGATCGTCCCGCCACCCATCACCTGACCCTGCTGGCCTGCCCGCACACCGCCGTGCACGCCACCACCGACATCCTGCCCGTCGCCGAGGTCGGGGTGGACGCCGACACCACGCATCGGGCCCTGGCCCGGATCCGCGCCTCGTTCCGGCTCAACCCCCTGCTCGCCCCCGACCGCTTCGGCCCGCCCACCGCCTCGGCTTCCGCCGAGGCCGGTGCCGGGCATCCCGCCCCCGCGATGGTCGACGGCGACCCGAGTACCTCCTACGAGAGCGCCGAACCGCCGGTCGCCGGCGACTGGGTCGGCCTCGACCTGCACGTGGAACGGGAGGTGGAGGGTGTCGACATCCTCCTCGGCAGGGCCGACGGCAGTGGTATTCCGGCGGCGACCGAACTGGAGGCATCCGCGGATGGCGAGCAGTGGACCGTGTTGCGGGGCTACGGCCGGGTGGCCGAGATCCACCACGATGTGGAACCCCCGCTCGCCGTGCGCTTCCTGCGGCTGCGGTACACCGCCGTTGCCGACGAGCCTTGTGCGGTCCGGGAGTTCGGCGTGCGGGCCGAGCCGCCGGACAGTTCCCTCGTGATGCCCCGTCCCGCCGCCTGGCACGGCGAGTGGACCTGGGCCGAGCCGATCGTGGTGGACGGCGCGGCACTGCCGCACTGGGACGAGCACGTCATCCACAACGCGGACCCGTTGTCCCACCCCGACGCGCCCTTGCCGGTGGCCCGTTCGGGCTACCTCCAACTGCAACCGGCCGGGTCGGTGCGCAGGCGCGCTGCGGCGGCGGGCGGCGGGGGTTCGCCGGCTCCGACGGTGGCCCCGACGGCCGCCCCGGTTGCACCGGTCGCCCCGGTCGAGGAAGGAAGTGCTTCGTGACCAGCCCCGATTCGGCGCTGCTGCTCCCGTACCGCTTGGAGCACACCCCGGCGCCGGCCACCCGACCCGAGGAGACGGCCCTCCACCGCGTCCGGCTCACCGTCGGCGACGACCCGGAGGGCCGCACCGCCTGGCCGGTGCGGTGCGCGCGGATCGCCCTCGCGCTCCCGACCGCCCCCGACGCGGTCGTACGGACCGGCGAACCCGTGATCCTGCGCACCCGACTGGACGTGCGACGCGGCCCCGGGCGCGGCCGACAGTGGCTGGTCGAAACCGGCACCACCGACCCGACCACCACCCTCCTCACCCTCACCCCCGCCGAACCGGCCGGTTTCGACGGCAGTTGGACCCTCACCCTCATCCTCGACATCAGCACCCCGCTCGGCACCCTGAGCCGGATCACCGAGGACACCGCGCCGGGTGACGGCCCCCCGCAGCGCCGCGCCGGGAACACCACCCTCACCACCGCCACCGCCACCGCCACGCCGTCCGAGAGAGTTGGAGAGCCGTGACCACCGCCGCCCTTCCCATGCTGCTCCCGCCCGCCATGGTGCCCGAGCCGGGGACGCCGAACGTCTCGACGTTCGCCAAACCGGAGTACGCCAAACTGACCCTCACCTACGGCAAGGTGAAGTCGGGCGGCACCTGGCCCGTGCACTGCAAGTGGTTCAAGGTCCGGATCCCGACCGGCCGTCAGGCATCCGCGCTGACCAGCGAACCGGGACTGATCAAGTACGAGTCGACCGTCCCCGCCGGCAAGCGGCAGTGGACCGTGGACCGCGACACCCGCGACCCGAACCAGGTGATCTTCACGTGTTCGCCGCCGCCGGACGAGCCCGCCGCGTTCGACGGAACCTGGAGCGTCGTCCTGGAGTTGTGGGGCATCGAGGTCAACGGCGGTGTCGGCCCGGTCGACATCGTCTGGGAGGAATCGACGTCGACCACCGGAGCGACCGGCCGCTTCGAGGAGCGCGAGGGCCGAGGCGAAGTGCGCAAGCGCGACGACTCGTTCTACCTGCACAGCTTCCGACCGGCCACCGTCGCCATCGCCCGCAACACCAAGGCCACCCTCCTGTGGGACGGCACCCCACACGCGACGTACACCATGTACTACCGCAAACCGGACGGCACCCAGGGCTCCGCCCCGGCGAGCAACGGCAGTTGGACCTCCCCGGTGGCCCTGGTCGACGACTCCAGCTTCACCCTCGAAGCCAAGATGGGCAACGAAGTCCGCTACCTCACCACATACATCAAGGTCAACACCCCGGACATCGCCGTCACCAGCGTGGCGGCCCCGACCACCGCAGGCACCATCGCCGTCAAGAACACCCTGGCACTCGAGGGCAAGGCCGGGCTGACCATCCCGCAGAACGGCGGCCAGATCACCGTCTTCGGCGCACTCACCGCGAAGGCCGGCCCGGCGGCAACCACGGGCGAGCTCACTGCCAACGGCCCGCTCACCACGAACAGCACCATCACGGCCAAGGGCAACGTCACCATCGAATCGGGCAAGTCCCTGACCGTCAACGGCAACGTCACCGTCGACCCCGGCGCCAACGGATACATCTGGCTCAAGACGGGCCGCCTGGACATCAAGGACACGGCCAACATGAACGTCTACGGCACCCTAGCCGTCATCAAGGTCAAGTCCACGATCAACGGCGCCTTCACGGTCGAGAACAGCATCAGCCAGACGTCGGGTTCGATCAGCACGACCGGCAACATCACCGCAGGCGGTCACCGGGTGCTTCGGGCGAATGACACGCTGCGCTTCATCAGCCACACGAACAGGCACCTCGAGGAGAGGGCAGGGGGTTCGCAGGAGTACCTGCCCGTCGAAACCTGCAAGACCCTCTACGCGAACTCCTACTGGAAGACGATCCACGTCTCCTCGTCCCGCGCAGCCGAAGGAACACCCGAGAACGACCAGGAACCCGTGGACATCGAGCAGGAGAAGGAGATGCCGACCGCCGACACGGAGACCTGACCCGCCGGGGTCGGAGGATACGACGCGGGCCCGTCGGGATGGCCCGACGGGCCCGGAAGGCGCCGTGCGGTCAGACGCGTTGCCGCTCGATGACCGTCCTCGGCGCGGCGAGCGGGTGGTCTCGGTCGCTATACCAGGCCGGTTGCTCGGCTGCGGCCGTGTCGGCGATGGTGGCGGTGAGGCCGAAGCCGTGGACGGTGGGGCGTTGTTGGCCATCCCACCAGTGCCAGGCCGTCTCGACCTCGTCCCACAGACGTCGTGGTCCGCCTGGGAGGTCGAGGTCGGTGGCGTTCGAGGCGAACCAGGAGTACAGCTCGCCCGGGTCCACCCGGTACGGGCCGGGCAGGGGTTCCACGGTGAGGTGGGGTGGGGTGCCTGGGTGTAGGCGCTGAGGGCGGCGGTTTCGATGTGGGCGCGGGCAGGAATTCGATCGTCGGTGTGCCGGGATGTCGTGTTCCGCCGCGACTGCCCACGCGGAGGTGGTCGGCCGCCGTCCGGGCGGGGACCGACTGCCGGGTCCACGCCGGCGCCGTCGATGCCCGACCGGTTCCTCGGTGTGGCGGACCCTCGGGTGGTCGGGGTTGTCGGCGCGTCGGCGGGTTTTGTTGTATCGAAGAGGACAAAATAGGGCGTGATTATTGGTTTTTGTATGTCCTTGTGCGTCTTTGTGGTCGCGGGTCGCTGTGTGGTGCCTCGTGTGCCGATTGCGTCCTGTCGGTAGGTGTGGAGGGAAGCGGCTTGTCCACCTATCTGTTCCGGCTGGGGAAATGGGCGTTTCGGCGTCGGCGGTGGGTCGTGGGATTCTGGCTCGCCGTCGCGGTGGCCGCCATCGTCCTGGCCATGGTCAGCGGTGGCCAGACCAACGACAGCTTCACCATCCCGGGTACCGAGTCGCAGCGGACGACGGACCTGTTGGAGCAGAAGTTGCCGGCGCTCGGCGGCGCGCAGACCCAGGTGGTGTTCGCCGTGAAGAGCCCGGCCAAGGTTACCGACCAGGGCCCTCGCGTCGGCATCGAGGCGGCCGTCGCGCAATTGCGGACCGTGCCGCAAGTGGCCTCCGTGTCGGACCCGTTCACCGATCAGGGGGTCGCGCCCGACCAGCAGGTCGCGTTGGGCTGGGTGCAGTACACGGCGCAGCCGGCGGACGTCGAGGATTCCACCCTGGACAAACTCGAGGATGCCGTGGCGCCGGCCAAGCAGGCAGGTGTCCAGGTCGAGTACTCGGGCAGTGTGTATCCGGGCTGGCGGATCACCCCCTCCGAACTGCCCGAGCTGATCGGGCTGGCGATCGCGCTGATCATCCTGCTGATCACCTTCGGCGCGGTGGTCGCCGCCGGCGTGCCGATCGTCAACGCGATCATCGGCGTGGTGATCGCGCTGATGGGGGTGACCGCGCTCGCGTCGGTGGTGGACATCGCGTCGGCGTCCACGACGGTGGCACTGATGCTCGGTCTGTCCTGCGGGATCGACTACGGGCTGTTCATCCTGTTCCGGCACCGCAACAACCTGATCGCCGGCATGACGCCGGAGGAGTCCGCATCGCTGGCCCTGGGCACCGCCGGGAGTTCGGTGGTCTTCGCCGGGCTCACCGTGATCATCGCCCTGTGCGGGCTGGCCGTCGTGGGCATCCCGTTCCTGACCCTGATGGGACTGTGCGCGGCGGCGGCGGTGTCGGTCGCGCTGCTGATCGCGCTCACCCTGCTGCCGGCGATCCTGGGCTTCGCCGGTCCCAAGGTCGCCAAGTTCATCGACACCCGGCTGCGGCCCGGGCACCACGAGGAGGTCGCGCGGATCACCGCGACCGAGCCGGCCCGGACGTTCGGCGCGACCTGGGCGCGCTTCGTGGTGCGTTTCCGGATCCCGGTCCTGGTCCTCGGCGTCGGCCTGTTGCTCGTGCTGGCGATCCCGGCGGCGAGCATGGACCTGGGGCTGCCCAGCGCCGCGTCGCAGCCCGAGTCCTCCACCCAGCGCAAGGCGTACGACCTGACCGCGGAGAGCTTCGGGCCCGGCTTCAACGGGCCCCTCCTGGTGGTCGCCGACGGACCCGTCGACCAGAGCGGCGTGCAGACGTTGGTGAACGCGCTGCGGCAACAACCGGACGTCGCGGCGGCGGGTCCGCTCGCCGTGAACAACGAGGTGGCCGTGGTGCGGGTGATCCCGACCACCGGACCCAACTCCGACACCACCGCCGACCTGGTGCACCACATCCGGGACAACCGCGCGGCGATCGAGAACGGCGTCGGCGCGCCGATCCTGGTCGGCGGCAGCACCGCCTCCAACATCGACGTGTCCACGAAACTCTCCGACGCGCTGCCGGTGTTCCTGCTGGTGGTGGTCGGGCTGGCCTTCGTGCTGCTGACCTTCGCGTTTCGGACCATCCTGGTGCCGATCAAGTCGATCCTCGGCTTCCTGCTGTCGATCGGCGCGGCCTTCGGCGCGGAGGTCGCGATGTTCCAGTGGGGCTGGGGCCAGGACATCTTCGACATCACCCCCACCGAGACGATCAGCTTCCTGCCGATCCTGATGCTCGCGATCATCTTCGGCCTGTCCAGCGACTACGAGGTGTTCGTCGTCTCGCGGATCAAGGAGGACTACACCACCACGGGCGATGCCCGAGGCGCGGTCGCGCGCGGCACCGGGTTGTCGGCGCGGGTGGTGACGGCGGCGGCGCTGATCATGTTCTCGATCTTCGTGGCGTTCATGTTCACCGACGACCCGACCATCAAGGTGATCGGCTTCAGCTTCGCGGTCGGTGTCTTCCTGGACGCCTTCGTGGTCCGGCTCACCCTGGTCCCGGCGACGATGGCGATCGTCCGGGCCAAACTCTGGTATCACCCGCAGTGGTTCGCGAAATACGTCCCCGACCCGGACATCGAGGGCAAACGCCTGGAGGAACGGCTGGCCGGCCCCGCGCCGACGGGCGGCGCGGGGCACTGATCCGGGTCGAAATCGGGGCGTCGGCGTGGGCCTCGGGTGCCGGGTGGCCGGGACGGTGATGCCGGTGCACCGGAGGAGGTCGAGCGGTGGACCGGGCGCCGTACCTGTACACGAGGGCCGGTGTCCCACCGCCGTTCGATTCGGCCGAACCGGCGTTTCGCGGCCGGGGGATGGAGTCCGGCCGGCGTTGTCGACGGGCGGTCCAGGACGTAGATGTCGCGGGTGGTGCGCGGGCATCGAGACGCGCCAGGAGGAGGCCGCCTTTGAGGACGAAGTGCTCGCGTCCCTCGGGCGTGAGACAGCGTGCGGTACGGGAAGCGTTTGGAGGGCGTGTACGACCACGACCTCGTCGGTCGACGCCCCGGGCGGCGCGTCGGCTCGTGGCCGGGGCGCCGCCCGGGGCGGCCGGTCTTGGTCAGGCCGAGCGCAGTGCGTCGGTGGGGGAGGCTTTCGCGGCGCGCAGTGCGGGGTAGATCCCGGCGATCGCGGCGACGACGACCGACACCGCGGGGCCCACGACAAGCGTGTAAAGGGGGATGGCCGCGGCCCAGTCCTGGGCGAGCGCGTACCCGTAGACGGCCAGGCTGCCGAGGAGCAGTCCGCCCATCCCGCCGAGGAAGCCCATCAGTACGGCTTCCAGGAGGAACTGCATGGCGATCTGGCCGCCGCGGGCGCCGAGGGCGCGGCGCAGGCCGATCTCGCCGCGGCGTTCCATCACGCCCACGACCATGGTGTTGGCGATGCCGACGCCGCCCACGAGCAGTGCCACGCCGGCGAGGGCGAGGACGAGCCCGGTGAGGGTGTTCTCCGTTTCGGCGCGGGCCGCGAGGAGGTCGGAGGGTCGGCTGACCGCGACTGTGTTCGGGCCGGCGGGGTTGGCGGTGGCCGCGGCCACGGACTGTACCTGCGGGACGCGTTCGGAGTACGACCGCAGGTAGACGGTGGCGGCGGTGCCGTCCGCGCCGAGGTGGGCGACCGCCTGTGGCCAGCCGACCAGTGCGCTGGTGCTCAGTTCGGGAGCGAGTTCGTCGGGGGCGAGGATGCCGGCGACCTTGTACCACTGGCCGCCCAGCCACACCCGCTCACCAGGACCGGTCACGGCGAGGCGTTGTGCGGCCTGGTCGCCGAGGACGGTGATCGGGAGGTTCTCGCTCGCGGCGTCGAGCCAGTGCCCGCTGGTGAGGGTGGCGCGCAGCACGTCGAGCAGGTTCAGGCGGGCGGCCAGCACCGTGATGCTGCCGGTCTGTTGCTCGGGCACCAGGTCGTTGCGGTAGATGTTCGCCTTGGTGGCGCCGGTGGCGGTGACCTGTTGTACCGGGCCGATGGTCGCGAGCATCTTCTCGGCGGTGGGCGGCAGCGGTACCGGTTTCTGGTCGGAGCCTTTGCCGGGGGCGACGGTGATCAGGTTGGAGCCGAGTTGGTCCAGTCGTTCCAGCAGGTGTTGTTGGTTGGAGTTGGAGATGCCGGTGACCGCGACGACGGCCGCGATGCCCAGCGCGATGCCGAGCGCCGACAGCGCGGAGCGCATCTTGCGGGTACGCGGGCCGATCATGCCCAGGCGCAGCAGGTCGGTGGGGCGTAGTCGGGTGCGGCGGCGTGGTGTGCTGTTCACAGGCCGGCTCCGGTGGGCTGGGGGGTGCGTTCGTCGAAGTCGATGCGGCCGTCGTGGATGCCGATCCGGCGGGGGAAGGAGGCGGCGAGTTCGCGGTCGTGGGTGATCACGACGACGGTGGTGCCGTCGGCGTTGAGGGTGCGGAGGAGGTCGACGACGGCGGTGCCGGAGACGCTGTCGAGTGCGCCGGTGGGTTCGTCGGCGAGCAGGAGTGCGGGGCGGCCGACGAGTGCGCGGGCGATCGCGACGCGTTGTTTCTCGCCGCCGGAGAGTTGGTCGGGGTGGTGGTCGAGGCGGTGGCCGAGTCCGACGGAGCGCAGTGCGTCGGCGGCCCGCGCGCGTCGTTCGGAGAATCCCGCGCCGCTGTAGAGGAGTCCGGTGGCGACGTTCTCGACGGTGCTGAGTCCGGCGAGGAGGAAGAACTGTTGGAAGACGAAGCCGATGCGGTGGGCGCGTAGTGCGGCGAGTTCGGCGTCGGACAGGTCCGACACGTCGCGGCCTTCGAAGCGCAGCGTTCCGGCGGTGGGTCGGTCGAGCGAGCCCAGCAGTGCGAGCAGGGTGGATTTGCCGGAGCCGGAGGGGCCGACGACGGCGAGGAGTTCGCCGGCGTCGATGGTCAGGTTCAGGCCGTGCAGGATGCGCAGCGGGGGTGAGCCGGGGTATTCCTTGACGATGCCGGAGAGTTCCAGGACGGGGGTGGGGGTTTCGGGTGGGGTGGGTGTCATGTGGGGATCGCCACCTGTGCCCCGGGTTGCACGTCGCCGGTGATCTGGGCTTTGGCGTCGGCGATCAGGCCGAGTCGGACCTTGACGAGTCGGGTGGTGGGGCCGTCGGCGACGCGGATGCCGTAGCCGCCGCCGTCCAGTGCCAGGAGCGCGGTGACCGGGACGATGAGCGCGTTGTCGGCGGTGTCGCCGACGACGTTGACGGTGACCGGGGACGGCCCGGCCTGTTGGGTCTTGTCCTGGCTGTCCAGCACGATCGTGACGGTGGTCTTGGTGTTCGGGCCGTCTGCGGAGCCACCGGACTTGTCGTCGCCGGCGGGGCCTCGGGCCAGGGAGCGGATGCGGCCCTCGACGGCGGTGCCGTCGGAGAGCTTGACGCGGACCTTTCCGTCGGGCTTGAAGCGGGAGACCTGGTTGTCCGCGGGTTGGGCGGTGACGACGAGGTCGGTGCGGGTGACGGTCATGATGGAGTCGCTGCCCACGGCCGAGCCGAGCTTGGCGCCGAGTTGCTGTATGCGCACGGACTCCTGGGCCAGCATGACGATGCCGCCCAGGGGGACGGTGCCGGTCTCCTTGACGCCCAGCGACTTCTGCCAGCGTTTGACGGCGATGACGGTGGCGGTGGTGAACTTTTGGTCGGCGGACAGGTCCAGGCCCTTGGCGTGGCCGAGTTTGATCAGGTTCTTCTTGAGTTGCTCGACGTCGGGGCCGTTGGGGACGTCGGGGCCCAGGTCGCGCCACATCGGGCGGTCGCCGGTCATCAGCACCACCGGTTGGCCGTCGACCTCGTACAGCTTGCCGCCGGTCTTGACGATCGCGCCGACGGCGGGCAGTGCGGTGATGGTGCCCTTGCCGGACGCCACGATGGGGGTGGGCGCGTCGAACGCGAGCGAGCCGGTGAGTTGGATGCTGGTGGACAACGATCCGTGTTCCACCGGAACGAAGTCGTGGCGGACAGCGGTCTGCTTCGTCGTTGCGTTGTCGTGGTCCCAGGGGTGGGCCACCGCGGCGACGCCGCCGCCGGCCAGCACGGCTACCACCAGCAGCGGGACGACGACCCTGCCGCGCCTGCGCGTGCGGCCGGGTCCGCGGTCGTCGCCGACCGGGGTGGGGGTGGGGGTTTCGGCGGTGTGGGTCACGGTCATTCGCCGATCGAGTAGCCGGCCATCGGGAACCGCGCGTCGCACGCGCGCGAGGCCGCGTCCCACTTGGTGGGGTCGAACACGGCGCGCGGGACGGTGACGATGGCGGTCTTGGGGTCGGGGTCGGGCATGTCGGTGTAGCCGTTCTTGCGGGCGCACTCGACCCACTTGCGGGACATCTCGACAAACTTGGTGTTGTCGGCCTGCTTGGCCTGTTTGATGCCGGGGACCTTCTCGTCACACAGCTTGGTCGCGGTCTCGAAGCCCGGTTCCAGGCCGGTGTCGGTCTTCGTGGCGGGGAAGGCGATGTTGCCGTCCTTGTCCTGCGTGACGCCGGCCTGGCCCTGCTTGTGCATGCAGTCCACCCACGCCTTGCGGACCGCGTTGTCGTCCTGCGGCTCGGCCCGGCCGGCCCCCTCGTCCCCGGCGACCTTGGGGGCCGAGTCGTCGGAGGAGCAGCCGGCCACGGTCAGGATCGTGCCCGCCGCGGCGGCGACCAGCCCGACTCGTATCGACCTGCGGCGCAGGATGGAAGTACGCATTCTCGATCTCCCTTGTGAACGTGGGGTGACGTGCACAGTTCTACGGAGGCCGCGGTTAACCGGCCGTGACCGCGCGCCTAACCGGCTGCTAACACCGCGCCGGGCAGGCTTGGCCCTCGGGCCCGTGTGGCACAGCGGCGGTGGAGTGAGCGGAGCGGGACACATGCGGGTGTTGATCGTGGAGGACGAGCGGGAGCTGGCGGCCATGCTCGCCGATGGGCTGCGCGGCGAGGGCATGGTCTGCGACGTGGCCCACGACGGCCTCGAAGCGCTCCAACGCACGGCCGCCGCCGACTACGACGTGGTGATCCTGGACCGGGACCTGCCCGCGCTCGGCGGCGACGCGGTGTGCCGGGCACTGGGCTCCACCGGATATCCGGCCAGAATCCTGATGCTCACCGCCGCCGACAGCCTCTCCGACGTCGTCGAGGGCCTCGGGCACGGCGCCGACGACTACATGGCCAAGCCGTTCTCCTACCTCGAACTCGTCGCCCGCCTGCGCGCCCTCGGACGTCGCTCCTCCGGGAACCGCGCCGCGGTCGTGATCGGCAGGCGCGGCGTCAGCCTGGATACCGCACGCCGCGCCGCCGAACGCGACGGTCGCCCACTGAACCTCACCCCCAAGGAACTGGGCGTCCTGGAACTGCTGTTGCTCGCCGACGGCGCGCCGGTGTCCACCGAGGAACTCCGCGACCGGCTGTGGGACACCGCCGTCGACCCCGCGACCACCGCGATCCGCGTGACGGTACACGCGCTGCGCCGCAAGCTCGGCGAACCACCGCTGATCGCGCACGACGCGGGCTACGGATACCGGCTGTGAGCCGGCCCGGACGCGCGTCCCGTCACCCGTTCCGTCTCCCGTCCCGCCTCGCCCCCGACCGGCTGCCGCTGCGCGGCCGGCTGACCCTGGTCACCATGACGGTGTTCGCGGTCCTGGGCTGCGGGATGCTCGCGCTGAACTGGCTCAGCGCGCGCCAGCTCATCCAAGCCAACCGCAGCCTCGTCACACCGGCCAGATCGCTCTCCCCCGCGACGCCGGCACCGGTCCTGGGCCGAACGCCGCCGCCGGACGGCACCGAGCAGGTTCCGACCACGCTCGCGCAAGGCTTCGGAGACTTTCGGGACACCATCCTCGGCGACCTGCTGACCCGCTCCGCGTTGCTGCTCGCCGCGTTCACCGCACTCGCCGCACTGCTCGCCTGGTGGGCGAGCCGCCGCTCGCTGGCCCGCCTCCACCAGGTGACCGCAACCGCCCGCCGGATCAGCGCCGACCGCAGCATGGACGAACGCCTGGCCCTGGACGGCCCGTACGACGAGATCCGCGAACTCGGCGACACCTTCGACGCCATGCTCGACCGCCTCGACCGAAGCTTCACCGCTCAACGACGCTTCACCGCGCACGCCTCACACGAACTGCGCACTCCCTTGACCATCCAACGCACCGCATTGGAGATCCCGCTCGCCCAGGGCCGCGTCCCGCCCGATCTACGCCCCGCCGTACAACGCGCGCTGGACGCCAACGCCCGCACCGAACGCCTGATCGCCGCACTGCTGACCCTGGCCCGCGGCGAGAGCGGCACGCTCAACCTGCGTCCGGTCGATCTGGCGGACGCCGCCGGGGCCGCGGTTCGGGATCTCGCCGACGAGGCCCGCGCGGCCGAAGTCCGGGTCACCCTCGCCACGATGGCCGCCCCGGTCGAGGGTGACCCCGCGCTGCTGCGGCAGGTCGCGCTCAACCTGCTGGCCAACGCGGTACGTCACAACCACCGCGACGGCACGGTGACGGTGACCACCGGCTCGGTGGGCGACACCGCCTTCCTGGAGGTCGCCAACACCGGACCGGTCCTGAACCCGGAAGAGATCCCGGCCCTGTTCGCGCCGTTCCACCAGGGCCGCGAACGCGGCACCGGATTCGGCCTCGGACTCGCCGTGGTCGAGGCCATCACCGCCACCCACCGCGGCGAGATCACCGCCACCGCCCGCACCGGCGGCGGACTGACCGTACGCGTGCGACTGCCCTCCTCACACGGGCCGGTCCGGTCGTGACCGGCTCTGTGGTCCGCCTCGCTCCGAGGGAAAAGGGCCGTCACCGGGACCTGTCGGAAACCCTCCCGATCGGCCGCGACGACACCTACCACGGACCGTGACGCGTATCCGGCGCCCAAGGCGAACGGCAAGCTTCGTCGTCTGGGGATCGCCTTCGCGCCGGACACTCGAAGAGGACGAGCACAGCGAGCGAACGGCCTACCAACCCCCGCCCGTCGGCTACGCCGCGTCCATGGACGACGAGCGCCTGTTCGGCAGGATTTCCTACTCGCCACCCCTGTCGGCGGCGGTGTCCGCCGGGCTGGTAGCGCCTTTTCGGATCGTGGTGGCGGAGGTGACCGCCCCGAGGTCCAGGCCGCCGCCGCGGCCGGCGGGAGCCGGCTCAACCGGCTCTCGACGCGGCCGGCGGACGTCGAGGCGTATCGGGGGGCGCGGTTGGCCGCGCTGCAAACCGGGCTGTTGAAACTCGCGTGGGAGCACGACCTGCGCCGCGTGTTGACGTTCCATCGGACGTGGCTCGCGAACCGACGCGCGCAGGACCGGCGCGGCGAACTCGCCGCCGGACGCAGCGCGGCGCCGGCGCGCTGGTCGACGGCGAGCCGGTGGTGTGGCAGCGGCACCTGACCCACGCGGCCGAGGCCGGGCCGGCCGGTGGGTGGATTGGGGTTGCTCACGATGAACCCCATATACAGCCTGCGCATGTTCGAGGGTGCATATCGGCCCCCGACCGGCCCGAACACCCGCGTGGACCCCGTGCGCCCGCCGACGTGTGGGCGACAGCGATGCGGCAGGCGGAGGTGATCCGGCCGCTCGCGGCGCGGGACACGGTGGGCCTGGTGGACGCGGACGCGGTATCTGACGTGGCAGCGTCGTTCGGTGGCGACGGTGTGCCGGGAGGTCGAGCGCCGGTGCCGGATCCGGGGTCTGCCGGTTCCGTCGCGGGGCGCGGCGGCGCGGCGGATCATCGGGCTGGATCCGGTCGCCGTGACGACGGCGCGGGAGGGCGGCGAGGCGGCGCGCCCGCTGCGGTCGGCGGGTGGCGAACCGCCGGTGGTCACCGGGTTGTTGGAGCAGGTCCAGGTCGACCACACGCCGGTGGATGTGATCGTGGTGGACGAGCGGCATCGGCTGCCGGTCGGTCGGCCGTATCCGACGGCGGCGATCGACGTGGCGAGCCGGTGCGTGGTGGGCTTGGTGGTGACGGCTGAAGCGCCGCGTGTGAGGGATGTTCCGCAGCGCGGGTCGTGTGTGCGTGGTTGGCTGAGCGGCCGGGACTGCGTGGTGGTGGCCACCTAGGGCGATAGGGCGATGCTTGTGCGGGTTGTGGCTGGTCGTTACGGGTTGGTGCGTTTCGTGGGTCGAGGAGGGATGGGTGAAGTCCGGGAGGCCCGTGACCAGTTGATCGGACGGCGGGTGGCGGTCAAACTGCTCCCACAGGACGGGCGCGGCACACCCGACTCCGCGTCGTCCTTCCGCGAAGCGCGCACGGCCGGGGCACTCAACCACCCCGGCGTGGTCACCGTGCACGACGTCGGTCAGGCCGAGGCCGACGGGTCGCTGTTCCTGGTGATGGAGTACCTCGACGGGCGGGACCTGGCAAGCGTGTTGCGCACGGACGGCCCGCCGCCGGTCGCGACCGGGGTCGACTGGGCCGCGCAGATCGCCGCCGCGCTCGCGCGCGCCCACGACGCCGGAATCGTCCACCGGGACCTGAAGCCCGCCAACCTGATGCTCACCGCCGAGGGGCGGATCAAGGTCCTCGACTTCGGCATCGCCCGGTTCGCGGAGTCGGCGGCGATGTCGAGCCAGGTGATGGGGACGCTCGCGTATGGCGCCCGAACGGTTCGACGGGAACCCCGGCGACGCCCGCTCCGACCTGTACTCGTTCGGCTGTGTGCTGTACGAACTGTTCACCGGCCGGCTCCCGTTCGAGGTGGCCGGCCCGGTGCCGATCATGAACGCCCACCTCAACACCAAGCCCGGTCCGCCCGGGGAGCACCGGCCCGGCGTACCTCCGGCAATCGACGACCTGGTCCTCGCGCTGCTCGCCAAGAACCCGGACAGGCGCCCCGGCAACGCGCAGGAAGTTCTGGAACGCCTGCGTTCACCGTCCGGCGCCGCCACGACCGTTCCGCGCATTCCGCAGAGGCGCCGCCCCCTGTCACGGCGCGGGTTCGTCGTAGGAGCGCTCGGGGTGGCCGGCGCCACGGCGGCCGGCCGCGCCGCCTGGAGCCTCTGGCCGCAGGCGGGCACCACGAGCGATGCACTGACCGACGACGTCACCACCGGAATCGCGTTCAGCGGCGACGGCCGCACGCTGGTGTCGATTCATCTCGGCGTGGTCCGGCTCTGGGACGTGGACTCCAGAAAGCTGCTGGCCAAGGTTGAGGGAGACCACGGCGACGAAGCCCGGCCGGTGGTTCTCCCTGACGGCCGGCAGTTCGCCATCCCCGCCGGGAGCCGCGACCGGATCACCCTGTGACATCCGCACCGGCAGCGTTGCGGACCCCGCCTACGGGATCTCCGACCACACGGACCTGTCGTCCTTCGCAGCCGACCCCGACATCTCGTGCCTGGCGGTCGGCCCGGACGGCGCGCTCATCGCCGTCGGCACGGTCGTCGACGGGCCCGTGCTCGCGGACACCACCAGCCGCAAGGTCATCGCCCACCTGGTTCCGCAAGAGCTCCCCGGCAACCGCGCGGTGCGCGGCGTGACCGAGCTGGTTCAGTCCGGACGGGAAGCGCCTTGCCGTCACGGGCCGCATGCCTCCTCGGGACAAGGACTGGATCACCATGCCGGAGTACGGCTGCGCGGTATGGGACGTCGCCGAACGCCGCCCGCTGCTCAAGCTCACCCCGGAAATATCGTACGCGGTGGCGTACAACCCGGGCGGGGACACCGTCACCACCGCGGGGGAGACGGGCGTGCGGCTGTGGGACGCAGACACCGGCGCCCTCAAGGCAACGATCATCGGAGAGCGGACCAACGCAGTGGCCTACAGCCCGGACGGCCAAGCCGTCGCGAGTGCCGCGTACGAATGCCGGCTGTGGCGGCTCGACGACGGTTCACGCGATGCCCGGTCGGCCGCGTCGCGAGCGTGAAGACCACACGCCAACCCGTGCGCAGCCGACTGTGGACATCCGTGCAGGCGACTGCGGAACCCGACAGTCGGGTCGGGGGGTTCGTGTTCGGTGGATGTGAGATTCGAAGTGAGATCGAGGGGGTGTCGGTGGAGGTGGCTGGGTCTGGTTGCCGGAGCCGAGACGGCTGAAGGCCCGGCGGAGCACTTCCTGGTCGGCGTGTTCGCGGCCGGTGCGTTCGAGGACGGTGTGGGTGTGGGCGGTCGGGCGGGCCCGGTTGCGGAAGTTGCCGTGGGCGCCGTGTTGGTCCGCGTATGCGATGTCGGCCGGGTCGGCGTCGGCCCGGATGGGGTGGTAGAGCGGGATGACGTCCTGGATCTCGTCGGGGGTGAGGCGGGTGAGGCGTTGCCGGATGAAGATCCCGGGGGACGGCATCGGCTGCTTGCGCAGGGTCTGGTGGCAGCCTTCTCCTCCCACGGGTCGTCCCGGAGGTAGCGGACGTATTCCGGCAGGGAGCCGCTGAGCCACTGTGCCTCGTCCAGGACGAGGGTGCGAGGTGGGTGGCGAGTTCGGTCTTGAGAACTTGGGCGAACTCGCCGGCGTAGCACGAGGGTTGGTCCGGGACTTCGAGGGCGGTGAACAGTTCCTGGCGCACCGTGCGGAGGGTGGAGCGGGCGTGGCAGGTGATGCGGCGGATGTCCTGGTCGGGTTCGAGTTCGCGCAGGCAACCGGTGACCGCCACCGTCTTGCCGAGGCCGGCTCCGTCGTGGATGCGGGTCATGGCGCGGGCGGCGATGGTGTCGGCGAGGCTCTCGCGCACGGTGAGCAGGGCGCGGGTGGTCACCAGACGCGCGTCGGGGAGGGCGACGTACTGGTCGGTGGGCGCGGGTGGCAGGCGGGGGTCATGGGGTGTCCTCTTGGGTGGGGCGGGTGCCGGGTCGCGGGTGCGGGCCTTGAGCGTGTCGGGGGTGGCCCGGTCGGCCGGGGGCGGTGCGGGTGGGATCAGGTCGGGCAGGGCCGGTGCGGCCGGGTCGCCCTCGTGGTGTTGGGCCGGTTCCCGGTCGCCCTCGTGGGTGGTGACGGCGTCCGGGCGGCGGGCGCTGGCGGGAAGCGTGGCGGGGGCGAAGCGCTCCCGGCGGAGCTGTTCGGCGGCTTTGGCCTCGGCACGCAGGCGGCGACCGCAACACCGCCGTATCCGAGGAACCCGCGGCAGGACGTACCGAAACCGAAGAACGATCCCTCGCCATACCGGCAACCACACCCGCACCACCGGGCCCCGACACAGGAACGGGCAACTCCATGACAGAACAACCCGCTTGGGCCGAGTACCCGACGTCAGTCGATGGTCACACCTGTGACAGTCGAAACGATCACGGTCATCCACACCCCGACCAGCAAACAAACACCCACACCACGCATCAACCCGACTGACGACCAACCACCGCCACCACGACGCACACTCACACGCTGGTTCACCCGGCCTCGAGTCCGCCCATGATCAGGCCGGTCAGCGCGTCGACCACTTGTTCCACCGAGGCCCGTCCGCGGTTCAGTTCGGTGGCGAGCGCCTCGGCCGCACCCAATACGCCGGCACAGCACAGCCGGAGGGCGTCGGGCTCGAGGTGTGTGTACGGCCGCAGCGCGGTGGCCATCAGGTCCGTGTAGTTGTCGGTCATCTCCTGTCCGCCCGTCTCCATGTCCGGATAGCCCTTCAGCGCCGCGGAAACGGCGTTGAGTTCCGGCATGTCGGTGGCGCAGGCGAAGTACGCGGCGCCGATGACGCGGGCGACCTCCTCGGCGACCGGCACTGCGTCCCGCAGTGCCCGGGTGACCGAGGCCCGGTGGCGTTCGTCGAGGCGCCGGTAGAGCGCGAGCAGCAGGCCGGGGCGGGTGCCGAAGTGGTCGTACACGATCGGCCTGCTGACGCCCGCGGCCTCGGCGAGGGTGACCAGCGTGAGCCCGTCGGCGCCCCGGGTGCGCACGATCGCCGCGGCGGTGTCGAGCAACTGTTCCCGCCTGGCCTGCTTTGACAGGCGGGTCGGTGTGGTCCCCATGGTCCTCCCTTGCCGTCTCCTCCCAGGCTATGCTACAAAACGTAGGCTACAAAATGTAGGTTAGCTGCTGTAAAGGAGACTCACCATGGGACGGCCCGACTCGGTTCTGATCCTGGGCGGTTCGGGGCAGGCGGGCGCGGGCGCCGCCGCCGTGCTGCGCCGATGGCACCCGGAACTGCCCCTGTCGATCGCGGGCCGCGACCTCGGCCGCGCACGGCGGGTCGCCGACGAACTCGGCGCGGCCACGGCCGTGACCGTCGACCTGCGGCGCGGGGATCTGGGTCTGCCGACCGACGGAGGATATCTGGCGGTCGTCGCCGCGCTGTGGGACAACCGATTGCAGGGGCTGCGGTTCGCGCAGGAGCGCGGGTTGCCCTACCTGAGCATCTCCAGCGGCCTGGTGGACATCGCACCGGAGATCGTTGCGAGCGCCCAACGGCCGGGCGGTACACCGGTTTTGGTAGCGAGTCACTTCTGCGCGGGGATCGGTGTTCTGGCGACGCTGTACGCCACCAGGGAGTTCGAACGGATCGACACGATCCGGATCGGTGCCGTCCTGGACGAGTCGGACGCCGGCGGCCCCGCGGGGCTGGCGGATCTGGAGCGATGGGCCATCGCCACCTCGGCCGGACTGGTACGCCGTGACGGCGTGTTCACGTGGGTGGCCGAACCCGATGCACGGACGGATGTACCGGGTACCGACGGGATCCTCGTGCCCGGCCAGAGCATTGCCATCCTCGACGTGCCGAGTCTCGCCCTGGCGACGGGAGCGCCGAACGTCCGCTTCGACCTCGCCATCGGCGAGTCCGCGCGTCGGCGACGCGGCGGCCCCGCCTCCGTCGAGGTCCGGATCGACGTCGAGGGAACCGGCCCAGGAGGGCAACCGCGCAGCCTGCACCGCTACCTCGTCCATCCGGAAGGGCAGCGACCGCTGACCGCGCTGGGCATCGCCCTCGGTGTCGAGCGACTGCTCGGGCTGCGCGGCGAAGCCGTAGTACCGCCGGGCGTCCACACCCCCGAGGCACTGCTCGACGCGTCCTACGCGGCCGAGCGTTTGGAGGAGATCGGCGCCGAGTTCGTCGACGCGCCCGGCGACGAATGAACGCCTGCCACCGCAGTGACGGATGCTCGGCGATGGCTGGTCCCGCCGGTCGGTCGATGCCTTCGATGATGCGGAAGTCGCGTTCACAGCCGTCAGGGAGGGCCGCCGGCGCCTCCCGGTATGCCTCGCTCTCGTATGCCGCGACGGCCTGACGGATCGCGGTCACCGCGATACCGGAAACCTACCAAGCCCGGCGCGCTCGGCCTTCTCTGCCGGGTTGGCGCCGTTCAGGTTCTTCTGGCCATTCCGCCCGAGATCAGGATGTGGGACGTTTCCAGATCCTGCGGGGCGATGGGGGTGGTGGGGCGCCACAGCGCGGTGGAGACCACTCCGGGATGGACCATCTCCATACCGTCGAAGTACCTTTCGATCTCCTGCTGTGTCCGGAAGCGTCCACTTCCCAGGCTCTCCTGCATGACGGCTTCCAGGCGGTCGATGCGTACATCCCCCGGACGCCTGAGGAAGTGGGACAGGAACAGGTAACTGCCGGGTGTCATGAGGGATTTGTACTTCTCGACGAGTGCGTCGGGGTGTTCCTCGTCGCCGAGGTGGTGGACGACGGAGAGCATCAACCAGGCCACAGGTTTCGAGAGGTCGATGAGCTTCGTGAACTCCGGTGCGGAGACAACGTCTTCCGGCGAGCGGAAGTCGGCCCGGACGACCGCGGTGCGTGGATGGTCGGCCAGGATGGCCCGTCCGTGGGCGAGGACGATGGGATCGTGGTCGACGTAGACAACCGAGCACCGGGGGTCGATCGTGTGGGCCACCTGGTGGGTGTTGTCGGCGGTGGGCAGTCCGGACCCCAGATCCACGAATTGCATGACCCCGGTCCCGGCCAGGAATCGCACTCCTCGCGCCAGGAACTCGCGGTGGATCGGGGCCGTGCGCGCGGTGTCCGGGGCGATGGCCAGGAGACGATTCCCCACCTCCCGATCCGAGGCGAAGTTGTCCTTGCCCCCCAGGAGATAGTCGTACACCCGGGCCACGCTCGGTACGGCGACGTCGATCTCGGAACTCCCCGCCGCATTTGCCTGGTTCGCCATCCATGGCCCCCGGACGATCGAGTGACACGCGCCGTGCACGGTCCGAACAATGTCCTACGGACGTTGCCCAACCTTCGGAAAGTTATCAGACGATCACGCAAATCACGGCCGGTCGAGCGCAACGCGCGCAGCAGCCCCTTCGTGCGTCACGGGCACGCCGCAGGCGACGTTTACGTGTCTGCTCGGCGGAAGACGCCGATCAATTCCCGTTGTCGAGCAGCCCGAACCCGTCGGGGAACCGCTCGATGAACTCGCGACGAGCCGGATCAGGGTCCGCATCGGCGATCGCAGCGATCACATCGAGCAATTCTGCTCGCTGATCCGCGGACAGTCGGCCGAGCAGGTGTCCCACGCCTTCCAACAGTTCCACGGCATCGTCCGGATCCATGCGTTCGTCGTCGCTGCCCTCCACGAAGCGAACAACGTCGATCAGCGCCTCGGTCAAGGCGCGCGTCAGGGACGGGTACGGGGGCATTCGATCGACTCCATCAGTGGGAAGGACAGCGCTTCCTGTCGGCGTGGCCGAACGTCGCTGCACCACAAACGCCGACGCCGCCGGCCGGCGCTGGTCACGGAGTGTCGGCGCACAGCGTCACGTGACGCAGCGTCGTGTAGGCGAGACAGCCATGCCATGGGTCCACCATCGAGACCCGGCGGGCGAACTGCACATAGGAAGAGTCCCCATCCAGCACTCCTCTGAGGATTTCGCCTTCTTCGCCTCCGGCCCGCTGAGCGGTGCGGGTGCAGGCCATCGGTGCGGCGCCGACCGCCGGGTGGGACGGGCCGTGGGAATCGGCGGGCCAGTCGATGGGTCGTACCACCTTCGGTCCCAGCCAGGCGGCCAGGACTTCCGCCTTGCGTGAAGCGGCCGGCGAGCTCGGCCGCAGCCGATCCCTCGTCGGGGGACCGGCTGCCCTCCCGCTCCAGGAACAGGGCGTGCGCAGGCCCCAGGCCGTAGAACACCTCGCTCAGTCGCCGATCGATCCCGCCTCCGGCATGGATGTCGACGTCGAGGATGCTCTGGTACTCCGGGCTCAGGAACAGTTCCCGGAACCCCCGCAGCTTGTAGCCCCGGTCGCGTGTCCAGAGGGAGATGAGCCGAGTGAGATGCTGGGCCACTCCGTCCGGTTTGACGACGATAAGGGCGAAACGGTCCGGTTCGCGCAAGGCGGATTCCAATGCGAGCACGATCCCTCGGGCCGCTCCGACTGTACCTGGGGCCCCGGCCAAGCCGATTCCGTCCCTCTGCGTGGCCACTTCACAGAAATGATGTTGTCGGTGATCTTCACTGGTGAGAGTGAAATTGCCGTTGATTGACGGTCATCGGCCTGAGTTCCTTGCTGTTTTGGCCTGGGGGTTCGGCCAACCGAAGGGTGGACAGCGATCGCGACGGGTTCTTGGTCCGGACGGGAGATCCCGGCGGCGCGGATTCGCACGGGTAGGCGATCCCCGTGGTATGGCAGGGTACGAGAACGGGAAGCTACAGGAATCCGCTCCCGTGTTCAGCCGATCTCGTGAGGCTCTTCCTCGCCGCCGGTGGCGGTGTAGACGTCCTCGTTCTGGATGCCCGCCAGGTGGTTTGTCACGGAGGGCTCGGCAGCTGCGGGCGGCTCCGGAGACCTTGTGACGAGGACGATCCGAACCCCGTCCCTCGAGGTGGCTGCGCCGGCGGGGCGGGGACCGGGGGTCGGGGCCGGCGACGCGAGGCCCCTGCCGGACAGCCGCGCGTTGGGAGGCGCAACGGGAGGGGTGCTCGGTGGGCGGTGTCCGGGTTGCGGTGGCGGGGGTGGTTCCGTCGGGGCGGGTGGTACGACGCCCAGGGCGGGCCAGGTGTCGCGGACCTCGTCCAGGAAGGCGCGGTGGTCGGTGCCGTGTGCGTACGCGGCCGCGTGCAGGGCGTCGAGGGCGGCCCGCAGGGAGTCCGGGTCGGCGGCACCGAGCAACGCCGGTAGGGCGCACGCCTGTTGGAGCGCGTTGTGGGTGGGGCCGTCCGGGAGGGTGATCGTGGTGTGTGGCACGTTCGGGTCCTCGAACAGGCGCCGCCACAGTTCGGCCGGGTCGTCGAACGGCGCGGGCAGCGGCGTACCCGCGTCGAGTGCCGCCAACGCGGGGGCGATCCAGTCGACGTCGGCGAGTCCCGCCAGGGCATAGGCGCGATGTGCCGCCCAGCGGGCGATCGCGCGTTGTGTCCCGTCGTCGACGCGCGCGATCGCGTGGACCAGGTGCACGTCGAGCATGCGCATCCCGTGTACGTTCCCGCTCACCCGCCGCAACCGCTCGGTCGGCAACCGGCCCGCCCACTGGCGCAGTTCGTACTCCCGGACACGCTCCGCACTCTCGCGGGCCCGTTCCTCGCGGGCCGCGCGCGCTGCCGCGGCCCGCTCGTCGGGCGTCGGCGGTGGCGGCCGGTCCCGGGCGATCCTGTTCCAGTAGGCCGCTTGGTCGCTGATCTGCCTGATCACGCGGTCCGGTTCCGCGGGCGCCGGCCAGAACTGCAGGAGGTAGTGGTCGACCGGCTGTTCGCCCGTGAAGACCACGCCGTGGGCGTTGGCCTCGTCCATCCCCGTCGCGCAGTAGCGCACGCGATGGTCGACCGGGTCGAGTTCGAACTCGCACGCGTCCGCGTCGCCCCACTGCGCGAGCCGCACGGTGCGGGTCTGCGGGGTGAACGGTGCCTCGACCACGTCCTCCCACCGCCCGTCGACCGCGGGTGGGCCGTCGTGGACCTCGATGGTCAGCCCTACGCTGCCGGTGTGCATACCGGTGGTCAGGAACAGATACCCCTCCACGGCGGCGCCGCACAGGCCGTTGACCTGCCCCGCCCGATGGTCCTCCTCGATCGCCGACCACTGTGCGCGGCTGTCGATGTACGTCTGCATGTACGCCACGTGCACCGAACCCTCGAACACCGTCCGCACGAACACTCCCCCTATACGTCACCCGTCGTGTGTCCCCGACCCGGGCCTCCGAGCGTCATGCTGCCGGATGGCACGGACAACACGAGCACGGCGTCCGTCACCGCATGACCGCCCGCAACCGCGTCCGGCGCGCCCGCCGCAACCTGTCCTCCCCACTGGGCCCCACCTACCTGGGCGTGGCGAAGGCTGCTTGTTGCTCCGGGAGCGGAGCGCACGGGTCGGGTCGGTCGGGTCGGGTCGGGTCGGGTCGGGTCAGGTCTCGTCGCCGAGCCGGAGGTCGAGGAGTGCGTCGAAGGGGGCGGTCTGGGCGGTGACCTCCGCCTCCGCGCAGGTAAGCGCATAGGCGACGTGGCGCGGGTCGCGGTCGGCGAAGCGCTGCATGCCGAGGTAGCGCCAGATGTCCCGTTCGGTCACCCCGGTCAGGATCCGGTGCAGCCGTACGTATTCGGCGAACTTGAGCTTGACTCGCCGGCCGGAGACGTGGCGCAGCACCCAGCCCTCGGCCGTCGTCCCGGTGATGGCCGTGCCGTCCGGCAGGCGGTTCTCGGCGGCGGCGCGGGCCAGTTCGGCGAGTGAGGCGACGGGCCGGGAACGAACCACGCGCCCGCCGAGGGCGATCCAGTCGTCCGCGTGCGCGGCGAGGGGCTGTTCGGTGCCGTCGGGGCCGAGTACGGCGAGCAGGACGAGGGTGCGCTCGGAGCCGTTGTCGACCACGATGCGGTTGTCGGGATGGATGATCTCGGTGACGTAGCCCAGCGCCGGCTCGAGCGCGTCGGTGTCCCGCTCGTCCAGCCACTCCTGGGCCCATCCGGCCTGCCGGGAGACGAACGCCCCCTTGGACGCGGCTCGCCAACGGCCGGCGTAGTGGAACACCTGGCCCAGCGAGCCGTCCTCCTTGTCGAACGCCTCGAATCCGTCGTCCGGCAGCGCGGGCGCGTAGGCCGCGCCGAGGTCGTGTTCCGCGAGGCCGAAGAACTTCGGCAGACAGGGCCCGATGATCCGAGCGGTGCCATCCTCCACGATCAGTCCGCGGCAGCGCAGCGTCACCGGTGTCCATCGCCGCTCGAACACGCAGGTCCGGGTGTAGGTGTAGATCGACAGCGGCAGTTGCGGATGCCGCCGACGTGCCACCAGACCACGCTCGACCGCACCGGCCAGGTCGTCGGGATGGAACAGGGCACTCACGGTGGCGGGTTCACTCATGCGGCGGCAGCGTAGCCGGAACCCACAAGTGACTTCGCCGGATTTTCCCGCCCTCGCGTCCGACGCTCGGGAAGCCCCGCCGAACTACGGGATGGGGCGGTGACACCACGTTCGCCGAGCTCACCCTCGCGGTCCTGCACGGGGCACAGGCCACCACCGTGACCTCGACCGAGGGCCGCATGGCCCAGGCAAAGGCGAACGGCCTTTCCACCGCGGACCGCAGACGGTTCCCTGACATCGCCTTCGACGAATGGCAAGGCGCGAACCCGTTTTACAGTCCCGTGGAATCTCACCCGCCGAATCCTCGACTCACTGGATGTGCGGAGCAGATGACCTGATGCCCGATACAGGCCGGTCCGGGAACGGCATGGCCGGTGGATGCCGGCGTGCCGGACGACCTGCCCGACGCCGGGGCGGGGCCGGGGGGGGGGCGCGCGGGGGGGGCGGGGGCGGGCGCCGCGGGGGGGGGGCCCGGGGGGGGCCGGGGGGAGGGC